>JAFAGN010000171.1 GCA_023422695.1 Pseudomonadota bacterium
AAGCGAAGCAATCCAGAGCGGTTTACGCACACTCTGGATTGCTTCGCTACGCTCGCAATGACGACTGAAAAGCGACGACCTTAGGTCTTCCGAACAAACACCGTCCCCGCGCTATACCCCGCACCGAACGAACAGATCAGCCCAGTGTCGCCCGCCACCATATCTTCATGGTTCAGGTGAAAGGCGATGATCGACCCGGCGCTCGACGTATTGCCATAGGTGTCGAGCACCGTCGGGCTTTCGTCGTCGCTCGCTTCATGTCCCAGCACCCGCTGAGCGATCAGCCGGTTCATATTGGTGTTCGCCTGATGCAGCCAAAGCCGTCGCATGTCGGCGCCCTCCAGCCCCAGCACCGCCATCTGCTCGACGATCATGTTGGCGACCATCGGCACGACTTCCTTGAACACCTTGCGGCCTTCCTGAACGAACAATTTGTCCGTCTTCGGCCCGTCTTGGTCGATCCCGCCATGCGCGCGATTGAGGAACCCGAAATTGTTGCGGATATTGTTCGAGAACACGGTCTTGAGCTTGGTGCCAAGAATGTCCCAATGCCCCGCGGGCGCGATCGCCTTGTCCTCGACCAGAATCGCGGTGGCGACATCGCCAAAGATGAAATGGCTGTCGCGGTCGCGCCAGTTCAAATGCCCCGAACAAATCTCGGGATTCACCACCAGCACGCTCCGGGCATGGCCCGCGCGGATGTAATCGGCGGCGGTCTGGATGCCAAAGGTCGCCGACGAGCAGGCGACATTCATGTCGAACCCGAACCCGTCGATGCCCAGCGCGTCCTGAATCTCGACCGCCATCGCCGGATAGGCGCGCTGCATGTTCGACGCGGCGCACAGGACGGCATCGACGTCGACGGCGTCGCGCCCGGCGCGCGCCAGCGCATCCTTCGCCGCCGCAACGCCGATTTCGGCGAGGATCGACAGTTCGTCATTGCTGCGTTCGGGCAGCCGCGGCGCCATATGTTCGGGGTCCAATATGCCCGCCTTGTCGACCACGAACCGCGACCCGATGCCGCTCGCCTTTTCGATAAATTCGACACTCGATTCAGTCAGTTCGGCGACTTCGCCCGCGGCGATCGCCGCCGCATTTTCCCTATTGTGCAACGCAACATACGCGTTAAAACTCGCGACAAGTTCTTCGTTGGCGATCTGTTCGGCGGGGGTGAAAAGGCCGGTTGCGGAAATGACCGGCTGCGGTGTGTGCGACATGATGGACCTGCAGGTGTCTTATGGTTTCGAGGCACGCTGATTAGGCCCGCTGGCGCCGCCGCGCAACGCCCCTCGACCGGCTGAACGATCGCCGACATCATGGTTAACCCGCCGCTAACCATTTTAGTGGCAGATTGCAGAGTTGCAGGCCTCCGGGGGGATGGCTCCCCGGGCGCCGTGCAGGAGCACGACCATGGCGACGCGTTCGGGACCGGCAGCCGGTGATCTGTCGATTGCGGAAATCAAGGAATTTGCGGCCTTTCCGGCAGCGACGCAGCGGTATATCCGCCGCTCGCTCGACATCGGGCTGGAACGCGAAGATGCGATCGCCCGCTGGTCGCGCGACATGGTCGAGGAAACCGCGATCCGCGTTCAGGCCCGCGTCTATCAGCGGATCACCGACATCCGCGCGCATATTCCCGACGACAGCGGCCTCGACGCGCTCGAAGGCTTCATGGCGCCGCTGGTGGCGGTGTCGGCGTTCGATCTGGGGCAGGATCGCCTGCCGGGCTTTGCCTCCTACCGTTTCCTCTACGAACGCCTGCTCGGCGCGCACGCACGGCCGTGGCTGCCCGGCGCCTTCTGCGCCGCCGCCTCGCTACCGCACCTGCATCCCGACAAACGGCGCCTGCTGCTCCAGTCGATCAGCGAAGCCGCCGCCACCGCCCCCGGCTGGTCGGCGCGCGAGCCGAGCTTTTATCCGGAGTGGGTGGAAAAGATCGACGAGACAAAGCCTGCGAATTGATTTGTACCGTCATTGCGAGGAGCCGAAGGCGACGCGGCAATCCAGAGTGGCGTAAACCGCCCTGGATTGCTTCGCTTCGCTCGCAATGACGAACTTGTAGGTACCAATCCTATACCAACGCCCGATACAGCCCAAATGCGCTCGTCGCGGTCAGCACCACCCCGACCATCACCAGCATCACCTTCGGCGAAAAACGCTTGGCCATATAGGCGCCCAGCGGTGCCGCGGCGACGCCGCCGATGATCAGGCCGAGCGTCGGTCCCAGGATTTCCTCGAAGCCCAGATGCCAGATAAAGGCTGCGGACACCGACAGCGCGAGAAAAAATTCGACGCTGTTGACGGTGCCGACGATCTTGCGCGGCTCGCCGCCCTGCACCAGCAGGTTCGATGTCACCACCGGCCCCCAGCCGCCGCCGCCCGCTGCATCGAGGAAGCCGCCGACGACGGCGAGCGGCGCGACGACCTTTGGCTTCGAAATCTTGGGCGGATACAGCAGGCCGCGCACGAGGAGCCACACGCCGATCAGCACGAGATAACCGAGCACGAACGGTTTGACTACATCGGCGTGAAGCGAGGTCAGCACATAGGCACCGAGCACGCCGCCGATCACCCCGGGGACAAGCAGCCGCCAAAACAACGGCCAGTCGATATTGCGGTGGAACAAATGGCTCAGTCCCGATGCGCCGGTGGTGAAAATCTCGACCACATGGATGCGCGCCGACGCGGTCGCAGGCGGCACGCCGAGCACCGCGACGAGCAGGGTGTTGCAGATCACCCCGAACGCCATGCCCAGCGCTCCATCGACCAGCTGCGCGGCAAAGCCGATCAGGATGAAGGGCAAAAGCGCGCTGATGTCGATGGCCGCAAAATCGATCATAGGATCATCCCAACTTTTTTAGTTGAGAACCTGCTGCCGCGATTTGGCGCCCGATGCGAGTCCAATTTTTCTGCTGCCGATGAAGGGATTTGTTTCCGCGCCCAGTCGAGCGCCGCGTGCGGCGAACTACCCGCTCAGATCGTCGGGCAGATTGTCGCGCACATAATCGATGAAGGCGCGCAGCTTCGGCATCACCTGTTTGCGGCTGGCGTAGTAAAGGAACAGGCCCGACGTCGATGGCGCATAGTCGGCCAGCACCAATTCGATCTCGCCCGCCGCGACCATCGCTTCGGCCACCGGCTCGGCGATCATGCCCATGGCGACCCCGGCCCGAATCGCGACCATCATCGCCGAAATGTCGTTGACGATCACCGGGCCGGTCACCGCGACGTCGAATTCCCGATTGCCGCGCTCGAACGTCCAGGGCAGCATCGCGCCGCTGGCCAGGCGCAGCCGGACGCAGCGATGGTTTCGCAGCTCCTCCGGGCTTTGCGGTCGGCCATGCTTCTCCAGATAGGCGGGAGCCGCGGCGACCACGAAGCGAAACGGCCCGGTCAGCCGCACCGCGATCATGTCCGCTTCCAGCGCCTCACCCATCCGGACCCCGGCGTCGAAGCCGCCCGCGCTTAGATCGGCAAGCGCATCTTCGGAGAAAATCTCCAGCTCGATTTCGGGATAGGTGTCGCAGAACCCCGCAATAATCGGTTCGAAAAGCGGTTGGACCGCACCGCGCATCATGTTGATCCGCAGGCGCCCCGCAGGCCGGTTGCCCAGATTGCGCGCCGCTTCATAGGCTTCGGCCAGCCCCGAATAGGCGGGGGCCGCGCGTTCGAAGAACATCTCGCCCGCCTGCGTCAGCCCGACGCTGCGCGTCGTGCGCATGAACAAGGGCGCGCCGACGCGCGCTTCCAACGCCTTGATCGTCTGGCTGATCGCCGAAGGTGATACCCCCAGGTCGGACGCGGCGGCCGAAAAGCTGCGCCTTTCCGCCACGCGCAGAAAGGCTTCGATCCCGTCGAGCGCCCCATGGGGGATTGTTAAATCCTGCTTCAAAGCACTTGCAGATTATAGAGGATTATCTATGTGCGCAACCGCGCCTAAAAAGGTTGCACAACAAAACGAAAGGACTCTCTCCCATGGCCTATCAGATCTCCTCTTTCCGCCGCTTTCCTGCCGCTTTCGCCATCGTCGCCGCGTCGGCGCTGGCCTTCACCGGCCTGATGGCAACCGCAACCCCCGCTTACGCCCAGTCGGGCGGCGACTATCGCTGCGCTGGCTTGGCCGAACAGGCCCATGTCGCTGCGACCGGCGTCGAAGGCGGCAAGCAGGCGAGCGCCAAGCGTTTCGTTTCGACCGGCAAGAAGCTGTGCGAAGCGGGTAACGAACGCGCCGCCGCCAAGCAGTTCCGCGCCGCGCTCAAGATCGCCGGCGTCGCCGAAGTCGAAACCGAAAGCCGCATGGCTTCGCGCTAAGACATACTGACACCAATCTCCGGACCGTCCTCTCCCTCTCCCCGACGGTTCCACTAAACTGGGGCGGCACTCGTAACGAGGCCGCCCCATTTGTTTGTGCGCCGGAAATCCGGATCAGCGGCGGCGGTAGCGGAAATACCAGACCTCATATTTTCCGGCATTAAACAATTGATATTAGGATATAAATTTGAAACTTCTTTACCTGCAGCAATCACCCGGCAATCACAAAATATGATGGTTTCAAAGCCCCTCTTCGCAGATTTGGCACCCACAGCCCCAGCTTCAGTGGTCGCTCGGCCTTTGCATGGCTCAATGGTGGCAGGTCGCCGCCAAACTTAAAGGGTATCGTGCTTCTATTGGCGGGCCACTGCCTTCGGTACGATGGTCTAAAGCGAGGTGCGCTCAACGCAGGCTGCGAAAGGTGATCGACCAGCGCCGGGCATCGATCGCCGCGATGCTGTGCTCCCACGTCTCGCGAATCTCGCCCTGCAAATGATAGATTGAGCGTGGCAGCAGGTCCGCCGTGGCGCGCTCGAACGTCGTTCCCGTTCTGCGACGGAACCGCATCGCGGCCGACGCGCCGAGCGAAAGCCCGATCACATGCTCGAATACGGGTCGATCCTTGTGCCAACCGATCCCCGCGCCGACGCAATAATCGATGAGCAAAGCCTGTTCGAGCTGGTCCGGATCGATGCCCGCAAAAGCGGCCGCCCGCGCGCGCAGCGGATCGAGCCAGGCGGGTATCGGGTCGCCCGGCGCGAAGCGGCCCGTCTGGAAATCATAGGTCCAGCCGAACGAGCGCGTCAGCCTTTTGCCTTCCCATTGCTGGAACTGGAACGGCGTCAGACCGGCGGTCTCGATGCGCGCGATGAGGGCCACTTCTTCTTCGGGTGTGACCATATCGTCCCGATAGCCAAGACCGGGAGGAAGAGCTGGGCCGAACAGATCGGGCTGGGCTGCGGCACCGGGCGGGCGCGCGGCGGCGCGGCTGGTCAAAACGGGAGTTCGGCCTGCGCGCGCAGCGCCTCGACGAACAGGCGATGGCGGGGCGGTTCCTCGAACAAGCTCTCGTTCGGCCGCGTGGCATCGAGCCAATGCATCACATCGCGCCGTTCGACGATGACGCCGTGACGCGATTGATAAGGAATGACATCGGCGCCCGCCGGCATGGTGAGGATGCGGTAGGAGAGCGGCCAGTCGGCAAGCGGCGGATCCCAGATAGCGGCAAGATAGAAGAAATTGCCGCTGTCGAGCGTGACGCGGTAGCGATGATCGCCCGTTCCCATACGGAACTCCGACGCCGGGATCAGGCAGCGTCGCGCCGGAAAGGCGCGGCCTTCGGACCGGACGAAGCGATAGTTGACGCCGTCCGCGAAACGCGGATCGCTCCCCCAGACCGCCTCGACCATTTCGATCTCGCTTTCATCCTCGGGATTGCGTCTTATGAGCGCACGGCGCGTGCCGTCCGGAACGAGGGGATCGAAAGGGGTTGGCGCGCTGCCCATGATTGGAACATAATAGGAACGACATCGAGTCGCAAGGGCCAGGGAAGAGCGGCATATGTGCAATGACTACCGGCTCGAGGTCGATATCGCGTCGATCGCCGAAGACTTCGAGAATCTTCAGATCAAGATCGACATGCCAGAAGGCGCGCCGAATGTTCCCGCGCGCGAGGATATTCGCATCACCGACATGGCGCCCATCGTGAAGAGCAGCGACGGCGATGCTATCGGCTCGCTCGTCAACCGGCGCTGGAGCTGGCCGGGGCAGGGCGGCAAGCCGGTCTACAATGTGCGCTCGGAACGCCGCGATCTCGGTGCGCAGCGCTGCCTCATATTGTGCGACGGCTTCTACGAATTCACCGATCCCGCAGACAAAGCGCAGAAGCGCCTCGACAAATGGCTCTTCACGCTGAAGGACCATGGCTGGTTCTGCATGGCGGGGATTTGGCGCGACAGCCATGTCGGCGAAGCTTTCAGCCTCCTCACGATGGACGCCGGCCCCGACATCGCGCCCTATCATCATCGCCAGATCATCCCGCTGCCGCGCGACCGATGGTCAGCCTGGCTCGATCCGCGGATCCCCGCCGAAGACATTCTCACATCGCTGCCCACCGGAAGCCTTGAGCCTAAACAGGTGTTCGGAAAGCCGCCCGCGCAAGGCGCGCTCGCCCTATGAGCCGCGCCGGGCTCGACCGCTTCGTTGCGGCGCAAGAGCAGACCTACCCGCGAGCGCTCGCGGAAATCGTCCGCGGCGCCAAGAGATCGCACTGGATGTGGTTCATCTTCCCGCAGATCGCCGGGCTCGGGCGAAGTGCGATGGCACAGCTCTACGCGATCGCCGACATGGAGGAAGCAAAGGCCTATCTCGCGCATCCGTTGCTCGGCCCGCGCTATGCCGAATGTGTTTCAGCACTGCAGGACCTCAACAGCAGCGATCCTGTCGAGGTCTTCGGCGCGGTCGATGCGCAGAAACTCTGTTCTTCGCTCACCCTCTTCGAAGCCGCCAGCGGTCGACCGCTGTTTGCAGCCGCGATCGATCGCTGGTTTGGCGGGAACCGCGACGCCGCAACGCTCGCGAGGATCGAGACCCGCGCCTGAAAGACAGACCGTTCGCCGGTTCGACGGGTCCGGCCGAACTTTATATCAGGGTCGAGGCCCTAAATTCCTATCCGGTATCCGGACCCGCCGCCTCCGCGAGGGAGGATTTCAGGAGGCGAGAAGCGCTGGCGGTTCGGCGCTCCCGGCGGCAGCGCTGGGGAAATCGGGATCGAAATCGCTCCCCTGCTTCCACATCGTCAGCATGAGCACAGCAAGCTTGCGTGCGACCGCGGCACGCGCTTTCCCCCAGCCGCGTCGTTCGCGGACCTTCGTACCCCAGAGCTTGAGCGCCGTGTCGGCCGAGGTCGCGCGCAGATGGACGCCCGCCGCGGCGACCAGATGGTAGCGCGTCAGCGTGTTGCCCATCTTGCTGATCCGCGAATAGGAGCGGCTGCCGCCAGACTGGCGGACGCGCGGAACCAGCCCGAGATAGGCGCCGACATCGTCGCTGCGTTTGAAACGAAACGGATCATCGACTGCGCTATAGAAAGACAGTGCCGTGAGCGCACCGACCCCCGGGATCTGCAAGAATCGGCGGCACACCGGATGCTCCTTCGCCATCGCCGTAATCGCCCGGTCGAGCCCCTGGACATGAACGCGCATCCGCTCGCACATCTCGACCATCGCCTCGACATCCGCGCCAAGATCGATACCTTCCTCATCACGCAGGCGCGTGAGCTCTGCGCCGACCTGCCGCCGCAACCCGATCGCCGAGTTGCTCGATTTCATCTTGCCGCCGTAAAGCTGCAGCAGCGATCCGACCGAGGCTTCGCCCGCGACGCGCATCCGCACGAACTGGTCGCGCATCGTCAGCATCGACCGGATGCGCTGCGCCTCCATCGTCTTCAGTCGGACCTCCGACACAAAACCGCGGCCGGTCCGCGCGACCTCGGCGATGCAACGCGCGTCGTTGCGGTCGGTCTTGTTCTGCCGCAGACCGAGATAAGTGGCGACCTGGCGGCATTCGAACACCGCAACGTCATAGCCGAGCCGAACGAGACGCCGCGCGAGATAGATGCTCGTCGATCCCGCCTCGAGTCCGATCGCGCGTACCCGCTCGCGCCCGACAGCGTCGAGAAGCGTATCGATACCCGCTGCGCTCGTCGGCAAAGACTCCTCTCGGATCGGCGAACCGACCGCATCGACGATGCAGGCTGCGGTGGTGGTCAGGCCGACATCGAGACCTACCCAGATTTCATCACTCATGCTGCAGCCGCTTCCGATCCTTCATGCGGCGCCAAATTCAAGACAGGGTCAGGGCCCTATTCAAACTCACGGCGTCCGCATGCTAAGACGCGGCCGGCCGCCGATCGTGTAATCCTCCGGCGGCGTGATGGCGCGAGCGGCCCTCTTGAACGACTTGCTGCTCATTTTGTTACAGAAAATGCCCATTGGTGCGTCCTATCCATAGGGCATGCTTGCGCCCGTGGGGCAGCGTCGGCTGCGCGGAGTATCGCCCGGAAGCAAAGGACCGCATCGGCGCCGGACCGTTCCGGCGCCCCAATCGCGCGGTCCGCCCAAACCGGCCCGCGTTCGGGAGCAGGAGGGCAAGATGGACGGGACCGGATATCCCCATAATGACAATGACGAGCCTTTTGCGACGGTCGGCCGGGTCGTACCCGACCGCCGAGGATCGGATCGCTTCCGCGCGGTGTGCCGCGTCGCACGGGTAACCCGCGGCGGCGACAGCGGGCTCTGGCGCGTCCGCAACATCTCGGACGACGGGCTGATGCTCGCCGCCGACATTGCCGTGACAGTCGGCGAGCCGATCGAGATCGCGCTGTCCGAAAGCGTGACGCTGACCGGCAAGATTGTCTGGAGCGATCCGGGGCGCTGCGGCGTCGCCTTTTTCCGCCGCGTCGATGCGGCAGCAATTCTTCGTACCCTCGCCGATGAGCAGCGCACCGAAGGCTATCGTGCCTTGCGCCTGCCCGTCGCGGCCGAGGCGATCCTGATGCTCGACGGCGCCGCGTGCGCGATCGACCTTGTCGACATCTCGCAGCAGGGTGCGGGGTTCCGCTTCGAGAGCGCGCTCGATCCCGGACGCGAACTCGATCTCGTGCTGCCCGGCGGCGAGCTTCGCCGCCGGGCGCTCGTACGCTGGGCGCAGGGGCCGCGCGGAGGGCTCTGGTTCACCCAGCCGCTCGACCGGACCGATCTTGAAAGCATCGCGCGTCTCGCTGGTACCCATGGCAGCGCGCCGCCTTTGCGTCCGGGCGGCGCAAAGGGTGATGGTGAAGTGCCTCATCCGATTCTATAGCCGCGTGCCGGTCATTTCTATCGGACCGGAAAGGGAGATTTTTTGATGAATCATGCAGAATTGTCGGACAGCGTCGCCGCGGCGCTCGGCGTAAGCAAGGCTGATGGCCGCAAGGCGGTCGACGCCGTGTTCGCCGCGATCGCCGATGCCGCCGCCAAGGGGGACGAAGTGTCGGTCAACGGCTTCGGCAAGTTCAAGGTGAAGGCCTCCGCGGCGCGCGAGGGCCGCAATCCTTCGACCGGAGAGACGATCCAGATCAAGGCTGCAAAAAAACTTGGCTTCGGCGCAGCAAAGGCGGTCAAGGACCGGCTGAACGGCTAAACCAGCTCGAGGCTCCGCGCGGACCGCCGCGCGG
>JAFAGN010000173.1 GCA_023422695.1 Pseudomonadota bacterium
CAGCGAAGCAATCCAGAGCGGTTTACGCAACTCTGGATTGCTTCGCTGCGCTCGCAATGACGAGAGAAAAGGTTCAAACCTCACTCAGCGCGGCTTCGGTCGGCGCGATCCGGTCGGGGGTGCCGACGTCGAACCATTGCCCCATGTGCGACAGGCCGAACAGCCGCCCCGCGGCGATCGCGCGGTCCCACAGGATGTTGGTCGAAAACGCCCCCGCGGGCGCGTCATCGAGCAGGCGCGGCGAGATCAGCTGGATGCCGGTATAGACGAACGGCGCGATGCGCCCGGGCTTGCGCCGCGACAGAAGCCCCGACGGATCCATATGGAAATCGCCGCGTCCGCCATGGCCCGTCGCGCTCGCCTGGCGGATCAGCAGCAGCAGCGCGTCCATTCGCGCCCCATCCCAATGCCGCGCCAGATGGCGGATGCTGTCCTCCGGCCCGTCGGTCCAGATATTGTCGCTGTTGACGATCAGGATCGGGTCGCCGCGAAGCTGCGGCAGCGCCTTCACCATCCCGCCGCCGGTTTCCAGCAGCAGGTCGCGCTCGTCCGAAATGCCGATCGTGAACGCGCGCTTCTGCGCCGCCAGATGCGCCTCTAGCGCGTCGGCGAGATAATGGACGTTGACCACGACATGGCCGACCCCCGCCGCCTCGATCCGGTCGAGGCTGTGGTCGATCAGTGCCTTGCCCGCGACGCGCACCAGCGGCTTGGGCCGTGTCGCGGTCAGCGGGCGCATACGCTTGCCCAGCCCCGCGGCCATTACCATCGCGCTGTCGATCTGCATGTCCGTCACCACGCCGCCGCGCGCTTGTCGGCGGGAATATTTTCGTCGAACCACGCGCGCACCGGCGCCAGCCCCGGATGCGCGAGGTCGCGTTCGAGCAGCCCCCACATGCGCGGCTGGAACTGGCGATATCCGGGCTTGCCGTCGCGCTTCCACAATCGCACGAACACCCCCAGGATGCGCGTGTTGCGCTGCGCCGCGAGCGCCCAATAGGCCGTTTCCACGTCGCGTCCGGTCGCGCCCTGATAGCGCGCCAGCATCGCCGTCTCGACTGCCGGGGTGACATCGCGCCGCGCATCCTCGAGCACCGAGGCGAGATCATAGGCGGGGTGTCCGATCAGCGCGTCCTGAAAATCGAGCAGACCATAATGCGCCACCCCCGTCTTGCCCGGCACCAGCATGATATTTTCGGCATGATAATCGCGCAGCACCGTGACGCGCGGCAGACCGTCATGCTCCACCGGGGTCAGCACCGCTTCCCAGGCGCCGCGAAACGCATCGCGGTCGACATCGATCTCCAGCGCCGGACAATACCAGTCGCTGAACAGCATCACCTCGTCGATCCACTGCTCCAGCCCGTGCACTGGCAGGCCGGGCATTGGTGACCGCGCATGAAGATGGACGAGCAGATCGGTCACGCCGCTATACAGCTCGACCTCGCGATCGAGCGCCGCATCCGCGGTCTCGCGCAGCCGCACGTCGCCGAAATCCTCGATCAGCAGCAGCCCCTGCGTCAGATCGCGGGCAAAGATCGTCGGCGCGGTCAGCCCCTCACCGCACAGATATTCGGCGACCGCGATAAACGGCCGCGGGTCCTCATGCGGCGGCGGCGCATCCATCAGCACCGCCTGCCGATCCTTGTCGACGACACGGAAATAGCGCCGGAACGACGCATCGCCGGCGAGCGGCAAAATCTGGGCGTCGCCCCAGCCATGCGCGGCAAGGAAGGCGGGCGCATGGGGGGGCGGAATCATCGGAGCGGCCATCGGCTCCCCCAAGACGTCGGCACGTCGGCTGTCAAGACGCGCGCGTCGCCGCTCCCCGAAATCGTGATCGACAGGGCGCCGGGCCAGCCCTGCGTCCCCAGCCGGTCGGGCCATTCGATCAGCAGCGCGCCGTCGTAGAGATAATCGTCGAGACCCAGCTCGATCAGCTCGCTTTCGTCCTCGATCCGGTATAGGTCGACATGCGCGATCGGCAGATCGACCTCGGGCGGCGCATAAGGCTGGACGATGGCAAAGGTCGGGCTCGGCGCTTCGCCCGCCAGCCCGCGCGCCTTCAGCATCGCGCGCGCCAGCGTCGTCTTGCCCGCGCCAAGGTCGCCCGACAGCAGCACGACGTCGCCGGGGATCAGCGCCGCGCCGATCGCCGCACCAATGCGGTCGGCGTCGGCCAGCGTGTAATCATAGCGATGGCTCATACGCGGCGCGGCAGGCTGATCCGCACCAGCGTACCCTGTCCCGGCTCGCTGACCACCTCCATCGTCCCGCCGTGCGCCGCGACGAGTTGCCGCGCGAGGGCTAGGCCGATGCCGCCCGACGCGGTTCCCGCCTGCTCGCCCCGGGTCACGGCGGCGGCGGCCTCGGGCATTCCCGGGCCATTGTCCGAAACGATGATGTCGACTCCGTGCGCATCGCCGGTGGCGTGGAGCAGGACGCGGCCACCGGCCTTGCGCACCGGCGCCGTGTAGCGCACCGCATTGTCGAGCAACCCCGCAACCAGCCGCGACAGCCGCGGCGCATCGCCGTCGATTTGCCCCAGATCGGGCGAGATATTGCCGACCAGTTCGACCTTCTCCGCCGCGGCGAGCGGCCTGGCATCGGCCAGCGCGCCGTCGAGCAAGGCGCGCACGTCGACCGGCGCCCGTTCGACCGCCAGCGTCCCCGCCTCGCCCTGCGCGAGATCGAGCACATTGTCGATCTGGCGCCCCAGCACCCCCACCGAATCCATGATCGCGTCGACATAGCCGCGCTGCTGATCGCTCAGCTTGCCGGCATAGCCCGCCTGCAACATCTCGCCGAAGCCGCCGATCGAGGTCAGCGGCGTGCGCAGTTCGTAACTCATCCGCGACAGGAACGCGGTCTTGACCTTGTCCGCCGCCTCCAGTGCCTCGTTCCGTTCGCGGAGCGCGCCTTCCATCTTCCGGCTCGGGGTAATGTCGAGCATGATCAGCAGCGCATTGCCGTCGGGCAGCGGGATCGAGGCAAAATCGAAATGGCGGCCATCGGCGAAACTGATTTCGCCGCCGCGCTGCTGCCGCTCCAGCGTCGCGGCGCGGATCACCTCCTGCACGATGCTGATCTGGTTCGGTTTGACCAGCCGGTCGGCCAGCCCGCCCATCAGGGCATCGACGCGCGGATGCGCCGCCAGCGTTCCTTCGTCCACGCCCCACAGGCGGCGGAAGCGCTGGTTCCACAGATGCAGCCGCCCGTCGGGCGCGAACACCGCAATCGCCTCGAACAGATTGTCGAAGGTCGCGGTGCGGACGCGCAGCAGCGTGTCGCGCGCGCCCGCCAGCTGCACCTGTTCGGTCTTGTCCTCGGCGATCAACAACAGCCCGCCGTCGGGGGTCGGCTGGGCGACGACGCGCAGATGGGTGCCGTCGCGCAGCAGCCAATCCTCTTCGCTGGCCCCAGTCTGCGCGTACCAGTCGACATGCGCCTGCCGCCATTCGGGATAGTTGCGCACCTCGGGGGTTCGTCCCCCTTCACGCCACGCGTCGAGCAGCCGCGCGAACGGCCGCGCCTCGGCGACATCCTCGGCTTCGAGCGCAAACAGGCGGCGGAACGGCAGATTGGCAAAGGTCAGCCCCTGATCGGGTCCGAACTGCGCCACCGCGGCGGCCAGCCGGTCGAGCAATTCGCGCTGGGTGTCGACAAAACGGCGGTGCGCGCCGCGTTCGCTCTCCAACTCCTGAATGTCGATCGCATAGCCGGCGATGCCGATGACCCGGCCGCCGGTCGGCGTCAGCGGTACGTCGACGACGCGCATGATCCGGCGCTCGCCTTCGATCGTCACGGGTATCGTGCGGACCTGCGCCGACCCCGCGATCCGCGCTTCGTCGGCGGCCTCGGCGGCGCTGACCCCGGCAACGGTTTCGCACAGCTCGATGCCGCCATCGATTACGGCGGCGGCGTTCCTGGCCTCGACCGCGCGCACATAGGCACCGTTGACCAGCGCGAGGTTGAGGTCGGTATCGCGGAACCACATCGGGAAGGGCGCCGCCTCGATCAGCCCCGACAAGGCTTCGAACGCCGCCATCGCTTCGTCGCGTTCGCTGCGCGCCTTGGCCAGCGCGTGCTGCCCATCGGTCGCATCGCTCAGCCACAACAGCACGCTGCCCGGACCGCCCACCGCCTGCGGCGCCGGGGCACCGTGCAGGATGATCGTGCGTTCGCTGCCCTGCGGCTTCAGGCTGAGCGTAAAGGGTTTGGCGCCGCGCTGCGCGCCCAGGATCGCCTGACGCAGCGCGTCATGGCCATCGGGGTCCAGCCCGCTGTCCAGCCCGCGCAGCTCGTCGAAATTGCGCGGCCCTTGCGCCAGTCCCAGCCACCGCCCCAATTTTTCGCTCGCCTCGATCCGCCAGTCGGCACGGACGATGACCGGCAGCTGCGGCGATGCCTCGACCAGGCTGGCCAGCCGCTCGCCATGTCCGGCGACGAACGCCGCGCGCCGCTGCATCGCAATCCCGCGCCCGACCGCCCACAATCCGGCGAGCAGCCACAGCGCGGCGAACAGACCCAACGCGAATAGCGCCCCCGACGATAGCGTCATCGCGCGCGCGCCGCGCCGTGCGGGGAAGAACAGGAGGGGCGATGGGCCATCGATCCGCCCTATCGCCTGTCCCCGAGGGTTTCAATCGCTAGGCGTCGGAACGCCCGATCGGACTGACGATCCCGCACGTCAGACGCCGTGCGACATATCGGCCACAGGCCGCCGACAATGCGGTGAGTTGCACAGCAGAACTATTGACTTGCTAACAAAGCCTTGAATAACTCTCGTTATTGTTAATGTGATGACGACCCGAAGAGGTTGATAACGCATGACATTTTTCTACGGCCAACCCAATTGGGGCGGTCGGGGCACTTAAAACCGGGGAATATATATGAATGATTTGAGCAGAGCGTCGCTGCATGCGCGTCGGATTCTGGGCTTCGCAAGCCTTTCCGCGATGGCCGTCGTCATCGCCGCGCCAGCGATGGCGCAAGAGACTGCACCGGCCGAAACCACCAGCGTAGAAACCGCCGCGCCCGAAGACGCGATCGTCGTCACCGGGTCGCGCCTGCGTGGCGTGACGCCGTTCAACAGCCCCGATCCGATCGCCGTCATCGATCCCGATATCGCGTCGAAAGAAGGCAAGTTCGATCTGGCATCGACGCTGCAAAGCTCGCCAATCGCCGCCGGCTCGACCCAGATTACCGCGGCCATTTCGTCGAACTTCGTCACCGACGGCGGCCCGGGCGCGCAGACGATCAATCTTCGTGGCCTTGGCCCCAACCGCACGCTGGTGCTGCTCAACGGCCGCCGTGCCGGTCCCGCAGGTACGCGCGGCGGCGTGTCGTCGTTCGACCTTAACGTCCTGCCGCAGTCGATTGCGGAAAACGTCGAAATCCTGAAAACCGGCGCATCGTCGGTCTATGGTTCGGACGCGGTGGCGGGCGTGGTCAACATCAAGACCAAGACCAGCACCAACGGCCTCGAACTCAACGGCACCGTTTCGGCGCCCTTCGGCGGTGGCGGCGAGGAATATCGCGTCAACGCGATCTGGGGCAAAACCTTCAGCCGCGGCCACATCCTGATCGCGGGCGACTATACCAAGGTCAATGAACTTAAGCGCGGCGACCGCGCCTATCTCGCCTGTCCGGAAGCCTACACTTTCCGCGAGGACGGCAGCCGCGCCGACATCATCGACCCGCGCACCGGTCAGTTCAAGTGCGAGGATCTGCGTTGGGGTCACGCCTGGGTGTACAACCTGGTCGACAACCTGCAGCTCGATGGCCCGGGTGGCCCGAACAGCGGCGTCAACACGTCGCCGACCGGCGCCACCGTGCTGATGCAGTTCCAATATCCCGGCGAAGTGCTTGGCGTGCCGACCTATGGTACGCCCGCCTATCCGGGTGACTTCGGCATGCCTGCCGGCTGGGTTCCGACCGGCTATGACACTGCGTCGCTCGCGATCCAGAATGCCTATCACCCATTCCAGGCCGATCAGACGCTGATCCCTGAAACCGAACTCTACACCGGGTTCATCGATGGTGCATTTGAAATCAGCGATTCGGTCGAATTGTTCGGCGAATTCCTGTTCAATCGCCGCGAAACCTATCAGAACGGCTGGCGCCAGTTCTGGAACTTTGGCTACACCGGCGACCTGTACGGCACCGGCACCCCGGCCACCAGCTGGGCGCAGGGGTGGCAGGGGCTCAACCTGATCAGCCCGACCGCGATCACCGACCAGTTCGACAGCAGCCAGCGCGTCGATTACTACCGCGGCGTCGCGGGCGCGCGCGGCGACTTCGGCGGTACCGGCAACTGGCGCTGGGAAGTCTATGGCCAGTACAGCAAGAGCATCGGCAAATATCGTCAGCAGCAAGCGCTGCAGGACGCGTATGACACCGGCTATTTCCAGACCGCATCGTGCGTCGGCACCGTAACCCCGGTTTCGGGCAAGCAGTGCGTCGACATGCGCTGGCTCGACCCGAACTTCCTCGCCGGCGACCTGACGCAGGCCGAGAAGGATTTCTACTTCGAGTGGGAAGAAGGCAAGACCGTCTATACCCAGAAGTCGGCCGAAGCGACGCTGACCGGCGATCTGTTCAAGCTGCCGGCGGGCGCGGTGCAGGTGGCGCTTGGCGCCACTATCCGCCAGGACCGCATCAACGACACGCCGGGTGAAATCACCCGCGCCGGTAACGCCTGGGGCGCCTCGACGTCGGGGATCACCGCGGGCAAGAGCATGACGAAGGAAGCGTTCGGGGAAATCAACGTCCCCGTGCTGGCCGACAAGCCATTCTTCCAGAATCTGACGCTCTCGGCTGCGGCGCGCATCACCAGCGTCAAATCGACGCGCGCATCGGACGGCTTCGCGGACAGCGACAATGGCAACTGGACGTACAAGCTGGGCGCCAACTGGGCGCTCAACGATACCGTCCGCCTGCGCGCCAGCTATGGCACGTCGTTCCGCGCTCCGGCGCTGTTCGAACAGTTCCTTGCCGACGAAACCAGCTTCCCGCGCCAGACCGACATCGATCCGTGCGTCAACTGGGCCGCCAATCTGGCGGCGGGCCGCATCACGCAGCGGATTGCCGACAATTGCTCGGCCGACGGGATTCCGAACAACCACCCCGGTGGCGGTGCCACCGCGACCGCCACGTCGCGCGGCGGCATTGGGCTGCTCGACAGTGAAACGTCAAAGGCGTTGGTGGTCGGCGGTGTCCTGACGCCGAAGTTCGGCTTCCTGCCCGATACGACGATCAACATCGCGGTCGATTATTTCGACATCAAGGTGAAGGGGCAGATCACCCAGCTGGGCGGCCGGAACATCATCTTCGGATGCTATGATTCGGACAACTTCCCCGCCGATCCGCTTTGCGATCTGTTCACTCGCGGCCAGACCGGCGCGCCGAACAACATCAACGAGGTGCGCGACCAATATGTGAACATCGCCAGCCAGCGTAACAGCGGCATCGATGTGAACGTCAACCTGCGGCACGATCTTGGCCGGCTTGGACGCCTGTCGTTCACCGCCGACATGACCTGGCAGACGAAGGATATCTTCCAGCTGCTGCCGACGTCGCCGGTCGAGGATGATTTGGGTGAGGTCGGGTCGCCGCAATGGGTCGGCGATTTCCGCATGACCTGGGCGGCCAACGGCGGTACGACGCTGTTTTACGGCATGAACGTTATCGGCGGCACGTCGAACGTGCAGGAATTTGTTGATCGCAACGGCGACGTTTGCGTCAACAGCGCGCTGCGCGGTCGCTATTGCCCCGTGCTGACGACGAAGGCGGTCTTCTACCACAATGCGTCGATCACGCAGGAAGTCGGCGACCGGTTCGAAATCACCCTGGGGGTCAGCAACCTGTTCAACACGCGCCCGCCGCGCGTGTCGACGCTGAACGGCGGCACGATCTCGATGATCGGGCCCGTCGTCGCCGCGTCGCAATATGGGTTCAGCGGCCGCCGCGGCTTCATCAGCGTCAAGTCGAAATTCTGATCGAATTGACACGACAAACACTGGGGCGGCATGGCAACATGCCGCCCCAATTGTTTTGAAATCCCGCAGGAGCGCCCGCGCCCGATGCCCGAAGTCACGGTGAAAGCCGACACGCTCGATACCGAAAACCGCCGTTTTGCCCAGGCGCCGCTGCGCCAGCCGGTGTTTCTGAACAGCGTACCCAAAAGCGGCAGCCACCTGCTGCGTAACATCGTCCGCATGTTCGTTCCCGTCGAACAGCAATATGCGCGCGACTTCATTCAGTGGCCGAACCTGCAACAGCATCGTGGCGCCTTCGATCCGGCCCGGCCGCACCTCAGCTGGGGCCATCTGTTCTTCGCCGACGCCTCGGCGATCGAAACCGCTCCCGCCCGCCGTATCCTGCTCTATCGCGACCCCTATGACTGGGTGATCGCGCGCGCGCGCTTTTTCGCGTCGGAACAGTTTTCGGGCAATATGGATTTTTTCAAGACGGGCGCGCTGACCGTCGACGAGTTGCTGACAATGATGATCTTCGGCCTTCCCGGCAGGGCGCCGTCGCTCAACGACATCTACGAAATGAACGCCGCAGCATGGCTCGGCGCCCGCGTCCATGTCGTCACCTATGAAGATCTCGTCCGGCACCTTGGCGACCTCGACTCCGCCGCTGCCGAGGTCTTTTTTGCTGCGCTGCTCGGCGCCTGCGGCATCGATTGCCCCGACGACTGGCGGGCGCGGGTTCGCATCGGCGCCGATCCGGCGCAAAGCGGCACCGCGCGCGGCAATCTCACCGGCGTGACGCTCGACTTTCCGACCGAACTCGGTGAACGCCACCGCGCGCTGGTCGATTATCAGGCGCCCGGGCTGCGCAGCCTGCTGGGATATCGCTGATGGCGACGACGGGCTTTCGCGACACGGTCGGTACGTTCCCGGCGCTCATCCGGGCGGCCTCGCTCGTCAATGCCGGGCGGCTCGAGGACGCCGCGCAGCAAGTGATGGCGCATCTTCGCCAGCACCCTGACGAACCCGCAGGGCTGGCCAAGCTCGGCGAAATCGCGATGCTGCTCGGCGCGCTCGGCCAGGCCGAACATTTCCTGCGCAGCGCGCTGGCCCGCGGCGCACGCAGCGTCGAGGTAAAGCGCCAGCTTGCGTCGGTGCTGAACCAGCAGGAACGGCTCGACGAGGCGGCAAAGCTGTTCGCCGCGCTGACGCTGGAGAGTGACGATCCGGTTATCCCGGCGATGCACGCGCTGATCCTCGACAAGCTCGGCCACAATGCCGACGCGCAGGCGATCCAGCAGCGACTGGCGGAGCAGCATGGCGACAAGCCGCACCACTGGATTTCCTATGGCCACAGCCTGCGCGCTGCGGGCGAGGTCGATGCCGCGATCGCCGCCTATCGCAACGCCATCGCCGCCGACGACGAATGCGGCGAGGCCTGGTGGGCGCTCGCCAATATCAAGAGCCGCGTGCTCACCGACGCCGACGTCGACCATATGCAGCGGATGATCGGCATCGCGATCGACATCCGCAACAGCGCGCCGCTCCACTTCGCGCTCGCCCGCGCGCTCCACGACCGCGGCCGCTACCGCGAGGCCTTCGGCCATTATGAGCAGGGCAACCAGCAGCGCGCCGACGACATTGCCTATGACGCGCGCGAACTGACCGCCGAAGTCGCCGAGGTCGAGAGCGCGGTTGATCCCGCCTTTGTCGCAAGGCTGGGTGACCAGCCGGTCGGCGACGCGGTGCCGATCTTCATCGTCAGCCTGCCGCGCTCGGGCTCAACGCTGCTCGAACAGATGCTCGGCAGCCATCCGGCGATCGAGCCGGTCGGCGAGCTGCCCTATGCCCCCGCGATCCTGCGCGGCGCGATGGAGATGGCGACGCGGCGCGGCAAGGTGACGGTGCCGCAACTGATCGCGCAGATCCCCGACGCCGCGGCGGCGGCAATGGGGCAGGATTATCTGCGCCGCGCCGCGCTCCACCGCAAGACCGACCGCGGCTATTTCGTCGACAAGCTGCCGCACAATTGGAGCAACATCCTCTTCATCCGCCGCATCCTGCCGCAGGCGAAGTTCATCGACATCCGCCGCGACGCAATGGACTGCTGCTTTTCGAACTTCTCGCAAAGCTTTTCGCGCGCCCATGCCTCGTCGTTCCGGCTCGCCGACATCGGCCAATGCTACACCGATTATGTGCGAATGATGGCGCATCTGGATCGCGTCGCGCCGGGGCTAGTCCATCATATCGATTATGACGCGATGGTCGCCGATCCCGAAAGCCAGCTGCGTCCGACACTCGCCTATCTCGGGCTCGACTGGGATCCGGCGCTGCTCGAATTCCACAAGCTCGACCGCGTCGTCCGCACCCCGTCGAGCGAGCAGGTGCGCCGCCCGCTCAACCGCGACGGAATGGACGTGTGGAAACCCTATGCCGAATGGCTGGGGCCACTGCGCGATACGCTCGGACCGCTCGCGCGCTGAACGCAAAACGGCCCGCTCCCTATGAAGAGAGCGGGCCGCTCTGATCCACCTTGGTGGAAATTATCAGTAACGATAATGGTCGGGCTTGAACGGCCCTTCGACCGGCACGCCGATATAGTCGGCCTGCTTCTGGCTCAGCTTCGAAAGCTGCACGCCAAGCTTTTCGAGGTGCAGCGCCGCCACCTTTTCGTCGAGATGCTTCGGCAGGACGTACACGTCGTTGTTATATTGCTCGCTGCGCGTCCACAGCTCGATCTGCGCGAGCGTCTGGTTGGTGAAGCTCGCCGACATCACAAACGACGGGTGGCCGGTCGCGTTGCCCAAGTTCACGAGGCGACCCTTCGACAGGATGATGATCTGCTTGCCGTCGGGAAACTCGACCAGGTCGACCTGCGGCTTTACTTCGGTCCACTTGTAGTTCGCGAGCGCCGCGATCTGGATCTCGCTGTCGAAGTGGCCGATGTTGCAGACGATCGCCATATTCTTCATCGCCGCCATATGTTCGGCGGTGATCACGTCGGCGTTGCCGGTCGCGGTGACGAAGATGTCCGAGCGCTTCACCGCTTCGTCCATCGTCACGACCTCGAAACCCTCCATCGCCGCCTGCAACGCGCAGATCGGGTCGATTTCGGTGACAAGGACGCGCGCGCCGCCGTTGCGGAGCGACTGCGCCGAACCCTTGCCGACGTCGCCGAAGCCGGCGACGGTCGCGACCTTGCCCGCCAGCATCACGTCGGTGCCGCGGCGGATCGCGTCGACCAGCGACTCTTTACAGCCATAAAGATTGTCGAACTTCGACTTGGTGACGCTGTCGTTGACGTTGATCGCGGGGAAGGGCAGCTCGCCCTTCTTGGCGATGTGGTACAGGCGGTGGACGCCGGTCGTCGTTTCTTCCGACACACCCTTGATCGCCTTGACCGTCTTGGTCAGGTAGCCCGGATTAGCCGCGACAAACGCCTTCAGCGCGCGCTGCATCTCGATCTCTTCTTCATTCTCGGGTGCCGGCATCTCCTGTCCGGCTTCCAGCTTCGCGCCCCACAGCGCGAACATCGTGGCGTCGCCGCCATCGTCGAGGATCAGGTTGCACGTCGTGCCGTCCTCGACACCCCAGTCGAAAATACGGCCGACATAGTCCCAGTAATCGGCGAGGTTCTCGCCCTTCACCGCGAACACCGGCACGCCCGTCGCGGCGATCGCGGCGGCGGCATGGTCCTGCGTCGAAAAGATGTTGCACGTCGCCCAGCGGACTTCGGCGCCGAGCGCGGTCAGCGTCTCGATCAGCACCGCGGTCTGGATCGTCATGTGCAGCGACCCGACGATCTTTGCGCCCTTCAGCGGCTGCGCCGCGCCGAATTCGCTGCGCAGCGCCATCAGGCCCGGCATTTCGGTTTCGGCGATGTTGATTTCCTTGCGCCCGAAATCGGCAAGACCGATGTCGGCAATCACATAATCACGGGTGTCGGCGGCGAGAGTGGCCACGGTGGAGTCTCCTGTAGGCGAGTTCGACCGCAGGCGAGCGGCCACGATGTCATGGGTAATTATGCCCGGCGCCCTAGCCCAGAGCGCGCCGCCGATCAAATATAAACTTTTCTTTATATCGCAATCGACGCTCGCTCTGTCGAGCGCGGCAGACACGCGAATCGGCGGCGCAAAACGCAGCGTCGCCCAAAATTATTTTCAGCGGACGCAATTGTGACAGTCGCAGCCATCCAATTGTGACAGCGAGTCGCCAACGCCAAGATTCTGAAAATCCTAATTTATAATGCGCCTTGCGATTAGCATAATAAGCAATTGTGACACGAGTGTTACAACATGCCGAAAACATTGACTTTTCTGCCGATGAACGAGAAAATCGGCGAAAGTTTTCGAGGGGATAGAGAGATGAAAAAAAGTTTGCTGCCGCTGATCGCGCTGGCCGTGGCGGCCCCCGCCAGCGCCCAGTCGATCATCGTCGTCACTGGCCCGCAGGCCGATTCGGCGGCCCTGCCGGTCGCCTATGCCGAACTGCGCGCCGGTGAAAATCAAGCCGCGGTCGCTAAGCTGACCGGCGACACCACCCTCGACGCCCGCGACCCGTCGCGGCTGATCAACCTCGGTACCGCTTATGCTCGTCTGGGTCGCACCAACGAAGCTGCCGCCGCCTATGACGCGGCCCTCGCCAGCCCGATCCGCTACGACCTCGAACTCGCCGACGGGCGTTACGTCGATTCGCGCTGGGCCGCCCGCACCGCCCGTGCCAATCTGGCGGCAGGGCGCCCGCTGCTGGCGTTAGCGCGGTAATCTATCAACCGTTCGTGCTGAGCTTGTCGAAGCACCGTTCTTTTCTTTGCCGACGTTGAAAGAAAGAACGGCCCTTCGACAAGCTCGGGGCGAACGGGTTTGCTGAATGCAAACGCCTCGGCGCAAATTTGAAGGCTAAGCCTCTCCGCCCTCGGTTGTCAGCAAGCGGGCGTCCACTCCCGCTTCGGCAAACGCCGCCTGCCAGCGCTTGGCGGGCGGCGTGTCGAACAGCAGGGCGTCGCTGCCCGGGGTGACGTGCCAGCCGTGGCGCACCATCTCGCCCTCCAGCTGCCCCGCCGACCATCCAGCATAGCCCAGCGCCATCAACCAGCGCGACGGGCCGCGGCCGTCGCCGATCGCACGCAGGATGTCGTGCGAACTCGACACCATCCAGCGATCGCTGACCTGTATCGCTTCCTGCCCGCTCCAGTCGCGGCTGTGCAGGACGAAACCGCGCGACGGCTCGACCGGACCACCCAGAAACACCGGTTGTTCCAGCGGATCGTCGTGCGCGATTTCCAGCTGGTCGAGCACGTCGCCGACCGTCATCCCCGCAATCGGATCGGCAATGCCGATCCCCATCGCGCCCTCATCGTCATGGCTGACCATCGCGATCACCGAATGTTCGAAACGGGGATCGCCGATGCCCGGCAGCGCGAGCAGCAACTGGCCGGTGAACCAAATGGGGTCTGTGTCCATCGCGCCATCATGGCGCGGCGGGACGGGGCGGTCCAGCGTCTTTGGCGCGGGCCGCAGCTTTGAGGTGGAGAGCCCACGTGGATGGCAAGGCAATTCGCGCAGAGACCGCAGAAAGGATAAAGGGGACTCACGCGGAGGCGCGGAGACGCGGAGTTCAAGCCGTCGCTGGTGGATTGACCGTTGGATAGCGCGGCGACCCAATCGTGCATGATGAGCGGCTTCGCCGCTCTATTCTTCTTCTCCGCGCCTCCGCGCCTCCGCGTGAACAAAATTCTTACTTCTCTGTGGCCTCTGCGGCCTCTGCGCGAATCCTCTTCCGACACGCCCTTTCGACCCACGGCCGCGACCACTCGCCAGCAGCCCCCAAAATCCCCCCAGACGTCCTAACCAACCTTGACTCCCGCCCCGCCCGACCCAATGTCTCGCCGACCAGAAATCCCCTCAAAGAAAAGGATGCCGACCATGACGATCCAGCCCGGCGACAAGCTGCCCGACGCCACCTTTGTAAAGGTCACCGAAAACGGCCCCGAACAGGTCAGCACCGCCGATTATTTCAAGGGCCGCAAGGTCGCGCTGTTCTCGGTTCCCGGCGCCTTCACCCCGACCTGCTCCGCCAAGCATCTGCCGGGCTTCGTCGACAAGGCCGACGAGCTGAAAGCCAAGGGCGTCGATGAAATCGTCTGCACTGCGGTCAACGATGCGTTCGTCATGGGCGCGTGGGGCAAGAGCGCGAGCGCCGGCGATGCCGTGACCATGCTGTCCGATGGCAATGGCGATTTCGCCGAAGCGGTCGGGCTGACCATGGACGGCAAGGCGTTCGGCATGGGCAAGCGCGGCCAGCGTTTCTCGATGATCGTCAACGACGGCGTCGTCGAACAGCTGAACGTCGAAGCCCCCGGCGAATTCAAGGTGTCGAGCGCGGACCATATGCTGGAGCAGCTCTGAGGACTTGGATCCTCCCCATCGCGAAGCGTTGGGGAGGGGGACCGCCGCCGTAGGCGGTGGTGGAGGGGTTGCGCCGTCGCTTTCGCAGGCAAAGTCGAAACCTCTCCGTCAGCGCTTCGCGCTGCCACCTCCCCATCGCTTCGCGTGGGGAGGATCTTCTGCTCCCACCCCTTCCCTTTTGTCACAATTTCGTGCAACAGCGTCGCGATGACATCCAACTCATCGCACGAAACCACCGATCCCACTGCGCTCGTCGACGGCATCATTGCCGAACTGCAGGATCGCTTCCGCACCTCGGTCACCAACCTCAAATCCGCGATCGCCGCCTATGTTCGCGATCGCACCCTGCCGCCCGCCGATGCCGCGGCGACGGGGCTGTTCGACTATCCGGCGATCCGCCTGACCACCACCGGCGAGCAGCGCGAGGGGCAAAAGGGGCATAATCTGGCTTTCGGCCAGTTCGAGCGCGCGGGCGAGTTTGTCACCACGGTCACTCGTCCCGACCTGTTCGCCGACTATCTGCGCGACCAGCTCGGCCTGCTCGCGCGCCATTATGACATCACGCTCGAGGTGACGCGCACCGGGCAGCAGATCCCCTTCCCCTATGTGCTCGACGCCAGCGACGGGTCGGACATGGGCGGGGTCACCCCGCTCGAACTCGCGCGGCATTTCCCGACCACCGAGCTCGCCGACATCGGCGACGAGCTCGCCGACGGCCTGTTCGGCGCCGACCCCGCGAAGTCGCAGCCGCTGGCGCTGTTCGACGCGCTGCGCACCGACTTCTCGCTCGCGCGCCTGCGCCACTATACCGGCACCGCGCCCGAGCATTTCCAGCGCTATATCCTGTTCACCAACTATCACCGTTATGTCGACGAATTCGTCGCTTGGGCGGGATCGCAGGTCGGGCAGGGCCGCTACATCGCGCTCGCGGGGGCGGCGGGGCTTTATGTCGATCAGCCGGGGGTCAACGCCAGCGCGCTCGTCGCCGACAGCGCGTGGCGACGGCACCAGATGCCCGCCTATCACCTGATCGCGCCTGATGGCGGCGGCATCACGCTGGTCAACATCGGGGTCGGCCCGTCGAACGCGAAAACGATCTGCGACCATCTCGCGGTGCTGCGCCCCGAGGCGTGGTTGATGATCGGCCATTGCGGCGGGCTGCGCCCCAGTCAGCGCATCGGCGATTATGTGCTCGCCCATGCGTATCTGCGCGACGATCATATCCTCGACAGCGTCTTGCCCCCCGAAATCCCGATCCCCCCGATCGCCGAAGTGCAGGTCGCGCTCGCGACCGCTGCCGAGAGCGTGTCGGGCACCAGCGGCGCCGACCTTAAAAAGCGGATGCGTACCGGCACCGTCGTCACCACCGACGACCGCAACTGGGAGCTGCGCTACACCGACAGCGCGCTGCGCTTCTCGCAATCGCGCGCCATCGGCATCGATATGGAATCGGCGACGATCGCCGCGCAGGGGTATCGCTTCCGCGTCCCCTACGGCACATTGCTCTGCGTCAGCGACAAGCCGCTCCACGGCGAGCTCAAGCTGCCGGGCCAGGCGAACCGCTTTTATGAAGAAGCGATCGCCGCGCACCTCCAGATCGGCATCCGCGCGTGCGAGACGATGCGCGACGAGGGCGCCAAGCTGCACAGCCGCAAACTGCGCGCGTTCAACGAGCCGCCGTTCAGGTGATGGGCCCGCCCGGGGACAAGCGGAGGGCACCTCACCCGGCAAGTCTGCGGACATGGAACTGACAGCCGAACTTATCGCCATGCTCGTGACCGCGGCGTTCGTTGCGGGCGCGATCGACGCCG
>JAFAGN010000201.1 GCA_023422695.1 Pseudomonadota bacterium
CGGCATAAGGGCCGCCCGCCTGGGGGGGGTCTCGTAAGGCGTGGCAAGGGGTCCGCAAAAGGGTTCAAACCACAGCAATTTTTCCCAAATTTCCGCCGTTTCGGAGAAATTCGGAGCTTCGATTTAACCATAGGTTTGGCGCAAATGGCAGGCTTTCACATTCTCCCCAACTTGCCATACTTGTGTCATGGAAGTGGGAGGACTCAGGGTCGCCTCGATCGTCGATCGTATCGAAGGCCCGTCGAAATGGACCGTCGAACGCGACGTCCATCTTCTCTATCTTTATGAGGCGGGAAGCTACCACTGGCTGGAAACCTGGCTCGACGATCAGCGGACTTCGCTGGGTGATCCATTGCCGGGCGAGATGTGGCTGGCCCCGGCCGGTCGCCGCTATCATGGCGAAGCGAAAGGTGGGGGCGTCCGCTACATTGAGGTTGAAATTCCCGCCACCCGGCTGATCGTGGCGCCGGGTACCCGTGCGCTGGCGGCACATTATGACATGGCGCTCGCCGCACTGGTGCATGCCTTGGCTGCGGGCGACGCGGCGGCTGCCGATCCGCTGTTGACCATTCTCGCCAAAACGCTGGAGGGGATGGTCGCGCGGCCCGAATCGTCCGCGGTAACGCAGCGCATCAACGACCTGATGGCCTATATCCAGACCCAGCTCGAACTGTCGCTCACCGTTGAGGAAATGGCCGCCGAGGCGGGAATGTCGGTCAACAGTCTGATCGTCCACTTCGCGCGCGCGACCGGTTATACCCCGGCGCAATATATGCTGCGCCAGCGGCTGCGCCGCGCCTGCTGGTTCCTGATGAACCGCCCGTTGTCGGTTGCTGAAATCGCCTTTGCGACCGGCTTTTCGAGCCACGCACATCTGTGCGCGATCTTTCGTCGCAAGCTCGGCATGTCGCCGGGCGAGTGGCGGCGGCGCCACGTATCGGCGGTTCTGCCGCCAGCCTGGGAGGAATAGCCGATGTCACACACTGCAATCATGCTGCTGGCCGGGCTGTCGCTGCTGGTTCTCCTCCGCCTTGCGATCCGCGACGGAGCGCGGGCGACGCGTCTCTTCCTGCTGATGTGGCTGGTGATTTCGATCGGCAATCTGCTCGTCGGGGTGCTTTACGCCGGTTATGGCTGGGCCGAGGAAGCCGGGATATGGCTGCTGGTGTTCGGCGCTCCAGCCACGGCGGCGTTGATCGCGCGCCGTTTCCTGCGCTAATTTTCAGGGCGGAGCAGGCAGCCGCTAACCCCGGCATAGCGCGCGCTGCGCGATGCCAGCAGCGGGACGCTGCCGGTGACCGTCTTGGTCGGCGGGTCTTCGCTCAGCGATACCATCTCCATCCCTGGCTCGAAATCGCTTTGGCAGCTCTCCAGGCTGCGCCCCTGGACATAACGGCACGAACAGCCGACGCGCGCCGCATAGGCCGACCCGAGTTCGGCCTGTGCCTTGAACGACGGGAATTTCCAGATAGCGAAGATGGCGAACAGCACAGCGATCACCAGCGCCCACGGCAGGCATCCGCCCCAGCGACTGGGCCTTTTGCGCGGCGTCGGCGGCGGAGCGGCCGGTGTTTGGGGCGGTGGGGCCACACTTGGCGTCTCGCCCGTTGAAGGACCGGTCGGGTTGGTGCTAGTCACTCATCCCATGATCACGAAAAAACGGCTGCTGGCAAGTGCCGCTCTCGCGATGCTCGGCGCCTGGTCGCTGAGCCAGGCGGCGGGGCAGGGCAATATGGCGCCCGCGGCGCCTGCACCCAAATTCGGCGCTTCGCTCGACGGGGTTCCAGCGGTCGAGACGCCGCAGCCGCTGCCCGCGCTACCCGCCGCGATCAAGGCGCGCGCCGACGCCTTGTTCGTCGATGCCGAGGATGTCGGTCAGACGCGCGCGCTGCTGGTGCTGCGCGACGGCGAGCCGATCTACGAACGCTATGCCGCGGGTTTTGGACCGGACACCAAACTGATCAGCTGGTCGATGGCGAAAAGCATCACCGCGGTGCTGACGGGATTCCTGGTGGCCGATGGCCAATTGGCGCTCGACGGACCCGCGCCGGTTGCGGCGTGGCAGCGCAGCGGCGATCCGCGCGGCGCGATCACGCTCAAGCATCTGCTTCATATGTCGGCGGGGCTTGAGCATATCGAAAATGGCGATCCGATATGGCGCGGGGACACCGTCGATATGTTGTTCGGTCCCGGTGCTCCCGATATGGCGGGTTTTGCCGAGGCAAAGCCCGCGGCGGCGCAGCCGGGCGAGGTGTTCAACTACAGTTCGGCGACCAGCGTCATTCTGGCGGACATATTGGCCGACACGTTGACACCCTCGCAAAGTCCCGCGGCGCGGCGCGATGCGATGCGCGAGTTCATCCAGGGCCGCCTGGTCGAGCCGCTCGGCATGACCAGTCTGGCCCCCGAATTCGACGCCAGCGGCACAATGATCGGCGGATCGATCATGCACGCCACCGCGCGCGACTATGCCCGCTTCGGCGAGTTTCTGCGCAACCACGGCGTCGTCAACGGTCAGCGGCTGCTCCCCGAAAGCTGGATGAATTTCATGCTGAGCCCGTCGGCGAACGACGGGGGTTATGGCGGACACATCTGGCTCAATCGCCGCCGTCCGGCGGGAGCGCAGCCCGCGCTCTGGCCCGATCGCGGGCCAAACGACCTGTTCGCCTGCATCGGCCATCAGGGCCAATATATCATCGTCTCCCCGTCGCAGCGTGTGACGATCGTCCGGCTGGGGGTGACCAAGAGCGACCAGTTTACCGCGCTGCGCCGTCACCTCGCGGACCTGACGGCCGCCTTATAGCAGGAAGTCGCCGACCAGCGTCGTGACGCAGCGGCCGGTCAGTTCGACCATGTCGCCGTCGAGGCGGCAGCCGACATGGCCGCCGCGCGCGCTTGCCTGATAGGCGGCGAAATTGTCGCGTCCGAGCCGCGCCGCCCAATAGGGCGTCAGCACGCTATGCGCCGAGCCCGTCACGGGATCCTCGTCGATCCCGGCGCCGGGCGCGAAACAACGGCTGACGACATCGGCGCCCGACGGGTCGTCATCGCCGGGCGCGGTGGCGATATAGAGCACATCGCCGCCATCCTTGAGCGCGCGGAAATCAGGCGCCAGCGCGCGGACGCTGGCGGCGTCGCGATAGGCGATGATCGCATAGCCGTCCGGATGCCACTGCGTCTCGACCGGATCGCCGCCGACGGCGCGGACGATATCGGGCATCGCTTTGGCCGCCGGCGGATAGGCGGGCAGCATCATGCGATACCCCGCGTCCTCGCCCTCGTCGCCAAGAACCCGCGCGACCTGCAAAATGCCCGCCTTGCGGGTACGAAAGCGCATGTCCTGACGCCATGGCGCCGCCGACAGCAGCACATGGCCGCTGGCGAGCGTCGCGTGGCCGCACAGCGCGACCTCGACCGTCGGGGTGAACCAGCGCAGCTCATAATCGGCCTCGCCACTCTCGTCGGGAACGAGGAAGGCGGTTTCGGCGAGATTATTCTCGGCCGCAATCGCTTGCAGCACGCCATCGCCCAGCCATTCCTCCAGCGGCATGACTGCGGCGGGGTTGCCGGTGAACGGCCGGCTGGCAAAGGCATCGACCTGACTGATCGGCAGGCGCCGCGCCGCGCTCATGGATAGAGCATCCCGCTCGACCAGCCGTTGCCCGCGCGGGTATAAACAGTGCGTTCGTGCAGCCGGTGCGCGCGGTCCTGCCAGAATTCGATGCGCTCCGGGGTGACTCGCCAGCCCGACCAGCGCGGTGGGCGCGGCACATCCTGTCCCGCGAACCGCGCCTGCATGTCGGCAAAGCGTGCCTCGAACGTCGCGCGGTCGGCCAGCGGGCGCGACTGGTCGCTGGCCCATGCGCCAAGCTGGCTGTCGCGGCTGCGCGTTGCGAAATAAGCGTCGGCGGTGGCGTCGTCGACCGGCGCCACCGGCCCTTCGATGCGGATCTGCCGTCGCAGCGATTTCCAGTGAAACAGCAGCGCGACATGCGGATTGGCCGCCAGCTCGCCGCCCTTTCGGCTGTCGAGATTGGTGTAAAAGACAAACCCGTGAGGACCATGGCCCTTGAGTAGCACCATGCGCAGCGAGGGATGGCCGTCGGGCGTCGTCGTTGCGAGCGCCATGGCATTGGCATCGTTCGGCTCGCTGGTGCGTGCCTCGGCAAACCAAGCGTCGAACAGGGCAAAGGGGGCGTCTGTCATGCCCGCGGTCATACTGCCGCGCAGGGCAACGCGAAAGGCGGAACTTGACCGCTTTGCGACACATTCCCACATCGACGCGCAATCGGGCCTTCCCGGCCAATCACTTATCGGGCTACAGGAACAAAATGGCAGATCCCTATTCCACCCTGGGCGTCGCAAAGGGCGCAAGCGAAGCGGAAATCAAATCCGCATACCGCAAGCTCGCCAAGGAATTGCACCCCGACAAGAACAAGGACAATCCGAAGGCGTCGGAGAAATTTTCCGAGGTCACGCGGGCTTATGACATCCTGTCTGACAAGACCAAGCGCGCGCAGTTTGACCGCGGGGAAATTGACGGCGACGGCAATCCCGCGATGCCGTTCGGCTATGGCGGCGGCGGTGGTTTTCGCGGCGACCAGCGCACCGGGCCGGGCGGTTTCAGCGGCTTTGGCAACGAAGGCGCCGATTTCGGCGACATATTCGAAGGGCTGTTCGGGCGCGGTGGCGGCGCCGCGGGGGGCGGATTCGGCGGCTTTGGCGGACGCAGCGCGCCGCCGCAAAAGGGCGCCAATGTCGCCTATCGCCTGACCGTGTCGTTCGTCGACGCGGCGACGCAGGCGCCGCAGCGGATCACGCTGGCCGATGGGGGCACGATCGACTTGAAGCTACCCGCAGGGGTCGAAACCGGCACCCAGATGCGGCTGGCGGGCAAGGGGCAGGCGGGGCCGGGCGGCACCGGCGATGGCATCGTGACGATCACCGTTCGCGACCATCCGTTTTTCGTGCGCGAGGGCGCCAATATCCGCCTCGACCTGCCGATTACGCTGGACGAGGCGGTCAAGGGCGCCAAGATCAAGGTGCCGACGGTCGATGGCCCGGTAATGCTATCGATCCCGGCGGGATCGACGTCGGGGAAGGTCATGCGCTTGAAAGGCAAGGGGTTCAGCGACAAAGGCGGCGGCCGCGGCGACCAGCTGGTGCGCTTGATGATCGACCTGCCCGCCGACGATGGCGCGCTGTCGGCGCTCCTCGGCGACTGGACCGATCCGCGCGCCGTTCGGGCCGACCTTGGCGTGTGATGCGTGACCGAAGCGCGTGATCAAAAGGCGGCGGATGCGCTGGCCAGACAGGTCGCCGAAGAGGTCGGCAAAGAGTTTCTGGCCGAGGGACATTCGCCGCATTCGCCCGAGGCGCGCGCCGAGCGTGCCAAGCGGATCAAATTGCGCGCGCGGGCGCAGGGGATGCTCGACGCCGGTCGCCAGCGGCTCGGTCCCGGGACGCGGATCTTTCACATCGTTCGCCGCGTCGTCGTCGGGACTTATACCGACGGCTTTATCCACGCCGGCAATCTCGCCTATCTGGCGCTGATCGCGCTCTTTCCCTTTTTCATCCTGCTCGCCGCCGCCTTTTCGCTGATCGGCGGCAGCGTCGGCGGCGAGGCGGCGATCGAGGCGGTGTTTTCGACGATGCCGCCTTCGGTCGCCAACGCGCTGGCAGGGCCGATCCGCGAGGTCATGACCGCACGCACCGGCATTTTCCTGTGGCTTGGCGCCTTGGTGGCGCTGTGGACCGTGGGCAGCCTGATCGAAACGGTGCGCGACATTCTGCGCCGTGCCTATGGCACCCATTTCAGCAAAGGGTTTTTCCATTACCGGCTGCTGTCGATCGGCATCATTACCGGCGCGGTCGTGCTGATGCTGTTGTCGTTCAGCATGCAGGTGCTGATCGTCGGGGTCGAACAGTTCGTCAGCCGTGTGCTGCCCGAACAATATCAGGCGCTGGGCGTGGTCGCGATTTCGCGCGGCGTGTCGGGGCTGGGCCTGTTCCTTGCCATCTATATGCTGTTCTACAGCCTTACCCCTTCGAAATACCGGCGGCTGAAGCAATGCCCGAAATGGCCAGGAGCGCTGTTCACGACGCTGTGGTGGATCGGCGTCACGCTGGCGCTGCCGCCGCTGCTCGCCAGCCTGCTCAGCTATGATGCAACCTATGGCAGCCTTGCCGGCGTCATGGTCGCGCTGTTCTTTTTCTACCTCGTCGGATTGGGTATGGTGATGGGCGCCGAACTCAACGCCGCACTCGTCGAGGTTGAGGATTTGGGCCACGACGCTATTGGGCGCATCGACGATGTAATATTGGCAAAGGCCGGAGACGAACAATGACGGGTCTGATGAAGGGCAAGCGCGGGCTGATCATGGGCCTCGCCAACGATAAATCGCTCGCCTGGGGCATCGCCAAGGCGCTGAACGCGCATGGCGCCGAACTCGCGATTTCCTATCAGGGCGACGTGATGCTGAAGCGGGTCAAGCCGCTCGCCGACGAGCTTGGCTGCGACCTGCTGATCGATTGCGACGTGTCGGACATGGACAATCTCGACGCCGCCTTTGCGACGCTCGGCGCGCGATGGCCGACGATCGACTTCGTCGTCCACGCGATCGGCTACACCAACAAGGAAGCGCTGCGCGGCCATTATGCCGACGTGACCCTCGACGACTTCCTGATGACGATGAACATCAGCGTGTACAGCTTTACCGCGGTGGCGAAGCGCGCTGCGGCGATGATGACGCCTTTCGATCCCGAGACGGGGACGGGTGGCGGCTCGCTGCTCACCTTGAGCTATTATGGCGCCGAGAAGGTCATTCCGCACTACAACGTGATGGGCGTCGCCAAATCGGCGCTGGAAACCAGCGTCAAATATCTCGCCAATGATTATGGCCCGCAGGGCGTGCGCGTGAACGCGATTTCGGCCGGGCCGATCAAGACGCTCGCCGCATCGGGGATCGGCGATTTCCGCCTGATCCTGAAATGGAACGAACACAACGCGCCGCTGCGCCGCAACGTCACGATCGACGATGTCGGCGGTTCGGCGCTCTATCTGCTCAGCGATCTGGCATCGGGGGTGACCGGCGAAACGCATCACGTCGACGCCGGTTACCACACCGTCGGTATGAAGCAGGAAGACGCGCCGGACATCGCGCTTGTCTGATGCGCTCAGCATCCGCGCCGCGACGGCGGCGGATGCCGATGCGATCGACGGCATCATTCGCGCGGCCTTTGTCGGGACTTCATTCGGCTATCAGGGCGAAGCCGAACTGGTGCGGATGATCGAGGCCGACGGCGACGCGCTGGCTTCGCTCGTCGCCGAACAGGATGGTGCGGTCGTGGGGCATGTCTTGTTCAGCCGCATGACGGTCGAGGCCGATGGGGCGCCGCTTGCGGCCGCGGGCCTTGCGCCGGTGTCGGTCGTTCCGGCCTGCCAGGGGCAGGGTATCGGCGACGCGCTGATCCGCGCGGGGCTCGCGGCACTTGCCGAGCAAGGCGCCCAGATCAGCTTCGTGCTCGGCCACGCGCATTATTATCCCCGCTTCGGCTATGCGCCCGAACTCGCCGCGCGCTTTGCGTCGCCCTTCGCCGGACCGCATTTCATGGCGATGATGCTGGACTCGGGCGCGCCTTGGCCGCTAGGCGGTCGAGCGGACTATGCGCCCGCATTCGGCCGGATGGGATAGGGCAATGAGTTTCAACAGCTTCGGACGCGTTCTTCGCTTCACGACGTGGGGGGAAAGCCATGGCCCCGCGCTCGGCGCCGTCGTTGACGGCTGCCCGCCGCGCCTGTCGCTTTCCGAAGCCGACATCCAGCCTTTCCTCGACAAACGGCGCCCCGGCCAGTCGCGCCACACGACGCAGCGGCAGGAGCCCGATCAGGTGCGCATCTTGTCGGGGGTGTTCGAGGGCAAGACGACGGGTACGCCGATCAGTCTGATGATCGAGAATGTCGACCAGCGCTCCAAGGATTATGGCGAGATCGCACAGGCCTATCGTCCCGGCCACGCCGATTACAGCTATGATGCCAAATATGGCATCCGCGACTATCGCGGTGGCGGGCGGTCAAGCGCGCGCGAGACCGCGGCACGGGTCGCGGCGGGCGGCGTCGCGCGGCTGGTGATTCCAGAGGTGCAGATCCACGCCTGGGTCGCCGAAATCGGCGGCGATGCGATCGATCCTGCCAACTTCGACCTCGAAGAAATTGATCGCAATCCCTTTTTCTGTCCCGATCCCGCAGCGGCGCAGCGCTGGGAGGGGCTGATGGACGCGGCACGCAAGGCGGGCAGTTCGCTCGGTGCAGTGATCGAATGTGCCGCCAGCGGGGTTCCCGCCGGTTGGGGCGCGCCCATCTATGCCAAGCTGAACAGCGATCTTGCGGCGGCGATGATGGGGATCAACGCGGTGAAGGGCGTCGAGATCGGCGCGGGCTTTCATGCGGCGCGGCTGCGCGGCGAAGAAAATGCCGATCCGATGCGCCCCGCGAGCGACGGCAGCAACCGTCCCGATTTTCTGTCGAACAATGCCGGCGGTATCGCGGGCGGCATTTCGACCGGGCAGCCGGTCGTCGTCCGCGTCGCATTCAAACCGACCAGTTCGATCCTGACCCCCGTACCGACGATCAACCGGGCGGGAGAGGCCGCCGACATCGTCACCAAGGGCCGCCACGACCCCTGCGTCGGCATCCGCGGCGCGCCCGTGGTCGAAGCGATGATGGCGCTCGTCTTGGCCGATCACAAGCTGCTCCACCGCGCGCAATGCGGGTGATGCGACGGCAATGGAGCTGATCCGGACTTTCATCGAAGCGCACCAGGCGGTCATTTCGCTGATCATCCTTGCCGCGATCTTCGTTGGCTTCATGATGGAACGACTGCCGGCAACGGTGATCGCCATCCTTGGCGCCTGCACCTATCTGGCGCTCGGCATCCTCGACGGCGATGCGATGTATTCGGTGTTTTCGAACTCGGCGCCGATCGTCATCGGGGCGATGTTTGTGCTGTCGGGGGCGCTGATCCGCACTGGGGTGATCCAGCGCGTCGCCGACGCGATCATGAAACGCGCCGAAAAACATCCGCGCCTTGCGATCGTCGAGGTGCTGGTGGGGGCGCTGTTCGCCTCGGCGTTTCTGAACAACACCCCGGTCGTGGTCGTGCTGCTGCCGATCATGCTGAAACTGGCCGAAGTGACCGGGGTCAGCGCCAAGAAGCTGCTGATGCCGCTGTCGATTGCCGCAGTTCTGGGCGGCACGCTGACGCTGATCGGCACGTCGACCAATCTGGTTGTCGACGGCATCGTGCGCGACGCGGGGATGGACCGCTTCGGGATCTTCGAGATTACGCCGATTGGCCTGGTGACCGCGGCGTCGGGCATGATCGGCCTTGCGCTGATGTGGTGGCTGTTGCCGTCCGACAAGCCGGTCAAGGGACCGGCGGGGACGCACGACGCGCATCAATATCTGACCGAACTGGTGCTGGACGAGGATGACGCGCTGGTCGGAATGACGGTCGAGGCCTTTACCGATCTGCCCCGCTCGGGGCGGATCGTCGGTATTAGGCGCGGGTCGGTGGTCGTTCATGGCAGCGACCTCGATCATTGGACGCTTGCCGCGGGCGACCGCGTCATCGTTCGCGTCGACGGCGCCAGCCTGATGACGTGGCGCGAGCAGGGGCGCTTTCGGCTGGGGATCGGCAGCGGCGAACCCACCGAAGCCGACATGGTCGTCGAAACGATGGTGGCATCGAACCATCCCGCGATCGGTCAGCGGCTGATCGACATTCCCTTTCTGCAGAAAATTCGCGCGCGCATCATCGGGCTCGACCGGCCCGCGCACGAACCGGGTCCCGACCTTGCCAGCGTGCGAATTCGCCCTGCCGACCGCCTGCTCGTGGCCGGCGGCCCGCGCGAGGTCGAGGCGCTGCGCGACAACCCGCATCTGATCGGCGCCGATCTGGCCAAGGTGCGCGCGTTTCGGCGCAGCAAGGCGTGGATCGCGATCCTGTGCATGGCATCGGTCGTGACGCTGGCCGCACTCGATGTCCTGCCGATCGGGGTCGCCGCGATCATCGCGATCGGCGTCATCCTGGTCACCCGCTGCATCGACAGCGAAGAGGCGTGGGGGACGATCGACGGCGACGTGCTGATCCTGATCTTTGCGATGCTCGCCGTCGGACTGGCACTCGAAAACAGCGGCGCGGTCGCGATGATGGTGGGGTGGGTCAAACCGTCGCTTGCCGATGCGCCTGCCTGGGTGCTGGTGTTCGGAATTTATTTCTTTGCGCTGATCCTGTCTGAACTGCTCAGCAACAATGCGGTCGCGGCGTTGATGACGCCGGTAACGCTGGCGATCGCTTCGGAGTTGGGGGTCGATCCGCGGCCTTTGGTCATCGCGCTGATGATCGGCGCGTCGGCCTGTTTCGCGACCCCGATCGGCTATCAGACCAACACGATCGTCTATGCCGCCGGCGACTATCGCTTCGTCGATTTCGTCAAGATCGGCGTGCCGCTCAACATCATCACCGGGGTTTCAACCTGTCTGGCGATCGTATTTTTCATGACGTGACGGCAGGCCCGCGCGCGTGCGGGTGTGGCCCGGAACCGTCGTTCACTACCCTTGACGCTGCGCGCTGCGGCGGGTCAAAGGGGATATAAGCTGGCCGTTGGAAAACTGGCCGATCGCAGAAAATTCGAGAGGGACGGCCGCATGGACCGCAAACTGACTTGGTATATTTTGGCGGGCATGGCGCTCGGCGTCGTCGCGGGCTACGCGGTTCATGTCGGCTTGCCCGCGGACCATCCGTGGTTCGAATATCTGACCAAGACGTTCAAGCTGCTGTCCGACATCTTTCTCAACCTGATCAAGCTGCTCGTCGCGCCGCTGGTGCTGTCGACGATCGTGGTTGGCATCGCGCATATGGGCGACAGCAGCGCGCTTGGCCGCATCGGCACGCGCGCGATCATCTGGTTCATCACCGCCAGTTTTATCTCGATCGCGCTCGGCCTGCTGATGGTGAATCTGTTCCAGCCGGGCATCGGTGCGCCGATCCCCGACGCGGCCGAGGCCGCAAAAATGGTCGGCGAGGTCAAAAAGCTCGACGCGTGGGAATTCACGCTGTCGATCTTTCCCAAGAACGCGCTGGAGGCGCTGGCGACCAATAATATCCTGCAAATCCTGGTCTTTTCGATCTTCGCTGGGGTCGCCCTGTCGGCGATTGGCGAGAAGGGCGCGGCGCTGGTCCGCGGCGCCGATGCGCTCGCGGAAATGATGCTGCAGATCACCGGCTATGTGATGCGTTTTGCACCGTTCGCGGTGTTCGGGGCGATTGCCAATGTCGTCGCGAAAAGCGGGCTTGGCATCCTCGCGACCTATTTCGAGCTATTGATCGAATTCTACATCTCGCTGGTGCTGCTCTGGGTCATCCTGCTGACGATGGGCTGGGCGTTCCTGCGCCAGCGCATCTGGATGCTCATCCGTTATATCCGCGAGCCGTTGCTGATCGCCTTTTCGACCGCTTCGTCGGAAGCCGCGCTGCCCAAGATGTTCGAACAGCTCGATCGCTTCGGGGTGCCGCGCCGCATTTCGGGCTTCATGCTGCCCCTGGGCTACAGCTTCAACCTCGACGGTTCGATGATGTACATGAGCTTTGCGACGATCTTTATCGCGCAGGCCTATGGCATCGACCTGTCGATCACCACCCAGGTGCTGATCCTGCTGACGCTGATGATCAGTTCGAAGGGGATCGCCGCGGTACCGCGCGCCAGCCTGGTGGTGATCACGGGAACGCTCGCGCAATTCGGCCTGCCGGTCGAAGGTGTCGCGATCATCCTGGCGATCGACCAGTTCCTCGACATGGGGCGCACCGCGACCAACGTCGTCGGCAACGCGGTGGCGACCAGCGTCATCACCAAATGGGAAGGCATGCTGGAAGAGCCCGATCCCGCCGAAATGGACCGCCCGCACGCCCCCACACACACCGCGCACGGCGGCGCGCGCGGGCTGGAACTGGCCGAGGATATGGTCAGCGACGAGCGCGCCAAGCCACAAGGCTGATCGCTCTGCACCCGGCGGGGCCGTTTCGGATGGGCGAGGGGGGGGGGGGGCCCCCCCCGGCCGGGCGGCCCCCGCCGCCCCGGGGCCGCGGGACTGCCGGCTGCCTGCTCTGTCATGGCGAGA
>JAFAGN010000011.1 GCA_023422695.1 Pseudomonadota bacterium
CGCTCTGGATTGCTTCGCTTCGCTCGCAATGACGATTATTATACGACCTGCTGCGACTCCAGCCAGTTCCAGAGCAACTCGGGCCAGATCGCGACGGGCAATCCCGCCGTTTTCATCAGCCCGAACCCATGCTCGCCGCGCTCGAAGAAGTGCGCCTCGACCGTTGCGCCGACACCGCGCGTCGCGGCGCGCAGGCGCGCGCTGTTGTCGACTTTCACCACGCTGTCATCCTCGGCGTGGAGCAGCCACAGCGGTGGTTGATCGGCGCGGACGTTGCGTTCGGGCGAGTAAAGTTTTTCGCGCGCGGCATCGGGGTTGGCGCCGATCAGCTTTTCGCGGCTGACCGCATGCGCGATCGCCGGGTCCATCGACACGACGGGATAGATGGCGGCGAGCGCGTCGGGGCGTGCGGACAGGGCATCGGCGGTGTCGAGCGGCGCGTAAACGCGGGCGTCGAAGCGCGTCAGCAGGCTTGTCGCGACCTGCCCGCCCGCCGAAAAACCGCCGAAAGCGACCCGCGACGGATCGATGCCGTCGAGGCTTGCGCGGCTGCGCACGATCCGCACCGCGCGCTGCGCATCGGCGAGCGGGACATCGGACCCGTTGGCCCAGCCGTCGCCGGGCAGGCGGTAGAAGAGGACGTAAACGGTGACGCCGCGATCCTTCAGCCAGCGCGCGAGTTCATAACCCTCCTTGTCGATCACGACATAACGATAGCCGCCGCCCGGTGCGAGGATGACCGCCGCGCCATTGGGTTTTGCCGGGCGAAAGATGTCGAGTCGCGGGCGCGTGATGCCTTGCAGCATCCGGTCGCTGGCGTCCGGATCGTCGCTGCGCTGGACGACCTGTTCGACCAGACCCACGGGCAGCCGGAGGTGGCCGCTTGGCCAAAGCGGGATGCTGGCGTCGGGTGTGAGGCCCGCGGGCCGGGTCCAGGCGGCCTGCGCCGCCGCGGTGGCGAAGGGCGCGGCGAGTCCCGCCGCCAGTAGCGCGCGGCGGCCGATCGTCATGGCGCGGGCGGCTTGTTCGGGTACGCGATGATCAGCACCAGCGGCTCGCTGCCGGTTTGGCGGATGCCGACCTTTGCGCCCTTGTAGAGCCACGCCGCCGTCCCCGCTGTCAGCTCTTTCTCGGTGCCGTCCGAATGGACGACGCCGGTGCCCGACAGGACATAGTAGATTTCGTCATGGTCGATCGGGTGGATGCCGATCGCGGCGCCGACGTGCAGCGCGCGTTTGCGAAATTCGAAGCTGCGCGGCGCGGGGATCGCGTCGCTGATCCGGTACGCGGTGGACATGCCGATTGCGCCATGCGGCGGCGGTTCCTCGCGAACCGTCGCGGCTTCGTCGATCACAATCATCGCGGGCGCCTCGGCACCGGCAAGGAGCATCGCGGCGAGCAGCATGGTCATTGCCCGCTCCGCGAGGCGCGGTCGCGCGGTGACAGGATTTCCTGCGGCATCGGCGCGGTCTGGCCGGGGTAGAGCCCCGATCGCGGCTCCATCGTCGCAAGATCCCAGTCGGCTTCGACGAAGGGCGCGCGCACCTCCTTGACCTTGGGATAGTCGCTGACGTCCTTCTCGTCGTCGATCACTTCGCCGCGCCCTTCGGCAACGAAGAACAGCACCCGAATCTCTTCGGCATCGCGCGCCCATGGCCGCGCTCCGGCGCTGGCGAGCACCGATGTTTCGACGTCGCGCACCGGCAGGATCTTGTATCCGTCCAGCGGCGCGAGCGGCGCTTTGGCGCGGATCAGCTGCGCCCGCGTCTCGCCGTAACGGCCGAACTCGGGCAGCGGCGCGCCATGGCGGTCGACGACCAGATTGTCCTTGCCGAAATACGCCAGATCGCCGTCGCCGCCGAGCATCAGGAACGGCAGGTCCGGGTCGGTATCGTTGCCGCCGCGCATCACATTGCCCACCGCGGTGATCTCGCCGGTCACATAGGGCTGGCCGACCCATTCGAGGTTCATCAGGTTGTAATGCACCGCGCGGTGCTGCGGGTTATAGATCAGGTTGTTGACCATCAGCGCCTGCGCGCCGCCCTTGATCAGCGGGTTGCGTTCGACATTATGCGCCCAGACGTTGCGGTAGAATACGATGCCCGTCGCATTGTCGTGGATCAGCGATCCCTTGCTGTGCTCGCCCTTGGGATGGCTCGCATCGGCGAGACCTTCGGCGGCAAGATTGTTCGAAAAGGTGATGTTGCGGCTCGTCCCGGCGCGCCAGTCGGCGACGGTCTTGCCGGTGAAGCGCGGGCCGGACGCCGACATATTTTCGTCGATCCCCCACATCAGCGTGCAATGGTCGACGATGACATTATGCGCGGCGACGGTCGAGAATGTGTCGGCTTCCCAGCCGCTGCGCTTCGGCTGGCCGTCGACCCCGGTGTAGATGCGCAGGTGGCGGATGACGACGTCGTGCGTCTTCACGTCGATGCCGGTGCGGATCAGCGTGATGCCGGGGCCGGGCGCGGTCTGCCCGGCGATGGTCAGATACGGGTGCGTGACGCTGATCGTTGTGCGCCCCATGTCGATGACGCCGCCAACCTCAAACACGATGATGCGCGGCCCCGGGGTTTCGATCGCCGCCTTCAGCGAGCCCGGACCATCGGGTGCCAGCGTGGTGACGCGCAGGATCTGACCGCCGCGGCCGCCGACGGTGTGCGCGGCGGGACCGACCGCGCCCGGGAAGGCCAGCGTCGCCGGATCGGCGGCGAGCGCCGGGCTCGCCGACGCGGCGGCGGATAGGGCAGCGGATAGGGCAAAGGTCAGTAAAAGCGAGGCCAACCGCGACTTTTTGGGCATCCCGTCTCTCCATTTCATTGGGGTATTGACACAGCCGTTCCAATCCCCCTATCTTCCTGACACCGGTTACCCCAATCGGTCAACGAGAAAATATGGCAAGGGAGAGGGGATAGGGCAGCCGGTCGCAAAGGCGACGGCGCCATCATCGCTCTCACGAAATTTTCTGGCCAGGCGATCGCGCCGATTTGTCTGGTCTCGCAAAGTAACCGGTGTCATTTCTTGCCAAAGCGGGAAGGACGGCCGATCAAGGGAGGATGATAATGGCTATTCACGCAATGCGGGGCATTCGCACTTTGACCAAGCTGGCGTGCGGCGCTTCGCTTGCCGCGCTGGCGGTGTCGCCGACCTATGCCCAGGACGCCGCGGCGCCTGCCGCCGACGAAACGGTCGCGACCGAAGACGAGATCGTCGTCACCGGCTTTCGCGCTTCGCTCGACAAGGCGCTCGACGTCAAGCGCGAGTCGGTCGCTGCGGTCGACGCGATCGTCGCCGAAGACATCGCCAAATTCCCCGACCAGAATCTCGCCGAATCGCTCCAGCGCATTCCCGGCATCACCATCCAGCGCGACGGCGGCGAAGGCCGCGGTATCACCGTGCGCGGGCTGGGGTCGCAATTCACCCGCGTCCGCGTCAACGGCCTTGAAACCGTCGCGACCTCGACCGACGGTGCATCGGCGAACCGTGACCGCGCCTTCGACTTCAACGTGTTCGCGTCGGAGCTGTTCAGCTCGATCGTGGTCCACAAGACCGCTTCGGCCGAACTCGACGAAGGCTCGCTCGGCGCCGTCGTCGACCTCAACACCGGCAACCCGCTCGCGGGCAAAAGCGGCTTCACCGCCGCGCTGTCGGCGCAGGGCAGCTATAACGACCTGTCGGACAATGTCGGGCCGCGCGTCGCGGGGCTGCTCAGCTGGGTGAATGACGCCGGGACGCTCGGCTTTGCAGTGTCGGCCGCCTATTCGGACCAGAAGACGCTCGAGCTCGGCAACAACACGGTGCGCTGGGCGCAGGCGCGCTTCGATTCGGTCAATGGCACGCCGTGCTTTACCACCACCGCGACCAGCGGCATCGGCGTCGCCAATTCGGGCGGCGTTTACACCAACGGCCGCGTCGCCGCCTGCGATCAGGTCGCGCTCGCCTTCCACCCGCGCATCCCGCGTTACGGCGAAATCGCGCATGATAAGAAGCGCCTCGGTATCACCGGGTCGATCCAGTTCGCACCGACCGACGCGACCAAGATTTCGCTCGACGGGCTCTATTCCAGCTTCAAGCACCAGCGCCGCGAGCGCTGGGGCGAGGTGCTGCTGCGCAGCAACGAACGCTCGATCAATGTCCGCGACTATGTGATCGACGGCGACAACAACATGATCTCGGCGACGCTCGACGATGCCTGGGTCCGCACCGAACATTATCTGCGCCAGGCCAAGACCGAATTTTACCAGTTCGGCGGCAGCTGGGATCAGGATGTCGCCGACAATTTCCGCTTCACCCTGCTCGGCGGCTTTTCGAAATCGACCGCGTCGATCCCGCTCGAAACCACGCTCGTTTTCGACGATCGCGACGCGCAGAATTATCGCTATGACTATACCGACATGGCGAACCCGGTGCTGACCTTTGGCACCAGCGTTACCAACCCGGCGAATTTCCAGCTCGCCGAAATCCGCGACCGCCCGTCGGAGGTGGAGAACAAGTTTCGCACCGCGCAGCTGCGCACCGAATGGGACGTTACCGATGGCTTCACGGTCAAGGCGGGCGGCGTCTATCGCCGCTTCGACTTCACCAGCATCGCCTTCACCCGCGACACGGTGGTGTGCGGCAATGGCGGGGTCGATCGCGTCCTCGGCACGCTGACCTGTTCGCCGTCGTCGGCGTTCGGCCCGACCGCTATCTACGGCTTCCCGGTGACGTCGTCGCTTGCCGAGCTGTTCACGTTGGGCAAGGCGGGCCAGCCCGCTGGAACGACCACCGAATGGCTGGTCCCCAATCTGGAGGCGGGGACCGCCTTCACCGGCCTGTATAACCGCACCCCCGCGCTCGACGCCGGTAACAACCGCAGCGTGCGTGAAGAGGTCACCGGCGGATATCTGCAATTCGACGCCAAGGGCGAACTGGGCGGGCTCGACTATGCGCTCAACGCCGGCATCCGTTATGTCCACACCGCGCAGACGTCGAGCGGTCTCAGCAGCGGCGCTGCGGTGACCGTGAAGCGCAGCTATGAAGATTGGCTGCCGTCGGTGAACCTGGCGTTGTTCCCGCACGAAGACATTATCATCCGCGCTGCGGTTGCCGATGTGATGACGCGGCCGACGCTCGGTAACCTGACCCCCGGCGGCTCGGTCGACGGGTTCAACTATCGGATCAACTACGGCAACCCGTTCCTCGATCCGTTCCGCGCCACCGCGTATGACCTGGCTTTCGAATGGTATTTTGCGCCGCAATCGATCTTTTCGGTCGCGCTGTTCAAAAAGGACATCGCAAGCTTCCCGGTTGCGACCACGAGCAGCGGCACCTTTGCCTCGACCGGTCTGCCAACGTCGATCATCCCGCCGAGCAGCCCTGCGGCAATCAACCCCGAAGGCCAGCTGTGGACGATCAACTCGATCGGCAATGGCGAAGGCGCCAGTCTGAAAGGGGTCGAAGTTTCGCTGCAGGCTCCGTTCACCTTCCTGCCAGGGTTCCTTTCGAACTTCGGCGGCATCGTCAACGCGACCTTCATCGACTCCGACGCCGACTATTCGGTGGCGGGCCCGTCGGTCGTGCCTGGCGGTGCCAACGTCGGGGCGATCCGCAACGGCACGCTCTTCAACCTGTCGAAGCGCGCCTATAACGGCACGCTCTATTATGACGACGGCAAGTTCAGCGCGCGTGCTTCGATCAGCTATCGCAGCCGCTATGCCGACGCCAACAGCGGCACCGGCAACGTGTTCGAAGGCTATGGCTCGACGATCAACGTCGATGCGTCGATGCGCTATGCGATCACCGATAATATCGAAATCTCGGTCGAGGGCATCAATCTGACCGACGAATATCGCTATCGCTTCACCGACATCGACGCGAACCGCAATTACGAGAATAATCATTTCGGCCGCACCTTCCTGTTCGGTGCGCGCGTCAAGATTTGATCGACCACAGTTAGTCCCGGTGAGGCCCGGTCTTCGCTTGCGGGGGCCGGGCCTTTCTTTTGCAAGGAATATGAAATGACCGATCGCCGCGATATGTTGAAACTGGCCGGGACGGGGCTGGCCGGTGCGATGATCGGCGGCCTGGGGCTGCCCGGCGCTGCGGTCGCCATGCCCAAGCCGACGGGCGCACCGCCGCCGCCCTGGGCCAAGGGTTTCGACGGTCAGCGCAAGGCGGACCTCGGCGACGGGCGTTTTCTCAACCCGATCATGGCGGGCGACCATCCCGATCCTTCGATCCTGAAGGACGGTGCCGATTATTACATGACCTTCTCGACCTTTGACTCCTATCCGGGGCTGGTCATCTGGCATTCGCGCGATCTGGTGAACTGGCGCCCGATCGGCCCCGCGCTGCACCGGAATATCGGGTCGGTGTGGGCGCCCGAACTGTGCAAGCATGGCGGCCGCTATTTCCTCTACATTCCGACCAAGGGTCCGAACACGAGCTGGGTGATCTGGGCCGACAAGATCGAGGGACCGTGGAGCGATCCGGTCGATCTGAACCTGCCGGGCCATATCGACCCCGGTCATGCGGTCGGTGAGGACGGGTCGCGCTGGCTGTTCCTGTCGGGCGGCGACCGCGTGCGATTGTCCGACGACGGGCTGTCGCGCATTGGCGAGCCGGAACATGTCTATGATCCGTGGCGCTACCCGACCGACTGGGTGGTCGAGGGTTTCGCACCTGAGGGGCCGAAAATCACACGCCACGGCGACTATTATTACATGATCACCGCGGTCGGCGGCACGGCGGGGCCGCCCACCGGCCATATGGTGATCGCGGCGCGCTCCAAATCGATCCACGGGCCGTGGGAGAATTGCCCCGCCAACCCGCTCGTTCGCACCACATCGGCGGCGGAAAAATGGTGGTCGCGCGGCCATGCGACCCTCGTCGAGGGACCGGCGGGCGACTGGTGGAGCGTCTATCACGGCTTCGAAAACGGCTATTGGACACTCGGGCGTCAGGCCCTGCTCGACCCGATCGAATGGACCGGTGACGGCTGGTTCCGGATGACCGGCGGCGACCTGTCGGCGCCGATCGCCAAGCTCAAAGGCGGCACCATCGCCGGGCCGCATGGCATGGCGCTGTCGGACGATTTCTCGACCTTGGCGCTCGGCGCCAAATGGAATTTCTTCAAACCCGCGCCCGACGAAAGCCGCCGTGTGCGCGTCGCGGATGGCGCGCTGGTGCTGACGGCGCGCGGCAAGGCGCCGGTCGATTCCTCGCCGCTGCTGCTGATCGCGGGCGATCAGGCGTACCGCTTCGAATGCGATATCGAAATCGCGCCGGGCGGCACCGCAGGGTTGATCCTGTTTTATGACGAGCGACTCTATTGCGGGCTCGGCTTCGACGGCGAGCGGTTTGTAACCCACCAATATGGCATCGAACGCGCCCGCCCGACCAACCCGCACGGGGCGCGGATGCGGATGCGCGTCACCAACGACCGCCATATCGTCACCTATGACACCAGCGGCGACGGCGGCAAGACCTGGACCCGGTTCGACCGAGGCATGGAGGTGTCGGGCTATCACCACAATGTCCGCGGCGGTTTCCTGATGCTGCGCCCCGGGCTTTATTCAGCGGGGGCGGGCGAGGCGCGGTTCCGTAACTTTCGTTTTGAGGCGCTCGGGTAGCGATTTTTTGTTTCGCACGAAGACACAAAGACACGAAAGGGGTGCGCCCTTCGCAAAAAGGGGTTTGCCGCCGCAGGCGATATTTAAAAGCGCTTCGCGCGCGCGGCAACCAACGGCCGGTCATGGCGCCGACACCTTCGTGTCTTTGTGTCTTCGTGCGAGATCCTTTCTAGCGCGACATTGGCGTCAAAGCGTCACCCCCGATTTCCAGATCGCAATGTCGCGTTCCTCGTTGACCTCGGCCTTCGTCGCTGCACCCGAAGCGGCGGCGATGATCAGGTCGAGCAGCGCGTCCGACGCCGCATCGAAACCTTCGCCGATTACCGTCCCGGCGTCGAAGTCGATCCACCCCGCCTTGCGCGCGGCGAGATCGCTGTTCGACGCGATCTTCAGCGTCGGCGCCGGAAAGCCCAAAGGCGTGCCGCGCCCGGTGGTGAACAGGATGATCGTCGCGCCCGCTGCGGTGAGCGCGGTCGACGATACCGCGTCATTGCCGGGCGCCTCGAGCAGCGTCAGCCCGGGCAGCCCCGCGACGCCGCCATAGGGCTGGACGTCGACGAGCGGCACCTGTCCCCCCTTTTGCACCGCGCCGAGCGACTTTTCCTCCAGCGTCGTGATGCCGCCCGCGATATTGCCGGGCGAGGGATTCTCGCTGACCGGCTCGCCGTGGCGGGTGAAATAGGCCTTGAAATCCTGCACCAGCCGCGCGGTCCGCGCGAACACGTCGCGCGACACCGCGCGGTCCATCAGCACTTGTTCGGCGCCGAAGATTTCCGGAATCTCGGTCAGGATGACCTTGCCGCCCGCCGCCGCCACCGCATCGGCCATCCGCCCGACCAGCGGATTGGCGGTCAGCCCCGACAATCCGTCGGACCCGCCGCATTTGACCCCGAGCGTGAGCGCGGACAGCGGCGCGGCGGTGCGCGGGGTGTCGGCGCAGGCGTCGACCAGCTCGTCGACCAGCGTCAGACAGGCGGCTTCGTCATCATCAACCGCCTGCGCCGACAGGGTGCGGATATGGCCGCGGCGATTTTCGGGGATGGTGTCCAGCAACGCGCGCAGCTGGTTGCTTTCGCAGCCCAGCCCGACGATCAGCACCCCGCCCGCATTGGGATGCTGCGCCAGCGCCGCAAGCAACCCGCGCGTATGGCCGAGGTCGTCGCCGAGCTGCGAGCAGCCGAACGGGTGCTTGAAGGCATGGATGCCGTCGATGCGTCCGGCATGGCGCTTGCCCGCGACCCGCGCAACGCGCGCGGCCAGATTGCCGACGCAGCCGACGGTTGGCAGGATCCACACCTCGTTGCGGGTCCCGACGCGCCCGTCGGCGCGGGCATAGCCCATGAAATGATGCACGGGCGGCGTGAGCGGCGACGGGGGCGGGGGCGGCGCGTAGGCATAAGCGTCGTTGCCGGTCAGCGCGGTGACCAGATTGTGGCTATGCACATGCGCGCCTGCGGCAATGTCCGCGCTCGCGGTGCCGATCGGAAAGCCATATTTGATCACGCGGTCGCCGCGCGCGATCGGTGCCAATGCCAGCTTATGGCCGCGCGCAATCGCTTCGATGACGGTTACGCGCTGTGCGCCGACCGCGACCGCGCTGCCCGCCGGCAGGTCGGCGAGCGCGGTGGCGACATTGTCGGCCGCGTGGATTCGGATTGCGTCGGTCATCTGCCCATTTCCACCATCGTTGATGACGTCATCGTCGCTGCGCCTTCGATGTCGGCGGCGGCGACGGGTCGGTGCCACATTTGCTGCCAAAAAGCTGCCGAGCGATCATCGTCAGCCGCTATTCACTTGCTTTTGACACCGGTGTCTCTTAGACGGTTCGGCGGAAGAGGGAAATCACAAAGATGCCGGTAACCCCTGAACAGGAAAATATCGCCCGCGCCTTTCTGGACGCTCGCGCCGAAAAGACACCGCTTACCTTGTATCCCGGCGCCATGCCGCAGACGATGGCCGACGCCTATGCGATCCAGAGCGCGGCGATCGGTTTCGACGGTCGGCGAATCGGCGGGTGGAAGGTCGGGCGGATCGCGCCCGACCTCGTCGAACGCTTCGGTGGTGAGCGGCTTGCCGGTCCGATCTTTGCCGACGAGATCGCCGCCGACGGCGCCGCGATGCCCGTGTATGCGCGCAGTTTCGCCGCCGCCGAGGCCGAAGTGCTGCTGTGCCTGGGCGAGGTCGGCGTGCGCGACTACGATCTCGAATCGATCCGCGATTGCATCACCGAGGTTCGCACCGGGATCGAGATCGCCAGTTCGCCCTTTCCCGACATCAACCGCCACGGCCCCGCGGTCACCGCATCGGACTATGGCAACAACAAGGGGCTGGTGCTGGGGCCGCCGATTCCCGACTGGCGCGACCGCGACCTGATGGCCATGCCGGTCGAAATGGCGATCGATGGCGTAACGGTCGGCGCCGCGACGATGGAAACCATGCTCGACGGGCCGTTCGGATCGGCGCTGTTCCTGGTCCGCACCCTGCGCGCGCGCGGCATCGCGATCGCGCCCGGCACCTGGGTGTCGGCGGGCGCGATTACGGGCATTCACGAGGTGCGGCCCGGCCAGCGCGCCGAAGCGCTGTTCGACGGAAAAATCCGCGTCGGCTGCTCGATCAAAAGCTATTAAAGCAAAACCACGGGAGAGAGACATGGCACAGGCAATCGCAGACGGAGGTGCGGCGGCGCCGGTGCCACGGGCGGGTCGCTATCGCTGGCTGATCGTCGCGGTGCTGTTCGCCGCGACCACGGTCAATTATATCGACCGCACCATGCTCGGCCTGCTCGCGCCGACGCTCGGGGACGAGCTTGGGTGGAACGAGAATGACTATGGCAACATCGTCACCGCGTTCCAGGCCGCCTATGCGCTCGGCTTCCTCCTGATGGGCTGGCTGATCGACCGCTTTGGGCCAAAGGTCGGCTACGCGATCGCGATCAGCATCTGGACCATCGGCCATGTCGCGCACGGCTTCGCCTCGTCGGTCGCGTCGTTCATGATGGCGCGGATCGTGCTCGGCGTCGGCGAGGCGGGGCATTTCCCCTCGGTCGTCCGCGCGTCGAGCGAATGGTTCCCGCAAAAGGAACGCTCCTACGCGATCGGCTGGGTCAACAGCGCGACCACGATCGGCGTGATCCTGACCGCGCCGACGATCTGGCTGTTCATGGTGTGGATGGGCTTCGACTGGCGCGAAACCTTTATCTACACCGGCATCTTTGGCGTGTTACTGCTGATCCTGTGGCTCTGGCTCTACAGCAATCCGCGCGAGAGCGGCAAGGTCAGCGAGGCCGAACTGGCGTGGATCGAACATGATCCGCCCGAACAGATCAAACGCCTCGGCTGGGGTGCGATCGTCACCAAGCGCGAGGCCTGGGCCTATGCGATCGGCAAGTTCCTGACCGATCCGGTGTGGTTCCTGATGCTGTTCTGGCTGCCCAAATATTTCAGCACCACGTACAATGTCGATCTGAAGGTCGTGCTGCTGCCGATGATCATCATGTATCTGCTCTCCGACGTCGGCAGCATCCTGGGCGGCTGGGTGTCGTCGAAACTGATCCAGACCGGCCACAGCGTCAATTTTGCGCGCAAGGTCACGATGCTCGGCGCCGGGGTGTGCGTGCTGCCGCTGCTGTTCGTGTCGGGGCTCGACAATATGTGGCTCGCGGTCGTGCTGATCGGCATCGCGCTCGCCGGGCATCAGGCGTTCTCGTCGACGATCCTGTCGATCCCGCCCGACATGTTTCCGAAGCGCGCGGTCGGTTCGGTGATCGGGCTTGGCGGCTTTGCGGGCGGCGTCGGTGGGATGATCATGGCGAAGTCGACCGGGCTGGTGCTCGACGCGACCGGCGGCAATTACACGCTCATCTTCGCCGCCTGCACCGTCGTCTATTTCCTCGCGGTGCTGGCGATCCATACCCTCAGCCCGCGGCTCGCGCCGGTGACCGTCGAAAGTCCGAAATAGCGTCATGTCGCGCCCGTTGCTGCTCTCCCCCGACCGGCTGTTTCCGTCCGATCCGGCGCAGCGCGACATCGCGCGCCGGCTGTACAAAGCGGTCGCAGACCTGCCGATCATCAGTCCGCATGGTCATACCGATCCGGGCTGGTTTGCAGGCAACGCGCCCTTCGGCAACGCGGCGGAGCTGCTGCTGCATCCCGACCATTATGTGTTCCGGATGCTCTATTCGCAGGGGGTGTCGCTGGCGGCGCTCGGTATCCGCAACCCCGATGCCGATCCGCGCGAAAGTTGGCGGATCTTCGCCCAAAACTACCATCTCTTTCGCGGCACCCCATCGCGAATGTGGATGGACTGGGTGTTCGCCGAAGCGTTCGGGATCGACGTGCAGTTCGAGGCGGCGACGGCGGACCTTTATTACGACCGGATCACCGACGCGCTGGCGACCGACGCCTTTCGTCCGCGCGCGCTGTTCGACCGCTTCGGGATCGAGGTGATCGCGACGACCGAAAGCCCGCTCGACACGCTCGATCATCACGCCGTGATCCGCGCCGCGAATGCCAGCGGCGAATGGGGGGGACGCGTCATCACCGCCTATCGCCCCGACCCGGTCGTCGATCCCGAATTCGAAGGCTTTCGCGACAATCTCGCGCGCTTCTCCGATTTGTCCGGCGAGGATGCCTTCAGCTATGCGGGCTACCTCGCCGCGCACCGGGGTCGCCGCGCCTTCTTTGCCAGCATGGGCGCAACCTCGACCGATCATGGCCACCCGACCGCGGCGACCGCCGACCTGTCGGATGCGGAGGCCGAAGCCTTGTTCGCGCGCGTCACCGGCAAAAATGTCAGCGCCGCCGATGCCGAACTGTTCCGCGCCCATATGCTGACCGTGATGGCGGGGATGAGCCTCGACGACGGGCTGGTGATGCAGATCCACCCGGGCGCCTTCCGCAACCACAACCCCTGGCTGTTCGACCATTATGGCCGCGACAAGGGCGCCGATATCCCGACCGCGACCGACTATGTCCATGCGCTGCGCCCGTTGCTCGGCCGCTATGGCAATGAGGCCGCGCTGACGATCATCCTCTTCACGCTCGACGAGACGAGCTATGCGCGCGAACTCGCGCCGCTCGCGGGGCATTATCCCGCGCTGAAGCTCGGCCCCGCCTGGTGGTTCCACGACAGCCCCGAGGGGATGCGGCGGTTCCGGAATCAAATGACCGAGACGGCGGGTTTCTACAACACGGTGGGCTTCAACGACGACACCCGCGCCTTCCTGTCGATCCCCGCGCGCCACGACGTCGCGCGGCGCATCGACTGCGGCTTTTTGGCGCAGCTTGTCGCCGAGCACCGGCTGGAGGAATGGGAAGCCGCCGAGCTCGCGGTCGATCTCAGCTACAATCTCGCCAAGGCCGCGTACAAGCTGTGAGGCTGGGTTCTGGCACGCCAATCCCGGCGTCGGTGCAGGCGCCCGCCTACGACCGCGCCGCGCAGGCGGCACGCATCGTCCATATCGGCATCGGCGCCTTCCACCGCGCGCATCAGGCGGTGTACACCGACGATGCGATGAATGCGGGCGACCGCGATTGGGGCATCATCGGCGTGTCGCTGCGCTCGGGCGATGTCGCGGCGCAGCTGGGTCCGCAGGACGGGCTTTATACGGTCAGCACCCGCAGCGCGGCAGGAACCGACCTGCGTCTGATCGGCGCGGTGCAGCGGGTGCTGGTCGCGGCGGACGAACCGCAAGCCGTGATTGCTGCGATCGCCGCGCCGACGACGCATATCGTCAGCTTCACGGTGACCGAAAAAGGCTATCTGCGCGCGGCCGACGGATCGCTCGATCTGGCCGCGGCGAACGGGCCGTCCAGCCTCTATCGCTTTATCGGTGCCGGTCTTGCTGCGCGCCGCGCCGCGCAATTGCCCGGTCTGACGCTGCTCAGCTGCGACAATCTCGCGAACAATGGCGCGGTGCTGAACGGCTTGCTGCACCAGTATCTGGCCGCTGCGGACCCCGGCCTCATCGACTGGTTCGACGCCGAATGCCGCTGCCCGGCAACGATGATCGACCGCATCGTCCCCGCGACGACCGACGGTGATCGCGCCGCGGTGGAGGCAGTAGTTGGTGCGCGCGATGAGGGCGCCGTGGTCACCGAAGCCTTCAGCCAGTGGGTGATCGAAGATGACTTCGCCGGTCCGCGACCGCGCTGGGAGGATGTCGGCGCGCAGCTGGTGACCGATGTCGCGCCCTATGAAACCGCGAAGCTCAGGATGCTCAACGGCGCCCATTCGGCGCTTGCCTATATCGGGCTGGGGCGCGGCCATGATTATGTCCACCAGGCGATCGCCGATCCGGCAATCCGGCCGGTGATCGAGCGGTTGATGCGCGAAGAGGCGGCGCCGACGATCGATGCCGCGCCGGGGCAGGATTTGGCCGCCTACGCCGACGCCTTGCTCGACCGCTTTGCCAACCCCGCGCTGCATCACCGGCTGATCCAGATCGCGATGGACGGCAGCCAGAAGATCCCGCAGCGGTGGCTGGAAACGCTGGCATGGCATCAGGTGCGGGGTACGCGGTGCCCATCAATCGAAGCCGCGATTGCGGCGTGGACTGCGTTCTTGCGGAGCGATCAATCGATCGACGACCCGCTGGCGGATCGCCTGCGCGAAGCGGCGGCGGGTACGGACGCGATGGAACGGCTGTTCGGCGACTCCGGCCTGATCGCCTCTGGTTGGCGACCGGTAACCTCAACCTAGTTTCGTCATCCCGGCGAAGGCCGGGATCTCGCCGGTGCGTAATGCCTTGAGGTCGAGATCCCGGCCTCCGCCGGGATGACGAGGGTGGCGCTAACCCGGCACCAGCACGCCACGGCTCTCGCGCACCTCGCCGTCCAGCCAGTCGATGAACGCCCGAATGCGCGGTTGCTGCGCGACGTCACGGTGGAGCGCGAGCCAGAAGCTGCGGGTGATGACCTGATCGGGGCGGACGCGCACCAGCCCGGGATCGCCCGCCGCGAGGAAGCAGGGAAGCACGCCGACCCCGGCGCCGCCCGCGATCATCCGTCGCTGCGCCAGGATCGACGACGATCGGACATGGGCGCGCAGCCCCGGTTCGATCTCGCCCAGATAGTCGAGTTCGGGGGCGTAGAGAATGTCGGGCATATAGCCGATCACCGGGATGGCTGCCCGTGACAGCGGCACCGCGGTTGCCGCTTCCTGCCAGTCGCACCGGTCGGCGGGCGCGTAGAGGCCGAGGCTGTAGTCCGCCAGTTTGCGGGTGATCAGCGGGCCTTTGCGCGGGCGCGCGAGCAACACCGCCATGTCGGCCTCGCGCCGCGACGGGTTCAAAAAGCCCGAAGAGGCGACCAGATCGATCTCGAGCTCTGGGTGCGCGGCGGTAAACCGAGCGAGACGCGGCGCGATGAAGCTGCCCCCGAAACCCTCCGACACGCTGACCCGCAACTGCCCCGACAATCCCGCGCCGCTCTCGGCCAGATGGATGCGCGCCGCCGCTGCCGCCATCGCCTCGGCATGCGGGACCAGCGCGCGGCCCGCCGCCGTCGGAATGAAACCGCTGGGCGCGCGTTCGAACAATGTCTGTTGCAATGCGCTTTCCAGCGCGCTCACCCTGCGGCTGACCGTCGTGGCGTCGATATTCAGCGCCTGCGCGGCGCGCGCCAGCGTTCCCTGCCGCGCGACGGTCAGGAATATTTGCAGGTTGTCCCAATCCATGACCTGCAAATATGCAGGTTGCAGCTGCAAGTCTATCCCTTGCAAATGACGCGCCGATGGTCTGTGGCAACGGCAACCAGACACGGGAGACTCGAGCATGCGACAGATTGATCACCATATCGTCGGCGGCGCCGGCGGCAGCGTCCGTCAGGGCGACGTGTTCGATCCCAACAACGGCAATGTGCAGGCGCAGGTCGCGCTCGGCGATGCGGCGCTGCTCGATCGCGTGGTCGCGGCGGCCAAGGCCGCGCAGCCCGCCTGGGCGGCGACCAATCCGCAGCGCCGCGCGCGCGTGATGTTCGAATTCAAGCGCCTTGTCGAAACCAATATGGACAGCCTCGCACACATGCTGTCGAGCGAGCATGGCAAGGTGATCGCCGATTCGAAGGGCGACATTCAGCGCGGCCTTGAAGTCATCGAATTCTGCTGCGGCATCCCGCATGTGCTGAAGGGCGAATATACCCAGGGCGCGGGTCCGGGCATCGACGTCTATTCGATGCGCCAGCCGATCGGGATCGGCGCCGGCATCACCCCGTTCAACTTCCCCGCGATGATCCCGCTGTGGATGTCGGGCGTCGCGATCGCGACGGGCAACGCCTTCATCATCAAGCCGAGCGAGCGCGATCCGTCGGTCCCCGTGCGCCTCGCCGAACTCTTCCTCGAAGCCGGTCTGCCCGAGGGGATTTGCCAAGTCGTCCACGGCGACAAGGAAATGGTCGACGCGATCCTCGACCATCCCGACATCGGCGCGGTCAGCTTCGTCGGCTCGTCGGACATCGCGCATTATGTGTACAACCGCGGCGTCGCCAACGGTAAGCGTGTGCAGGCGATGGGCGGTGCGAAGAACCACGGTATCGTCATGCCCGACGCCGACCTCGATCAGGTCGTCAATGACCTCACCGGCGCGGCCTTTGGTTCGGCGGGCGAGCGCTGCATGGCGCTGCCCGTCGTCGTCCCCGTCGGCGACGAGACCGCCGAGCGGTTGAAGGAAAAACTGATCCCGGCGATTGCGGCGCTGCGCGTCGGCGTGTCGACCGATGCCGAGGCGCATTATGGCCCCGTCGTGACGCAGGCGCACAAGGAAAAGGTCGAAGGCTGGATCCAGAAATGCGCCGACGAAGGCGCCGAACTCGTCGTCGACGGCCGCGGCTTCAGTCTCCAAGGCCATGAAAAGGGCTTCTTCATCGGCCCGACCCTGTTCGACCATGTCACCACCGACATGGAATCGTACAAGGAAGAAATCTTCGGCCCGGTGCTGCAGATCGTCCGCGCCCCCGACTTCGAAACCGCGCTCGCGCTGCCCAGCAAGCACCAGTACGGCAATGGCGTCGCGATCTTCACGCGCAACGGCCATGCCGCGCGCGAATTTGCGGCGCGGGTCAATGTCGGCATGGTCGGCATCAATGTGCCGATCCCGGTGCCGGTCGCGTACCACAGCTTCGGCGGCTGGAAGCGGTCGGCGTTCGGCGACACCAACCAGCACGGCATGGAGGGCGTGAAATTCTGGACCAAGGTCAAGACGATCACCCAGCGCTGGCCCGACGGATCGCCAGACGGCGGCAACGCCTTCGTCATCCCGACGATGGGCTGATCGGACCGCGCCGGTGAAACCGATGCGCCGCGTCGAACATTTCTCCTCGCAGAGGAGAATGACGATGATGCGATGGACGATGCCTGCCGCCCTGTTGATGCTCGCCGCGTGCAGCGGCGGGCAGGACGATGAAACGGCTTCCGAATCGGGACCCAACCCCGCTCCGGTGCAAAAGGTCGAGCGCCCGGCGCCCGCAGAAGCGCCAGACGCCGATGTCGCGGCGCCCGCGCCGGTCGATGCCGGGGGCGAAGCCGAGGGCAAGTCGATCCCGGTCGCACTTCGCGGCCGCTGGGCGCTCGACGCGGGCGATTGCCCCAAGCGGCCCGGCACCGACCTCACTGCGCTGGTCATCGAAGCCGCCAACCTGCGCTTCCACGAATCGCACGGCGAACTCGCGCAGGTGCGCGAAAGCGATGCGCGCCGGATCGTCGCCGATTACCGGTTCAGCGGCGAGGGCATGGAATGGAATCGCCGGATGCAACTCGACCTTGCCGACGGCGGCAAGACGCTGATCCGCCGCGATGAGGGCGAGGGTGCCGCCGCCGGTCCGATGCGCTATACCCGCTGCGCCTGATGGTTTTGAAAGGGAGACTGACGATGGATATTCGGATGCTGGTTCTTGCTGCCGCCTTGCCGCTCGCCGCCTGCGCTGCTGGCGAAGCCCCCGCCGAATCGACCCCGACCCCGCCGCCCGCCGAAATGACGTGCAAGGCTGACGCCGCACAAAGCTATGTCGGCCAGACGGCGACTCCCGACATCGGCGGCGCGATCGTCAAGGCGACCGGCGCACGCACGCTGCGCTGGGGTCCGCCGCGCTCAGCGATGACGATGGATTATCGTCAGGACCGGGTGAATGTGATGTACGACGACGCCTACAAGATCACGCAGGTCACCTGTGGCTGATACCATTCGGCGCAACCACAGCTCGGCATCCCCCTTCGAACCGATTTACGGCTACAGCCGTGCGGTGCGGGTGGGCAGCCGCATCGACGTCGCGGGCTGCGCGCCGATCGAGGCAGACGGGACATCAACCGTCGGCGATGCGGGGGTTCAGGCGGCGCGCTGCCTGACGATCATCCGTGACGCCTTGGAGGCGCTCGGCGCCAGCCCAGCCGATGTCGTGCGCACCCGCATGTATATCACCGATGCCGCCGACGCCGACCTTGTCGGGCGGGCGCATGGCGCGATGTTCGGCGATATCCGCCCTGCATCGACGATGCTCGTCATCCCGGCGCTGATCCGCCCCGAGTGGAAAGTCGAAATCGAAGCCGAAGCCATCCTCATCGAGAAATGACCATGACCGACCAGTTCCAACTTACCGACGACCAGCTCGCCATTCAGGATATGGCGCGCAAATTCACCGCCGATCGCATCACGCCGTTCGCGGCGGAGTGGGATGAAAAAAGCCATTATCCCGTCGAGGTGTGGAAGGCCGCGGGCGAGCTCGGTTTCGGTGCGATCTATGTCGCCGAGGAATCGGGCGGCATCGGGCTCGGCCGGTTGGAAGCGGCGCTGATCATGGAGGCGATGGCCTATGGCTGCCCCGCGACCAGCGCCTATATCTCGATCCACAATATGGCGACATGGATGATCGACCGCTTCGGCGGCGCAGCGATCAAGGATCGCTTCCTGCCGAGCCTTGTCAGCATGGAAAAGATCGCGAGCTATTGCCTGACCGAGCCCGGATCGGGATCGGACGCCGCGGCGCTCAAGACGACGGCCCGGAAAGACGGCGACCATTATGTGCTGAACGGCACCAAGCAATTCATCTCGGGCGCCGGGATCAACGACATCTATGTCTGCATGGTCCGCACCGGCGAGGAAAAGTCGAAGGGCATCAGTTGCCTCGTCATCGAAAAGGACACGCCGGGCCTCAGCTTCGGCGCACCCGAGAAAAAGCTCGGCTGGAATGCCTCGCCCACCGCGCAGGTGATCTTCGAGGATTGCCGCGTCCCCGCCGAAAACCTCGTCGGCGCCGAGGGCGACGGCTTCCGCTTCGCGATGGCGGGGCTCGATGGCGGGCGTCTCAACATCGGCGCCTGCTCGCTGGGCGGGGCGCAGCGCTGCCTCGACGAAGCGATCGCTTATACCAAGGACCGCCAGCAGTTTGGGCAGCCGATCGCCGATTTCCAGAACACCCAGTTCATGCTCGCCGACATGGCCACCGATCTCGAGGCATCGCGTGCGCTGCTCTATATGGCGGCGGCAAAGGTCACTGCCAACGCCCCCGACAAGTCGCGTTTCTCGGCGATGGCGAAGCGGCTGGCGACCGACAATGGCAGCAAGATCGTCAACGACGCGCTGCAATTGTTCGGCGGCTACGGCTATCTGCGCGACTATCCGATCGAGCGGTTCTGGCGCGACCTGCGTGTCCATTCGATCCTCGAAGGCACCAATCAGGTGATGCGGATGATCGTCGGAAGGGACCTGTTGCGCCAATGATGATGACGATGCCGATCCTCCCCCAAGGGGGGAGGGGGACCATGCGAAGCATGGTGGAGGGGCACGCGCCCCGATACGCAGTGTTTGGGCGAGGGTACCCCTCCACCACCTTCGGTGGTCCCCCTCCCCGTTCCGGGGAGGATCGCCCATGACCGAAGACGTTCTCATCTCGACCGATCGCCGCACCGGCCGCCTGTCGCTCAATCGCCCGAAGGCAATTCACGCGCTCAACCTCGCGATGTGCGAAGCGATGACCGACGCGCTGCTCAAATGGCGCGATGACGACGCCGTCGAGGCGGTGGTCATCGACCATAGCGAAGGCCGCGGTTTCTGCGCTGGCGGCGACATCCGCATGCTCGCGGAAAGCGGGGCGAAGGATGGCAGCGAGGCGCGCGCCTTTTTCCACACCGAATATCGTCTCAACCACCTGCTCTTTACTTATCCCAAGCCGGTCGTCGCCTTCATGGACGGGATCACGATGGGCGGCGGGGTCGGCATTTCGCAGCCCGCGAAGTACCGCGTCGCGACCGAACATACGCGCTTTGCGATGCCCGAAACCGGAATCGGCCTGTTCCCCGATGTCGGCGGCGGCTGGTACCTGCCGCGGCTCGAAGGCCGCGTCGGGGTGTTTCTCGCGCTCACCGGCGCGCGGCTTGACGGGGCGGAGTGCCTCGCGCTCGGGCTCGCGACCCACTATCTGCCGTCCGAGCATCTCGCCGAAGCCAAGGCGCGGATCGCGCAGCACCCCGACCGCATCGGCGGCATCTTGGGCGAATTGTCGGTCACCGCACCGCCCGCGGCGATCACGCACCAGATCGACAAGATCAACCGGTTGTTCGCCAGCGACACCTATGAAGATATCCTCGCCGCGCTCGAAGCCGACGGCGGCGAATGGGCCGAAAAGGAACTCGCCGCGCTGCACAGCAAATCGCCGCAGACGTGCAAGGTCGCGCTCCGCCAGCTGAAGGAAGGCGGCGCGATGCACGACTTCGCGGCGCAAATGACCCAGGAATATGCGATCGGCAGCCGCGTCGTTCAGATGCACGATTTCCTGGAAGGGGTGCGCGCGCTGATCATCGACAAGGACAATCAGCCGAAATGGGATCCGCCGACGCCCGAGGCGGTCACCGACGACTGGATCGACGGCATCTTTGCGCCGCTGCCTGAGAGCGAGACATGGACGCCGCTGACCTGAGCCTTTGCCTTTACCCTGCCTCGTCACCCCGGACTTGATCCGGGGTCCATTCGGGCCTCGCTGCAATGGATGCCGGATCAAGTCCGGCATGACGATTGATTGGAGAATTTGACAATGACCTATGAAACCCTTCTCGTCGAACAGCGCGGCGCCGTCACGCTGGTGACGCTCAACCGCCCGCAGGCGCTGAATGCGCTCAATTCACAGGTGCTGGGCGACCTCATCGCCGCCTTTGCAGCGTTCGAGGCCGACGCCAGCCAGCGCTGCGCGGTTCTCACCGGATCGGGCGACAAGGCGTTCGCCGCGGGCGCCGACATCAAGGAAATGGCCGACAAGCCCGCTGCCGATTTCTACCTCGAAGATTTCTTCTCGAAATGGACGAGCGATTTCGTGAAGAAGGTGCGCAAGCCGTGGATCGCCGCGGTCAACGGTTTCTCGCTCGGCGGCGGCTGCGAGCTGGCGATGATGGCCGACTTCATCATCGCGTCGGACAAGGCGAAATTCGGCCAGCCCGAAATCAAGCTCGGCGTCGCGCCGGGCATGGGCGGGTCGCAGCGGCTGACGCGCGCGATAGGCAAGGCGAAGGCGATGGAAATGTGCCTGACAGGCCGGATGATGGACGCCGCCGAAGCCGAACGCGCGGGCCTCGTCGCGCGCGTCGTGCCGCATGAAACGCTGGTCGAGGAGGCGGTGAAGACCGCGACGACGATCGCCGGGATGCCGCCGATGGCCGCGATGGTGAACAAGGACATGGTCAACGCCGCGTTCGAAACGACGCTCGACCAGGGGCTGATCTACGAACGCCGCCTGTTCCAGATCCTCGCCGCGACCGAAGACAAGGCCGAAGGCATGGCCGCCTTCATCGAGAAACGCGAAGGCGTGTGGAAGGGGCGCTGACATGAAAATCGCATTTATCGGACTCGGCAACATGGGCGGCGGGATGGCCGCGAACCTCGCGAAAGCAGGGCATGAGGTCCGTGCTTTCGACCTCAGCGAAGAGGCGCTCGCGCGCGCTGTCGAAGCCGGCTGTTCGCGCGCCGCGTCGGCGGCAGAAGCCGTGACCGGCGCCGAGGCTGTCGTGACGATGCTTCCCGCGGGCAAGCATGTCGCCTCGGTCTATGAAGGCGACGTATTCCCGAATGCCGCGCCCGGCACCTTGCTGCTCGATTGCTCGACGATCGACGTCGCGACCGCGCGCGCCAATATCGAAGCCGCAACCGCCAAAGGCCTCGTCGCGGTCGACGCGCCGGTATCGGGCGGCATCGCGGCGGCCAATGCCGGGACGCTGACCTTCATGGTCGGCGGCACCGCCGAAGGTTTTGCGCGCGCGCAGCCGATCCTTTCGCAAATGGGCAAGGCGGTGATCCACGCCGGCGATGCGGGTGCGGGGCAGGCGGCGAAGATCTGCAACAACATGCTGCTCGGCGCCTCGATGGTCGCGACGTGCGAGACGCTGGCGCTGGCGCAGAAGCTGGGGCTCGATCCGCAGAAATTCTTCGACATCGCCAGCGTGTCGTCGGGGCAATGCTGGTCGCTGACCAGCTACGCGCCGCTCCCCGGCGTCGGACCGACCACCCCCGCCGACAATGATTACAAGGGCGGGTTCGCCGCGGCGCTGATGCTCAAGGATCTCCGCCTCGCAATGGAAGCCGCCGCGAGCGTCGACGCCGATGTACCGATGGGCGCGAAGGCGCGCGAGCTGTATGAGGCGTTTGTTGCGGCGGATCAGGATGGCCGCGACTTTTCGGCAATTATCCAGACGTTGCGGGGATAGACCAGACGCCCAACTCCGTTCGCATCGAGCGAAGTCGAGATGCGTCTGGCGCTGTGCTGCCGTGTCTCGACTTCGCTCGACACGAACGGAAGTTTGATTCAGGCCTAGTAAAAATCCGCCGTCTCGCCGCCATCCTTGCGTTCGCCGCGATGCACCTGCGTCGGCGCACGGCGATCGCCGGTGCGGACCTCGATCCGCCCATTGATCCGCCGTACCTCCGCAGGCGCCAAGATCCGCGCCCGCGCTACGGCAACCGCGCTCGTCGTCGGCGGCGCGGATGGCGCGGCGACCGGAACGCTGCCGGTGAGCAGCAACAGGGCAAGAAACGACATGGCGATCATGCTCTGCCGTAACGGCAGGTGTGACCAGCGCTTTAACCCTGAATCGCAACTATTTGCGCGCGCCTGCGGCGGCGGCAAGCCAAAGCAAAGGCCGCCTGCCCCGCGGTGGGACAGGCGGCCTGCTGATTATGATCGCAAGCGGGTTTAGAAGCCCGACTTCGCCTCGGCCTTTTCCTTGAGCAGCGGCGCGATTTCGAACCCGTGCTTCTCCAGCGCCGCGACAATCTTGTCGGTGCCTTCCAGGCCCGCCCAGAACATCGGGCCGCCGCGATACACCGGCCAGCCATAGCCATAGATCCACACGACATCGATGTCCGACGCGCGCTGCGCCTTGCCTTCGGACAGGATCAGCGCGCCCTCATTGACCATTGGATACAGGGTGCGTTCGATGATCTCCTGGTCGGTGATCTCGCGCTTCTGTGTTCCGGCCTTGGTGCGGAATTCCTCGATCAGTTCGGCGACGCGGGCGCTTTCCGACGGCTGGCGCTTTTCGTCATAATCGTAGAAACCCGCCTGCTTTTTCTGGCCCCAGCGGCCTTCGGCGCACAGCGCGTCGCGGATGCTTTCGATGCGGTTGGGGTCGCGGTGCCAGCCGATGTCGACACCGGCGAGGTCGCTCATCTGGAACGGCCCCATCGGCATGCCGAATTCGACATGCACCTTGTCGACCTGCGCCGGGGTGGCGCCTTCCATCAGCAGGTTCATCGCTTCGAACTGGCGCGGTTTCAGCATGCGGTTGCCGATAAAGCCGTCGCACACCCCGGCGACGACCGCGACCTTGCCGATCTTCTTGCCAATAGACATTGCAGTGGCCAGCGCATCGGGCGCGGTCTTTTCGCCGCGCACGACCTCGAGCAATTTCATCACATTGGCGGGCGAGAAGAAATGCATGCCCAGCACATCGCCGGGGCGGCTCGTCGCGGTCGCGATCTCGTCGACGTCGAGGTAGCTGGTGTTCGATGCCAGGATCGCGCCGGGCTTGGCGATCTTGTCGAGCTTGCCGAAGATGTCCTTTTTGACGTCCATATTTTCATAGACGGCTTCGATGATCAGGTCGCAGTCGGCTAGATCGTCGAGGCTGAGGCTTGGCGTCAATATGCCCATCATCTGGTCGACCTGCTCGGGCTTGAAACGCCCCTTGGCGGCCGACGCATCGTAATTCTTGCGGATCACCCCGACGCCGCGGTCGAGCGCGTCCTGCGCCATCTCGACGATCGTCACCGGGATGCCCTTTTGCAGGAAGTTCATCGAAATGCCGCCGCCCATCGTACCGGCGCCGATGACGCCGACCTTTTTGATATCGCGGAGCTGGGTGTCCTTGGGCAGGCCGTCGATCTTGGCGGCCTGACGTTCGGCAAAGAAGATGTGGCGCTGCGCTGCCGACTGGCTGCCGAACATCAGCTTCATGAACTGCTCGCGCTCGAACGCCAGGCCTTCGTCGAACGGCAGGCGCGTTGCGGCCTCGACGCAGGCGAGGTTGGCATAGGGCGCCTCGAACCCGCGCCAGCGCTTGGCGTTGGCGGCCTTCAGCTGCTCGATCACCGCGACGTCGCCGAACACCGGGCGTTCGCGCGTCGGGCGCGGGCCGTCGGCGATCTTGGCGCGGGCAAAGGCGATCGCATCGGCGGCCAGGCTGTCTTCGCCCGCGAGTTCATCGACGAGGCCCAGTTCCTTGGCTTTAGCCGCAGGGAGCGGATCGCCGGTCGAGGTCATCGTCGCCGCGGCTTCGACCCCGACGACGCGCGGCAGCCGCTGCGTGCCGCCCGCGCCGGGTAGCAGGCCGAGCTTCACTTCAGGGACGCCAAGCTTCGCTGACGGCACCGCGACGCGGTAATGACAGACGAGCGCGGTTTCGAGCCCGCCGCCAAGCGCTGTCCCGTGGATCGCCGCGACGACGGGCTTTGACGCCGCTTCGATGCTGTTGAGCACCGCGTTGAAATCGGGGCCGCGCGGCGGTTTGCCGAATTCGCTGATGTCGGCGCCCGCGATGAAGGTCGCGCCGGCGCAGCGCAGCACGATCGCCTTGACGCTGTCGTCGGCGAGCGCGGCGCCGAAATTGTCCTCGAGCCCTTGCCGGACGTGCCAGCTCAGCGCGTTGACCGGCGGATTGTTGACGATGATGACGGCAACGTCGCCATCCTTTTCCATCGTAACGGAAACGGGGGTGTCTTCGGACATGTCAGGCTCCTTGAATGATTCCGTTCGCTTCGAGCGAAGTCGAGAAGCGAACGGGGGTTGGTTCTCAAATCAATCGTCGATGGCGGCGTGGATCAGCGTTTTGACCTCGCGCCGCACGGGATAGGTGGAGGAGGGCATCAGCTGGGTCATGAACACCATGCAGATATCTTCGACCGGATCGACAAAGAAGCCGGTCGAGAACATGCCGCCCCAATAATAATCGCCCGCCGAGCCGGGAATGCCCGCGCAGGCCGGATCGAGTGTGACCGCAAAGCCAAGCCCAAAGCCGATCCCGGCATTCTCGTCCTCGCTGAACACACCGACGCTATGCTGCGTCAGATCGCCGCCGCCGACGAGGTGGTTCGACGTCATCAGATCGAGCGTCTTGCGGCTGATGATGCGGGTTCCATCGAGCGCGCCGCCGCCGAGCAGCATCAGGCAGAAGCGGTGATAATCGCCCAGCGTCGAGGCGAGTCCGCCGCCGCCCGAATGAAAGCTGCGGTCCTTGGCCCAGCGGCTGCGGTCGCCGCTGTCGAAGGGCTTCATCTTGGCCGCGGGATCAAAGGCGTAACAGTCGGTCAGCCGGTGCTGTTGATCGGCGGGCACCTTGAACCCGGTATCGACCATGCCGAGCGGGCAGAAGATGCGTTCCTGCAGGACGTCGGCAAAAGGCTTGCCCTCGATCCGTTCGATCACCGCGCCGAGCACGTCGGTGGCCATCGAATAATTCCAGTGCGCGCCGGGGTCGAACTGGAGCGGGATCTTGGCCAGCCCCTCGATAAAGCTGTCCATCGTGTAATCGGCATCGAAATCGTCGATCCGCGCCTTGCGATACGCTCCGTCGACCGGCGTGCGCTCCTGAAAGCCGTAAGTCAGTCCCGCGGTGTGGCGCAGCAGATCGACCATGCGGATCGGCTGCGTCGGCGGCCGGGTCAGGAACGGCACATTGCCTCCGCCCGCGACGAAGACGCCGGTGTCCCTGAACTCGGGGCAGAATTTGACCAGCGGATCGGACAGCGCAACCTTGCCCTCCTCGACCAGCATCATGAACGCGACGCTGGTGATCGGCTTGGTCATGCTGGCGATGCGGAAAATCGCATCCTCTTTCAGCGCTTCGCCGGGCCGCGCCTCGCCGATGCACGACAGATGCGCGATCTCGCCGCGCCGCGACACCAGAGTCGCCGCGTGCGGCAGGCGGCCGGGACCGAGATATTTCGCCTCAAGAAAGGAGGGAATGCGGCCCAGCCGCGCCGTATCGAAACCGTGAGTCATGGCATCCCTTTTGACTGTGAGGGCTTCGCGCCTTCCTCTCGTTCCCGTTCGTGTCGAGCGAAGTCGAGACACCCCGAAGGCGCGCAAGACCGATGGGCATCTCGACTTCGCTCGATGCGAACGGAAGAAGGGAGGCAGATCAAAACCATTGTCTCAATGCGAAGTCTGGCCAAGCAGCTGGCGCGTCACCGGATGCGAACTGGTGAGCCCGCCGTCAACCGCGATCGCCTGTCCGTTGACATAGCTCGCCTGATCGCTCGCAAGAAACAGCGCGACATTGGCGAGCTCCTCGGGCTGCGCGGCGCGTTTCAGCGGATTGAGCTGGCCCAGCTTGTGCGTGACTTCCTTGGCCTTCGCATAGTCGAAGGTCGGCTTGGTCATCCCTGTCTCGGTCAGCCCGGGGCAGATCGCGTTGACGCGCACACCGCTGGTGGTCAGCTGCTGCGCGGCGGTTTTGGCGAGGTTGATGACCCCCGCTTTCGACGCCGAATAGGCGCCCGGACCCGCGCCCGAATTGATCCCGGCGACGCTCGCGGTCAGCACGATCGCGCCGCCGCGTCCCTGATCGACCATTGCCTTGCCGGCATGTTTCACCATCAGCGCGGGGCCGATCAGATTGACGCGCAGCGTCTCGGCCCAGGCGGCGGGGTCGAAATCGAAGATGCCGCCCATGTCGCCGATGATCCCGGCGTTGGCGAAGGCGACATCGAGACCGCCAAAGCTGTCCTTCGCGGCGGCGACGAGCGACGCCACATCGGCCTCGACCCCGGCGTCGATCTCCAGCGCCACGGCCTCGCCGCCCGCATCCTTCACCAGCTGTGCCGTTTCATGCACCGCCGCGGTCTTGTCGCCCAGCACGAGTTTCGCGCCCTCGGCGGCAAAACGCAGCGCGCTCGCGCGGCCGATGCCCGAACCGGCGCCGGTGATAATCGCAATCTTGCCGTCCAACGCGCCCATCATGCGCCTCCCGAAATTGTCGCCCCGCCATCGCACACGATGGTCTGGCCGGTGGTGAATGCGCCCGCCTTGCTGGCCAGGAAAACCGCGGCGCCCGCAATCTCGTGCGGTTCGCCGATCCGCTTCAGCGTCGAAGCCGCGGTCGAACGCCGCAGATTTTCCTCATTTTCCCACAAAGCGCGCGCCATGTCGGTGCGGATCAGCCCCGGCGCGATGCAGTTGACGCGCACGCCCTTGGGTCCGAACTCGACTGAGAAATTGCGCGCAACCTGCATGTCGGCGGCCTTGGAAATGCCATAGGCGCCGATGATCGGCGACCCTTTCAGCCCGCCGATCGAGCTGATGATCGTGATCGACCCGTCGCCGCGTTCGAGCATCTCGGGCGCGACCATGCTGATCAACCAGTGGTTCGACAGGATATTATTGTCCATGATCTTGCGGAACTGGTCGTCGGTAATGCCTAGGCCGGGGCCATAATAGGGGTTCGACGCGGCGTTGCAGACCAGCGCGGTGATCTTGCCGAACGCGGCACGCGTCTCGTTCACGAGATTTTGGAGGTCGTCCTTCGAGGAGATATTCGCGGCGACCGCAATTGCGGTGCCCTCGCCGAAACGCGCATTGATCTCGGCGGCAGTGGCGTCGCAGGCATCCTGCTTGCGGCTCGAAATCACAACCTTCGCGCCCTGTTCGGCCATCGCCTCCGCCGTCGCCTTGCCGATACCGCGCGACGATCCGGTGATCAGCGCGACTTGCCCGGTCATGTCGAACAGGCTCATGCGCCGGCCTTTCGGGCAAAGTCCCATGCCTTTTCGGCGAGCGGGCGGACGCGTTCGGACATGTCTTTCGCGTGCTGCGAGGATGCGGTGCCTTCGATCACGCGTTTCTTGATGCCCTGGATGATCCCCGCCAGGCGGAAGAAATTATAGGCGAAATACCAGTTCATGTCGGGTACCCCGTCGCGGCCCGTGGCGGCGCAATAGCGCTCGACCATCTCGTCCAGTTCGGGAATGCCCAGCGCCTTTCGATCGAGGTCCATCACCCCGGAACGCCCGCCATTTTCGGTGACCCACGCCATCGCCACGTAAGTGAAATCGGCGAGCGGATCGCCGAGCGTCGACAGCTCCCAATCGAGCACCGCGAGCACTTCGGGCCGATCCTTGGCATAGATCATATTGTCGATGCGGTAATCACCGTGGACGACGCTGGTGCGCGTCTGTTCGGGCAAGGTCGCGGGCAGCCACGCGATCAGCTGCTCCATCTCGTCCATCGTCTCGGTCTCGGCGAGGCGGTACTGTTTGGTCCAGCGGTCGACCTGTCGCCCGAAATAATTGCCGGGCTTGCCATAATCGGATAGCCCTGCCGCCTCGACGTCGACATTGTGCAGGGCCGCAAGCGTGTCGATCATCGCTTCATAGGTCGCGCGGCGGTTCTCGGAGGTCGATCCCGGCATCGCGCCGTCCCAGATCGTGTGGCCATCGACCATCCCCATCACATAGAACCAGCTGCCGATGACGCTGTCGTCGGTGCACAGCCCATATTGGCGCGCGACGGGGAAACCCGTCTTGTAAAGGCCCGACTGGACCTTGTACTCGCGGTCGACCGCATGGGCCGAGGGCAGCAGCGGGCCGAACGGCTTGCGCCGCAGCACATAATTGCCCGACGGCGCGCTGATCTTGTACGTCGGGTTCGACTGGCCGCCGGCAAACTTTCCCTGCGTCAGCGGCCCTTCGAATCCCTCGACATGCGCTTCCATCCACGCGGTCAGCTTTGCCTCGTCGAGCACATCGGCGCCCTCGGGCGCGACGGTGCCGCTGAAGGCCTTTTGCGCGTCGAGCGTCATTGGTCGAACACGATCACCGACCGCGCGGCGTCGCCTTTCTTCATCTTGTCGAAGCCTTCATTGATGCGTTCGAGCGGGATCGTTTCGGCGACGATCGAGTCGAGGTCGAGCAGGCCGCGAAGGTAGAAATCGACGAGGCGCGGGATATCGACCGGGAAGCGGTTGCCGCCCATGATCGCGCCCTGCAATTTCTTGCCGCTGAGCAGGTCCATTGCCGACAGGCCGACCTTTTCGGTCAGCGGCATCATGCCCAGGATCGTCGCGGTGCCGCCGCGGCGCAGCGACGCGACCGCCAGGCTCGCCGACGCCGGACGTCCGACCGCTTCGATCGCATGATCGACGCCGCCCTTGCTGATCTCGAGGATCTGCTTCGCGGCATCGCCGTCCATCGCATCGACGACGTCGGTCGCGCCCAGCTTGATCGCCAGCGCGCGCTTTTCGGGCACCGGGTCCGCGGCGATGATCCGTCCCGCACCGGCAATCTTCGCGGCGTTGATCGTCGCCAGCCCGACCCCGCCGCAGCCGACGACCGCGACCGTCTCGCCCGGCGTTACTTTGCACGCGTTGAAGATCGTCCCGGCGCCCGTCGTCACCGCGCAGCCGATCACCGCGGCACGGTCGAGCGGCATGTCGGGGTCGATCGCGACGCAGGCATGTTCATGGACCAGCATCGTTTCGGCAAAGGCGCTGAGGTTGAGCATCTGGTTGACGATGCTGCCGTCGGGACGCGTGATACGCGGCGCCGATCCTGCAGGGCGCCGCGTATCGCCGCCCATGCACAGCGACATCCGGCCGCTGACGCAGAATTCGCAATGCCCGCAAAAGGCGGACAGGCAGGTGACGACCGCGTCGCCGACCTTCACCGTGCGCACTTCGCTGCCGACCGCCTCGACGATGCCCGCGGCCTCATGACCGGGGATCGCGGGCAAGGGGTGCGGATAGGCGCCGTCGATGAAATGCAGGTCCGAATGGCACAGCCCGCAAGCGGCGGTGCGGATGCGTACCTCGTGCGGGCCGCAGTCGGCGATCTGGACGGTTTCGATCGACAGCGGCTGACCCGGTTCGATCAGAATTGCGGCTTTGGTCATAGTAGCTCCAAACCTGAACCGTAGCCCTGAGCCTGTCGAAGGGCGCCTCACCGAGAAGCGCCCTTCGACAGGCTCAGGGCTATGGTTCAACAATAGCTCATCATGCGCTATCCCACCGGCGGCCCGATCCGCCCGCCGCGATAGTCGAAACCGCCATCGCGGTCTTCGGCCAGACGGGTCGGCCCGCCAAGGTCGACCCATTTGGCCCGCTGCGCCAGAACAAAGGCGGGCAGGATCGCCAGACTGGTCGATACCGCGCCGCCGACCATGATCGCCAGCCCCGCTGCATCGGCGGCGTCGGCAATGCGCAGCGCCTCGGTCAACCCGCCGGCCTGGTCGAGCTTGATGTTGACCCCATCATAAAAGGCACCGATCCGCGCCACATCGGCGGCGGTCTGACAGCTGTCACCCGCGACGAACGGCACCGGCGCATAGACGGGATCGAGCAGCGCGTCGGCGCCGACCGGCACCGGCTGCTCGATCATGTCGACCCCAAGGTCGGCGAGCGCTTCGGCCTCGCTCAATATATCCGCCTCGCCCCATCGCGCCCCGGCATCGACGATCAGCCGGGCGTTGGGCGCGCCCTTGCGTGCTCCCGCGACGCGCAGCCGGTCGTTGTCGCCGGTTAGCTCGATCCGCAGCAGATCATATCCGTCGGCCTCTGCCGTCGCCGCCTGTTCGGCCATGGCGCCGGGACTGCCCGGCAACAGCGTGTACGCCGTCACCCGCGCCGTCGGCGCCCCGTCGCACCCCGCGAGCTGCCACAGCCGCAGGCCGCGCTCCTTGGCTTCGAGTTCCCACAGCGCGCAGTCGAGCGCGTTGCGCGCCGCGCCCGGCGGCAACAGATCCTGCACCGCCGCGCGGGCGGCCGCGGTGTCGAGCCCGCCGACATGCGCCGCGGCGCGCAGGATCTGGTCGCGGCACGTCGCGGCATCCTCGCCCAGCGCGGCGACCGGCGTCCCCTCGCCGCGCCCGATCGCTCCCTCGCCCGCCACCTCGGCCACGATGACATCGACATGGGCGCCGTGCACCGCCGCGAAAGCCGCCGCGACCGGCCATCGCTCGACGCGCGCGCTTTTCAGTTGGATCACCATGCGGAAAGGCTAGTGTAGATGGCGATGACGGGCAAATCCCTTTCCGAACGGATCGGCGACCTCGGCCACCGCCTCGCGGTCGAGGCGCACGCCGCATGGCTCGCCGCGCGCGATCCGCGCGTGCCGAATCTCGCGCGCCTGCTCGCAGTAGCGGTGGCCGCCTATGCGCTGTCGCCGATCGACCTGATCCCCGATTTCATCCCGGTGCTCGGCTGGCTCGACGATCTGATCATCGTCCCGCTCGGGCTAATCCTCGTGCGCCGCCTGATCCCGGCGCCGCTCTGGACCGAACTCCACGCCGCGGCCGAGGCCGCAAGCACCCGTCCGTCTAGCCGCGCCGGTATGGCCTTTATCCTGCTGTTGTGGGCGGGACTGCTCTATGTCGCCTATTGGAGTGTGCGCACCTCTCCCTGGCACTAAAGCCGAGCATAATCGCAATCGCCACGGTCGGTCAGCGCGCCTCGTATAGCATTTTTGCTACCGCCTCGCGAAGCCATCGCGTCTTGGCAAAACCGCGGTTGGTCAAGGCGATGAGCATGGCGTCGTCGTCGGTATAGCGTTCAAAATCGCTGATATACCCGTTGGTCCCGCCAGTATGGCCGTGCATCTTGACCCCCGACACTTCGCCAACGAAGACACCAAGACCGAATTTGACCCCGCTCTCCGGCCGGTCCGCAGGTATCCGTGTCATCTCTTCGAGCGACCGGCGCGAGACGATCTTTCCCGCGCTCAGCGCCCAATCGAGCGCAATAAAATCATCGACAGTCGCGCGCACCGCGCCCGCCCCCAGCTGGATAAACGCGTAATTCACCGCCTGCTCTAGGCTGCCCGGAGCACCATTATACCCGAACGCCAGACCCGGCTCATTGACCGGCTGCGGATGGCCCATCAGGATATAGGGGTTTTCGATGCTGGCCTGCGTCATGGCCGCGGGAGCGAAAATTTGCTGCGCGACGAGATCGGCAAAGGCCATGCCGGTCGCTGCCGAGGCGGCATCGGCCAGCAGCTCGAATCCGAAATTATTATAGGCGAATGTGGTGCCCGGCGGCGATTTCACCGCCCGCTCGTCCACCGACACGTCGGCAAGAAGCTGCCGCATCGCATGCGGATGATCGCGCGTGAACCGCTCACCGAGCCTTTCGGTCAGATCAGGAATGCCCGAACTGTGGTTGAGCAGTTGCCGGATCGTCACATTCGACCATTCGACGGGAACATCTTTGACATAGGTCGAAACCGGATGGTCGAGCGACAACTTCCCCTGTTCCACCAGCCGCATCACCGCGAGGGCGGTGATAAACTTGCTGGTGGAGTAGATTTTGAAGCGGGTCTGGCGCGAATTGGCGATGCCGTTCACGATATCCGCCATGCCGCACGACCGTTCGTAAATATCTTTACCGCGGACACGGATGACGACCACGCCCGCAAAGAGCCCCTCGGCGCATTGCTTTTCCAACTCCTGATCGACCGCAGTCAGGTTATAGCGGACAGGCGCTTCCGCTGCCGCGGTCGTCAACAACGCCGTCGCCGCCAGACAAAGGCGCATAAGCCGCCGGGCGTTCCAAGTGGGGCGACAATTCTCGTGCATCGTTTTCAATCTCCGGCTCTGCTGGCGACTACATTTGTGGTCGATAAGATTAATCGGGGTTGAGCAAGACCCGGAAACCGTCGGATCAAAGGTGGCGCGTCTCGTCCGGGCTGTTCCACCAATTGTTCTGCAGACCGTCGCAATAGGTGACCGGGGCGGAGACGAGCTCCGCGACCGCCAGGTTGTCGATCGCAGCGACGCGTACCGAGACAAAGGCGCCGCCCAACTCTTCCAGATAGCCGCTGCCGTGCGTCTGGGTGCCGCACGTCGCACAGAATTTATGCGCGATCGCGAACGCTTCGGTTTCGCGCGCATAGGTCGCCAGGGCGTCTTCGCCCGAAACCAGCTCGAAATCCTCGGGCTTCAACCCGCCCACATTCCAGTTCCGCTGCTTCCAGCAAAAGCTGCAATTGCACTTGCTGGTGCCTGAACCCACATCCATGTGGACCCGGAATTTCACCGCGCCGCAGTGACAGCTTCCATTATGCCAGCGTTTCATCATCACTTCTTTCCGATCAGGGTTATGGCCAGATTCGTCTTTTCGAACCATTGCGATGCGTCGATGACACGCTGCGGGACCGCCGCCTGCGCAGCATTTTGCAGCATCGCCCGGTTCTTGTAGCTACCGATCACCATGACGCGTCTGCCCGGATTGGCACGCACGACATCCAACATCCGGGCCGCCATATGGCCGTCCCAGCGCGCCCGCGATCGCCTTGAACGCCTCCCCGCCCGGCTCCATCGCCACCGCTTCGACGCCCGTCTCGGCGAGCAGCGGCCAGATCACCGCCGGATATTCCGGGCGACCCGGCGTCGGCTTTCGTTCGTCGAGTTCATCGGGACGCACCTCAAGCACCAGAATATCCGGTATAAAGGCGCGGATCGCCGCGCGCAGTTGGTCATAGCCAAAGGCCGGTTCGCGCTCATGAAGATCGTGAAGCGCCCCGATGACCAAGACCGGGTGGTCGGGCGCAGCCGCGTGCGCCGGTGTCAATCGGGCAGCCAGAAGCGGCAAGCCGAGCAAAGACATGAAATGCGTTATCGACATGGCTGTGAACCCTCGGAACCCTCGTCATGGTCGTGTCCGGCGGACTTCGACAAGCGGTGCCGAACAAACGAGCGTTGATCGGTGAGCGGGACCACCGCGTCGCCAAGCGGGTTCAGAAGGGCAGATGCCCGGCGAGATTGTCGCGGTAGCGCCGACTGAGGCAGAGCGCTTGCCCGGTCGCGAGGAAAATGTTGGCGTCGCCGTGGCCCAGGCGGCCTAGGCGGCGCAGCTCGCGCACCCGATCGAGCCGCACGATGGCGCCCGATGAATGCGCGCAAACTCCTGCGCGGGCACCTGCTCGAATCGATCGCGATAACGACCGACGCCGATGTCGGCCGACGTTATCCGCCGTTGCTGCGGATCCACCCTTCGACCACCGGCGCAATATCCTCGCGCCATTTGCGGCCGTTGAAGATGCCGTAATGACCGACGGTCTTGGCCATCAGATATTTCTTCTTTTCCGCGGGCAGTGATTTCGCCAGCGTCAGCGCTGCCTTGGTCTGGCCGATGCCCGAGATATCGTCGCGCTCGCCCTCGATCGCCAGCAGCGCGATGTCCTCGATCGCGTTCAGATCGACGGGCTTGCCGCGATGCAGCATCTCGCCCTTGGGCAGGGCATGGCGCTGGAACACGACATCGACGGTCTGCAGATAGAATTCGGCGGTCATGTCGCACACCGACCGATATTCGTCGTAGAATTCCTTGGTCTTGTCGGCCTCTTCGCCATCCCCGTCGACCAGATGTTTGAACATCGCCCAATGGCTCATCATATGATTGCCCAGGTTCATCGACATGAAGCCCGCCAATTGCAGAAAGCCCGGATAAACGCGGCGCCCGGCGCCCGGATAATAGGCCGGGACCGTCGCGATGACATTTTCCTGGAACCACGCGTGCGGGCGCGTCATCGCATGCTGGTTGACCGCGGTCGGCGCCTTGCGCGTGTCGATCGGCCCGCCCATCATCGTTAGCGTTTTCGGCCGGCATTTATGCTTGTCGGCGGCCATGATCGCCGCCGCCGCAAGCGCCGGGACCGACGGCTGGCACACCGCCAGCACATGCGCGCCCGGACCGATATGCTCCAACCAGCCGATCAGATAATCGATATAGTCGTCGAGGTCGAACTTGCCCGCCTCCAGCGGCACGTTGCGCGCGTCGCGCCAGTCGGTGATCCACACGTCATGGCCGGGCAGCATCCGCTCGACCGTCCCGCGCAGCAGCGTCGCATAATGGCCCGACATCGGCGCGACGATCAGCAGCTTGGGCGCGTCTTTTGCGCCCTTGTGCTTGAAATGCTTCAGCTGGCCAAAGGGTTTGCGCGCTTCGATCGCTTCGGTCACCCGCACCGTTTCGCCGTCGACTTCGGTCTCGTACAGTTCGAACCCGGGCTTGCCGCGCGGCGCCGCAGCGTGCGCGAACACTTCCAGCGCCGACGCAAACGCCGGACTGCCACCGAAATAACCGAGCGGATTCGCGGGATGCTGCATCACCTGCGCGCCCGCGGTCGCCAGCGCGCTCGCGCCCGCCAGCCAGCTCTTCTGCATTTCAAAGGCGTGATACAGCATAATCGATAAGTTCCTTGGCAAGCCCCGGCGCTCTTCAGGCGCCTGTTCGTTGGCACCAGTCTAGGGCATCCGATCCATTGTGCAATGCATCATAAACGCCGCTGGCGATGTTCTTCGCCCGATATTGCCGCGCTTTTGTGCAGTTCTGCTTCATAATCCATGAAGCGCGCCAGCATTCTGCGGCGTTGAGCGCGGCGGGCGCCGCTGCTAGGGCCGCTGCGATGGCAACACCACCCGATCCGTCCGTCGCGAAAGCGCCCGCCCAGCCGCGCCGCAAGCTCGGCAGTTTGCGGATGATCTGGCATTATGCCAGCGCCTATCCGCTGCAGCTGGTGATCGCGGCGATGGCGCTCGGCGTCGCAGCGCTCGCGACGCTCGCGATCCCCTGGCAATTCAAGGAAATGATCGACAGCGGTTTTGTCGCCGGCGGCGGCGACGTCGCCCCGCATTTCCGCCTGTTCTACGCCATCGTCCTGACCCTCGCCTTCGCCACCGCGCTGCGCTTCTATTTCGTCAGCTGGCTCGGCGAGCGCACGGTGGCCGACATCCGCCAGGCGGTGCAGCGCAACCTGCTCCGCCTCGCACCCGGATTTTTCGAGGAAAACCGCCCGTCCGAAATCGCCTCGCGGATGACGTCGGACACCACGATCATCGAACAGGTCGTCGGCACCACCGTCTCGGTGGCGCTCCGCAACACGGTGATGGGGATCGGCGGCATCGCCTATCTCTTTACCCTCTCGCCGAAGCTGACCGGCGGCATCCTGCTCGGCATCCCGGTGATCATCATGCCGATCGTGCTGCTCGGCCGCCGCCTGCAGAATGTCGCGCGGTCGAGCCAGGACCGCGTCGCCGACATCGGCGCCACGACCTCCGAGCAATTGGGCGCGATGAAGATCGTCCAGGCCTTCGGGCAGGAGGAGCGCGAGGCGGCACGCTTTGAAAGCGCGGTCGAGGCGACCTTTGCCACCGCCAAGCGTCGCATCCGCCTCCGCGCGATCATGACCGCGATCGTCATCGGCCTGCTTTTCGGCGCGATCACCACTTTGCTCTGGTATGGCGCAGAGGGCGTGGCCGCGGGGACGATCACCGGCGGCACCATCGCCGCTTTCGTCCTCACCGGCGGATTGGTCGCAGGCGCGTTCGGCGCGCTGACCGAAGTCTATGGCGACCTGCTGCGCGCCGCCGGTGCCGCCGAGCGCCTGTCCGAACTGCTCAACGCCGAACCCAGCATCGCGCCGCCCGCACAGCCGCGCGCCTTTCCGCAGCCGCCGCGCGGCACGCTCGAATTCGCGAACGTCGAATTTCACTATCCGACCCGCCCCGATGCCCCGGCACTGCACGATTTCAGCCTAGCCATCCAGCCGCGCGAGACGGTGGCCATTGTCGGCCCCTCCGGCGCGGGCAAATCGACCTTGTTCCAGCTCGCCGAGCGGTTCTACGATCCACAGGCGGGACAGATCCTGCTCGACGGCGTTCCGCTCACCGACGCCGACCCCGCCGATATCCGCGCCCGCATCGCGATGGTACCGCAGGAAACGGTGATCTTCGCCGCCTCGGCGCGTGACAATCTGCGCTACGGCAATTGGGACGCGACCGACGACGAGCTTTGGGACGCTGCGCGCGCCGCCAATGCCGAGGAGTTTCTGCGCAAGCTTCCGGACGGCCTCGACACCTTCATGGGCGAAGGCGGCGCCCGCCTGTCGGGCGGCCAGCGCCAGCGCGTCGCGATCGCCCGCGCGCTGCTCCGCCGCGCGCCGCTGTTGCTGCTCGACGAGGCGACGTCGGCGCTCGACGCCGAATCCGAAAAGCTGGTGCAGGACGCGCTCGAGACGCTGATGCACGACCGCACGACGATCGTCATCGCGCACCGGCTCGCCACCGTCCGCGCCGCCGACCGCATCATCGTCATGGACGATGGCCGCATCGTCGAAGAAGGCAAGCACGATGCGCTCGTCGCCGCCGATGGTCTCTATGCCCGCCTTGCACGGCTGCAATTTCAGGACAAACTTGCCCCCGCCTGACCGCATGACCCTTCGAAGGATATGACGATGCTCTACGATATGACCGTCCCCGCCTACCGGAACGGCCTGCGCGCGCTGTCGGCGCAACTCGACAAGGCGCTGGCCTGGGGCGCCGAAAACGCTGTCGGCGAACTGCAACTCATCGTCGCCCGCCTCGCGCCCGATATGTTCCCGCTGGCCGCGCAGGTGCGTTTCACCTGCTTGCAAGCGATCCAGCCGCTCGTCCGCCTGGGCGCAACCGATGCGCCGACGCTGACCGACGACGCCGCCGACTTTGCGGGTCTTCAGGCGCAGATCGCAGCGACGCTGACGTGGCTCGACACCGTCGATGCCACCGCGCTCGACACCCAGCCCGATCGCCCGATCGGCTTCGATCTTCCCAACGGGATGGCGTTCGACATGACGGCGCTCACCTACGTCCGTGACTGGGCGCAGCCGCAGTTCTATTTCCACGCGGTCGCCGCCTACTCGATCCTGCGCCACATGGGCGTGCCGCTCGGCAAGGCCGACTATGTGGGGTATATGATGGCGTATCTGCGCCCCGGTACCGCTGAGGTCGCTTAGGGCCTGGACTCATTTGATCCAGAAGCAAAGAGCGGCGACGATGCAGACACCGGCGAGGAAGTTGCGAGCAAGCTTGTCGTAGCGTGTTGCGATAGCTCGGAAGTCTTTGAGGCGACAGAAGGCGCGCTC
>JAFAGN010000036.1 GCA_023422695.1 Pseudomonadota bacterium
TACGATAGGGTGAGATCCCGGCCTTCGCCGGGATGACGATGTTAAAAATGCCTAGAGCCGCGCCAACAACGGGATCAGCTCGTTGAAATGGCCAATCACATGATCCGCGCCGAGCGTTTCAACCGGGCCGTCGAGGAAACCGAAATCGACCGCGACGCTGGTAACCCCGGCGCTTTGCGCAGCCATGACGTCATAGATGCTGTCGCCGACAAATGCCGCACGTCCGCCTCCGCACCGCGCGATCATCTCGATGATCGGTGCGGGCGAAGGTTTGGCGTTGCCCGGGCCCAGCGTGTCGCCGCCGATGATCGTCGCCATCCGCTCGGCCAGCCCAAGTTCGCCAAGCAGCTTGCGCGCCATATCCTCGCGCTTGTTGGTCACCACCGCGGTCTTTACACCCAGCGCATCGAGGCGATCGAGCGCCGCGGTGACGCCGGGGAACGCGCGGCTGTGAACGGCAATATTCGCTTCGTAGAACCGCAGCAATTCGCGGTAGAGCCGCTCGAAATCGCCACCCGGGACGCCGCCGGTCGCGATGAAGCCCTGTTCGAGCATGTGCCGCGCGCCCAGCCCGATCATGGGCCGCACCTGTGCGTCGCTCAACGGTTCGCGCGCTGCAAGAGCCAACGCATGACTGACCGCGGCGGTCAGGTCGCCCGCCGTGTCGACCAGCGTGCCGTCGAGGTCGAAGCCGACGATAGCAAAGGGAAAACTCATGTGGGACCTTCCAATTTTCGTTCGTGTCGAGCGAAGTCGAGACACCCATGAGGCGGGCATGGACGATAGGCATCTCGACTGCGCTCGATGCGAACGGGTTTGAGAGGCCGCATGGCGCGATGTGCTGGAAACCGCAATGATTTGCTGGCATGGCGCGCGGATGAGCAATCCCATCGCCGCTATCGTCCTTGCCGCGGGCAAGGGTACCCGCATGAAATCCGACCTGCACAAGGTGCTGCATCCGATCGCCGGGCGGCCGATGCTGCTCCACCTGATGGCCAGCGTCGACGCGCTGAAACCGGCGAAGAAGGTGGTGATCGTCGGCGACAAGGCCGATCAGCTGGAAGCCGCGCTGGCGGGCAGTGCTGATCTGGCGGTGCAGGAGCCGCAACTCGGCACCGGCCATGCGGTGCAGCAGGCCGAAAGCGCGCTGACCGGTTTCGATGGCGATATCCTGATCCTCTACGGCGACGTCCCCTTTGTCCCGACCGCGACGATGCAGGCGATGATCGACCGGTTGAATGCTCCCGACGCGCCCGCGGTCGTGGTACTCGCCTTCGAGCCCGATGATGCGCAGCAATATGGTCGCGTCATTACCGAAGGCGACCGCGTGACCAAGATGGTCGAGCATAAAGACGCGACCGACGCCGAACGCGCCGTGCGCCTCTGCAATTCGGGGCTGATGGCGGCGAAAGCGGCCGACCTGTTCGCGCTGCTCGCGCGCGTCACCGACGACAATGCGGCGAAGGAATTTTACCTCGTCGATATCGTCAATATCGCCAATGCCGATGGGCGCCACTGCGCGGTCGTCGTCACCGATCCCTATGACGTCGCGGGCATCAACAGCCGCGGCGAGCTGGCGTCGATGGAGGCGGAATGGCAGGCGCTTCGTCGTCATGAAGCAATGGCCGACGGCGCCAGCCTGATCGCGCCCGATACCGTGTGGTTCGCATGGGACACGCAGATCGGCCGTGATGTGCTGATCGAACCCAATGTCTTTTTCGGCCCCGGCGTCACCGTCGCCGACAATGTGAAGATCCGCGCCAACAGCCATATCGAGGGGGCCACGATCGCCAGCGGCTGCGAGGTCGGCCCGTTCGCGCGTCTCCGCCCCGGCACCGTGCTCGGCGAAAAGGCGAAGATCGGCAATTTTGTCGAAACGAAAAAGGCGGTGCTGGGCAAGGGGGCGAAGGCGAACCACCTCACTTACCTCGGCGACGCGACGATCGGCGCGGGCGCCAACATCGGCGCCGGGACGATCACCTGCAATTACGACGGCTATTTCAAATATCCGACTGTGATCGGCGAGAACGCCTTTATCGGCAGCAACAGCGCGCTGATCGCCCCCGTCACCATCGGCCGCGACGCCATCGTCGCCGCGGGCAGCGCGGTGTCGCGCGACGTCGCCGCGGGCGACCTGCGCATGGTGCGCGCCGAACAGCTGGTCAAACCCGGCTGGGCCGATCGTTTTCACGACGCGATGCGCAAGAAAAAATCGGGCAAATAGCGTCATGCCGGTGCCGAAGCTGACCACGCCGCGGCTGGTGCTGCGCCAGATCCGCGCAGACGACGCCGCCGCGCTGTTTCCGGTCCTGTCCGATCCCGACGTGATGCAATGGTGGTCGAGCGGCCCGCATCAGTCGCTGGCCGAGACGGCGGACTATGTGGCTTCGAACGCCGCGGAAGGGGAGGGCTTCGCCTGCTGGGCGATCACCTTGGGCGACGACACCGCGATCGGCTGGGTGATCCTGATCGACGGCAAGCCCGACGTGAAGGAAATCGGCTATATCCTGCACCGCGACCATTGGCGCGGCGGCATCGCGCGCGAAGCGGTGGCGCGCGTCATCGATCATGGCTTTGCCGACCTCAAGCTGCGGCGTATCTTTGCCGATACCGACCCCGAAAACGGCGGCTCGATCGCGCTGCTCGAACGGCTGGGCTTTCAATATGAGGGACGCCTGCGCGGCGAATGGGAAACGCATATCGGGGTGCGCGATTCGCTGATTTTCGGCCTGTTGCGGGGCGAATGGACAATGGAGACGATGCCGTGAGTGACCGATATACCGACAAGCCCTTTCTGCGCTTCGTCGACGCGTGGGTGCTCAAGGCGATCGGCCATCTCGACGATGCCACCGAGAGCTATTGCAGGGCGATGGTGCCGCAGCTCGAGCAAAGCTTTGGCGTGAAGGGCAGCTGGGAGCAGATCGTCGCGCAGCAGATGAAGTTCGGCCCCGACCTGCCCGCCCAGATTCGCAAGATCTGGACCGACGGCACCGCGCGCTTTGCGGAGGGTAATGGAATTGCGCCCGATCCGGTGCAATTCGCGATGATTTTCGTCGATCGCAACTTCGACCGCACTTGACATGATATCATGATATGATATCATTATATCAATGACCCGAATTCTTGCCGATCTGCCCGACGAAGAGATTAAGCGTCTCGACCGCATTGCCTATGAACAGGGCAAAAGCCGGGCGGCGGTGCTACGCGATGCCGTCGCGTCGTATCAGGCGCAACCGGCGCCGGGTGACGGTGATTGGATCGATCGCGGCTTCGGACTTTGGTCCCGCCACGGCATTTCCGTCGATCCGCAGGATTATGATCGCAAGCGCCGGGCCGAATGGACGCGGCCGTGGGACGACGATTATGAAGACGTGCGCGCGGAATCACCCGAGATGTTCGACGCCGAAGATGATCGCCAGCGGCAGATTTATCTGGACATGATCGCCGGGAAATATCCCGAACCCAAAAGTCCGCATTCCAAGTGAGCGGCTATACGTTCGACGCGAATATCGTCATCGATGCGCTCGCTGGTTATCCGCCGGCAAGGGCCGAAATTCAACGCGCGACGCACAATGGCGCGCGCCCCTGGATCAGCCGGATGGCCTGGATCGAGATATTGTCCAAGGGCGACGAAAGCGTGGTCAGCGAAGCGACGGCGTTTCTGGCGCATTTCGGCATGGATGAAATCGACGATGAAATCGCGTCGCGGGCGGCGGCACTGCGCCGCGATCGGCCGCGATTAAAGTCGCCCGACGCCATCATCCTCGCGACCGCGCAAACCCGCGGGCGCGTTCTCATCACCCGCAATACCAAGGATTTCCCGCCGAACATGCCGGGCATCCGCGTTCCCTATATTCTTTAACGAAAGCCAGACCCCAATGTGCGGAATTATCGGAATTATCGGCAAGGATCAGGTCGCCGATCGCCTCGTCGACGGGCTGAAGCGGATGGAATATCGCGGCTATGACAGCGCGGGCGTCTGCACCGTGCAGGACGGCCAGCTGATCCGTCGCCGCGCCGAGGGCAAGCTGGCCAATCTGGTCAAGGAACTTGGCGGCAACCCCGCCCCCGGTACCGTCGGCATCGCACACACGCGCTGGGCGACGCACGGCGCGCCGACGACCAGCAACGCGCACCCGCACGCGACAGGCGAGGTCGCGCTGGTCCACAACGGGATCATCGAGAATTTCAAGCCGCTGCGCGAAGCGCTCCAGGCGCGCGGCCGCAGCTTCGAAAGCGAGACCGATACCGAGGTTGTCGCGCACCTCGTCAGCGAACAGGTCGAAGCGGGCTTGTCGCCGCAGGACGCAGTGAAAGCGGTCCTGCCACAGCTACGCGGCGCCTTCGCGCTCGCCATCGCCTTTCGCCAGCACCCGGACCTGCTCATCGGCGCCCGCCTCGGCTCGCCGCTCGTCGTGGGCTATGGCGAGGGTGAGACCTTCCTTGGCTCGGATGCGCTCGCGCTCGCACCGCTGACGCAGAAGATCGCCTATCTGGAGGAAGGCGACTGGGTCGTCATCACCCGCGACGGCGCACAGATCTATGACAGCGCCAACAATCCGGTGACGCGCGAAATCACCACCAGCGGCGTCACCGCGGCGGCGGTCGAAAAGGGCAATTACCGCCACTTCATGCAAAAGGAGATTTTCGAGCAACCGACGGTGGTCGCGCAGACGCTCTCCTCCTACATCCGCCCGCTCGAACAGACGGTCGCACTGCCGCAGATGGACTTCGACCTCAGCAAGATCGACCGCATCACCATCGTTGCCTGCGGCACCAGCTTCTACGCCGGTATGGTCGCCAAATATTGGTTCGAAACCTTTGCGCGTGTTCCGGTCGACATCGATGTCGCCAGCGAGTTCCGCTACCGCGATCCCGTGCTGCAATCCGGTGGGCTGGCGCTGTTCATCTCGCAATCGGGCGAGACCGCCGACACGCTCGCGGCGCTGCGTCATTGCAAGGCGAACGGCCAGACGATCGCTGTCGTCGTCAACGTGCCCACTAGCAGCATGGCGCGCGAGGCCGACCTCCTGCTCCCGACCCACGCCGGTCCCGAAATCGGCGTCGCCTCGACCAAGGCCTTCACTTGCCAGCTCGCGGTGCTCGCCGCGCTCGCCGCGCATCTGGCGCTCAAGAAGGGGAAGCTTAGCGCCGATGACGAACGCGAGATCGTCAAACATCTGATCGAGGCGCCCGCCGCGCTCAACGCCGCGCTGGCGCATGACGAAGACATCGCCGCAATGGCGCACCTCGTCGCCCCGGCGCGCGACGTGCTCTACCTCGGCCGCGGTCCCGACTATCCGCTGGCGATGGAAGGCGCGCTGAAACTCAAGGAAATCAGCTATATCCACGCCGAAGGTTACGCGTCGGGCGAAATGAAGCACGGTCCGATCGCCCTGATCGACGAGGCGGTCCCCGTGATCGTCCTCGCGCCCAGCGGGCCATTGTTTGAAAAGACCGTCAGCAACATGCACGAAGTGATGGCGCGCGGCGGCAAGGTCGTCCTGATCAGTGACGCCGACGGCATCGCCGAAGCGGGTGACGGGTGCATGGCGACGATCGAAATGCCCAAGGTCCACCCGCTGATCGCGCCGCTGGTGTACGCGGTGCCGGTGCAGTTGCTGGCGTATCATGTTGCGGTCGCCAAGGGGACCGATGTGGACCAGCCGCGCAATTTGGCGAAGTCGGTAACGGTGGAATAATGCGGCTCTTCGTCGCCTATCACCGATCCCCACGCCCTCTTCGAATCGGTACCAAGCTTCGCCACAGGGGCGAAAATTACTCCGTTAGCAGTGCCATTGAACTTCTATTGGAAGCTGAACGACCTGAACACTGTATCCCGCGGAACGAGTCTGTTTTCGCAAGCGAAACCCTGAGGAGCGGCCATCATGGCCTTGCGTACAGCAACGGTTTCGATTATCGGATATTATTGATCGGGAATACTGATCGTCGAGACAGCTATTGGCTTGGTGAACTCCAGAAGCGCCATCATCCTAACCAAGCCATTTCCCAGCTGGTAGATGCATCTCTCCAATGCGTTTCTGACAAGGAACTGGCCGATAAATATTGGTGTGGAGCACCGAGTAAATCAGAGAACTGGGAATATGTGGCGAGGAGCGCTTATGTCCTGTGCCCGGCGAAAGGCTCGATTTAGCGCTTCCAAATTTCAAGCCGCCTCACCCAGCATAAAATCTACATGCACCGCATCATAGGGAAACACGACGCCGCCCTTCACTTGATCGAGCACGCCCGCGTCGAGCAATGCGTGGACATCGCCATGAACCGCCTTCACATCACGCCCCACACGCCGTGCGACTTCGCGGATCGGCATGGCACCTTGCCCCGCCATGATGCTCAGGATTTCCGCGCGTTTCGGGCTGAGGGTTTTCCACATCTGCTCGACCGTCAGGAACGAGATGCGGTTGCCCTGCGGCTCGCCGCGAAGGGCGGCGGCCAGGCGATCCTTGGCATCGCCCAGCGACGAAAGGCCGACCGTGACAATGTTCCTCATGCGCTTCTCCATCGTTCAACATCGTCCCAGAAATCGCGTTGCAACTGCTCCAGCCCGCTGAATGCATAGTCGACCTCGGTTTCGCCCAGATGCTTATGATCGCCTTTTCCGGCCTCATTGTCGTATCGCAGCACGCAGACGTTGGAACGAACCAGCGCGAGGCGATATTTGAAATCATGGGCACTTCCGGCAAGCCTTTTCGGCAGCTTCCACACGACGAGTTCGACAAAGCTGTCGTCATCAAGCGTGATGCGTTCCCGTAAGATCGAAACCGCCTTCATGTTGGAGTATATGACATCAGTATGGTCTGTTGTCAATATGTCCAACATAGTGGCGTTCGGATCGAGGTTTCGGGCCTGAACCGGATGTTTGCTGCCGCCCATTTTGAAGTGCTAGAGAAACTCGAATGACCTGGAACACAACCTGCCACTGCGGCGCCGTCTCGGTGCAGCTCGCCAAAGCGCCCGAGGAACTCGCCGAGTGCAATTGCTCGCTCTGCTTTTCGCACGGCATCCTCTGGGCCTATTATTCGCCGAAGGACGTTGCGATCGACGGCGCGACGCGGACCTACAATCGCCCCGACCGAGCAAATCCCAATTCGGACCTGCATTTCTGCCCGACCTGCGGCTGCGCGACGCACTGGTCGGCGACCGCGGGGCTGATCGAGCGGATGGGCGGTGCGGTCGATCTGATGGGCGTCAATATGCGGCTGTTCGCGCCGGGGCAGCTCAGCGGGCTGCGACTGGTGTTTCCCGACGGGCGCGGCTGGTCGGGTGAGGGGGCGTGGGGCTACGCCCGCGACCATGAGGTGATGCGGTAGCGCGATGCGTTTCGCGGCCATCATCTTCGATTTCGACGGCGTCATCGCCGACAGCGAGGTGCGCGCAAACACGTCGCTGGCCGAGAGCCTGACAGCGATCGGGATGCAGACAACCTACGACGAGTGTCTGCGCGACTATTATGGCCATAATTGGCAGGAGACGCAGCGGCGGATCGAGGCGCGGTTCGGCCGTGCGCTGCCCGCCGATTTTCGCGAAACGCACCGCGCGCGGGCGCGGGCGCGCTTTATGGACGGGTTCGACGCGGTGCCGGGCGCATCGGCGTTTCTCGGCACATTGGAGTCAATGCCGCGTGCGATCGCCTCGTCGAGCCGCGCCGAATATATCGACTGGGCGCTGGGACTGTTCGGGCTGGGGCATCATTTCGGCCGCCACGTCTATAGCGCCGACGGGTGGGAGCGCGGGAAACCGTACCCCGACATCTATCTGGCCGCCGCGCAGGGGCTGGCAGTTGATCCCGCGCGCTGCATGGCGATCGAGGATTCGCCCACCGGGGCGCAGGCGGCGCTCGCGGCGGGGATGACGGTGGTCGGTTTTTGCGGCGCTGGACATATCGCCGATCGCACCGCGCATGGCGAAATGCTGCGCAACGTCGGCGTGCATAATGTGGCGATGACCTTTGGCGAGATTGAGCGCCTGACCACTTAATCCTCCCTGTGGCGAAGCCATGGGGAGGGGGACCGCTTGCGAAGCAAGGGGTGGAGCGGCGACGCCGGTCGCGCCAACGCCCCTACGTCAGCGCTTCGCGCTGCCACCTCCCCATCGCTGTGCGACAGGGAGGATTGCGCCTGCAAAAAACGCTGTCCTACAAAATCCGGCTGGATTAGCCTGACATGTGCTTCGATCCCGAACACGGGACGACAATGTAAATCGCGAGTGAAGTTGCGCCGTTTTCTACGACTTTCCGACGAATCCCCAAGGAGAGAGCCCCGATGTGTACCGAAAAGATGGAAGCCGATCGCGACCGCGCCGGAATGCCCGTCGCCCGGCGCAGCTTTACCGCGCTGGCGGGGGCGGGCGCGCTGATCGCGGCGATGTCGGCGCGCGCGATGGCGGGCAAGCCGGTGAAGGGCCGCGACGTCACCATCACCACCGCCGACGGCGTCTGCGATGCCTATTTCGTGGCACCTGCCGAGGGGACGCATCCCGGCGTGCTGATCTGGCCCGACATCCGCGGGCTGCGCCCCGCCTTTCGCCAGATGGCCGACCGCCTGGCGGGCGACGGCTATGCGGTGCTGTGCGTCAACCCCTTCTATCGCTGGCAGAAAGCGCCGGTCATCGACGCCGAGAATAATTGGGGTGTCCCCGCGGTGCGCGAAAAGCTGTTCGGCTATCTCAAGCTGCTGACAAAAACACTGGTCGATACCGACGCTGCGGCGCATCTGGCGTTTCTGGACGCGCAGGCCGAGGTCGATACGAAGCGCAAGCTGGGGACGGCGGGCTATTGCATGGGCGGGCCGATGGTCATCTATTCCGCTGCGCTCAAGCCCGACCGGGTCGGCGCCGCCGCGAGCTTTCACGGTGCGCGGGTCGGCCTCGACACCCCGGACAGCCCGCATCTGCTGATCCCGGGAAGCAAGGCAGGCTTTTTATTCGCGATCGCGCAAGATGACGATAAGGAGAGCCCGAACGAGAAGGTCTTGCTGAAATCGGTGCTGGAGCCGCGGCCGCAATGGCATGAGGTCGAGGTCTATCCCGCCCAGCACGGCTGGTGCCCGCCCGACGGCCGCGTCTATGATGAAGTGGCAGCGGAAAAGGCGTGGGGCCGGATGCTGGCGCTGTTCAAGGCGAGTTTATAGTCGCTGTTTCGCCGGGATGACGGACGGGCCGCTGTGCCTCAGTGCGCGTGCCCGCCGACGCTCGCGGCATAGCTCGCATAAACGCGCTGACCGCTGCTGCCGAAGGTCATGACCTTATACGCCTCGCGGTGGTTGCCATGTTCCATGCCCGGCGACCCCATCGGCATCCCGGCGACGGCCAGCCCTTTCACGCCCTTGGGCTTTTCGCGGAGCAGGCGGGCGATGTCCTTTGCGGGGACATGCCCCTCGATCACATAGCCGCCGACGAGCACGGTGTGGCAACTGCGCAGCGCGTGCGGCACGCCGTGCTTGTCCTTGATCCCGTCCATGTCGGGCGAATTGACCACCACCGCCTTTTGCCCGAACGACGCCTTCACCTGCTCCAGCCACTTGAGGCAGCAGCCGCACCCGGCGTCGCGGAACATCACCGGGTTGGCGGCATGCGCGATGCCGATGGTGGCGGAAAGGGCGGCGAGCGCGAAAAGGATGCGGCGGGCAGGGGGCATGGCAGGGTTCCTCGCTGATTTCGGCAGAAGATTAGCAGCCGCGGCGCGCCGCACAAGCCGTTCAGCCCATCGGATAGAGGATGTCTTTGCTGACCTTATGCAGCGCCTTCATCACCTCGTCCGGAAGCACCAGATCCATGGCGGCCAGGATCGGGTCAAGCTGATCGTCGGCGCTGACCCCGACGATCGTCGAGGCGACGAAATCATGCTGTTTCGACCAGGCGGTCGCCATCGTCACCGGGTGCAGCCCCGCGTCCGCCGCGATCTGCAGATAGCGTGCGGTCGCGGCGAGGCTCTTTTCGTTGACGAAGCGCTGGCCCATAGCGGCCTGCCGCCCCTCCATCGCCAGATAGCGCGAAAAGCGCGCGCCCTCGGGCGCCGCGCCGCCCTGATATTTGCCCGACAGCACCCCGCCCGCGAGCGGCGAATAGGGGATCAGGCTGACGCCTTCCTGGCGGCACACCTGCGCCAGCTCATCCTCGAACCGGCGGTTGTTGAGGCTGAAATTATTCTGGATTGTGTGATAGCGCGCCACGCCCAGCTGCTCCGAGGCGGCGAGCGATTTCATCAGCCCCCAGCTGGTTTCGTTCGAGCAACCGAGGATGCGGACCTTGCCGATCCGGACGAGCTCGTCGAGCGCGTCCATCATCTCGTCATAGGGCGCATCATGGTCGGGCCAGTGGGTCTGATAAAGGTCGACATAGTCGGTTTGCAGCCGCGTCAGGCTGTCGTCGATCGCCTGAAAGATATTCTTGCGGTCGAGCGCGGTCATGCCGCCGCGGCACGGCGACTTGAACCACACATGGCTGGGCCCCGAAACCTTGGTCGCGAGGATGATCGCGTCGCGATTCTTGGTCTTCAGCCAGCGCCCGACGATCTCCTCGGTGCGGCCGACCCATTTGGCATCGGGCGGCACTGGATAACCCTCGGCCGTATCGTAGAAATTGATCCCCGCGTCGAAGCAGCGATCAAGGACGCGGAAGGCCTCGGCCTCGTCGGTCTGGCTTCCAAAGGTCATCGTCCCCATGCAGATATCGGACACATGGATAGCGCTTTTTCCGAGGCGGCGACTTGGCATGGCTCACTTCTCCGGTCAGGATGGGGAAGCGCCGTGCATAGGTTGCGAACCGCAACCTTGCAATCAGATCAGCAACGCCAGCGACCCCACCAGCAAAGCCGCCATCGTCCAGTTGAACGCGCGCAGCCGCGCCGGACTGGACAGCCAGCCGCGCAGCACCTGACCCATCACCGCCCACAGGCTGGTCGACGGCAGGTTGATCAGGCCAAAGATCACGGCAACCAGCAGCACCGCGCCTAGGTTGCGATCGGGGGCGTAGAGTGCGATCGCGGTCAGCGCCATCGACCACGCCTTGGGATTGACCCACTGGAACAGCATCGCCTGGACAAAGGTCATCGGCTTGCTGCGCCTGCCCGTTTCGGTATCGGGCGCGGCGGCATTGGCGATTTTCCACGCGAGCCAAAGCAGATAGACGACGCTCACCACCTTGAGCACGGTATTGAGGATCGGGAACAGGTCGAACAGGCCCATCAGCCCGAGCCCGACAAGGATGATCATCAGCGTGAAGCCGATGCCGACACCGAGCGCGTGCGGGACCGTGCGGCGCAGGCCGAAATTGGCGCCCGACGCCATCAGCATCATGTTGTTCGGTCCCGGCGTGATCGACGAAACGAGCGCGAAGGCGGCGAGCGCGGCGAGGGTGGTCTGGTTCATGGACGCAACATAATCGGCTTCTGGACGGTATGGGTTGCAAAGAATCGCAAAAATGGCGTATCAAATGCAATCTATGAGCAAGATGGATGATATCAGCCGCAAGATATTGCGTGAACTGGCGTGCGACGGGCGAATCTCGAACCTCGAACTCGCCGAGCGCGTCGGACTGTCGCCCTCCGCTTGCCTGCGCCGGGTGCAGGAACTGGAACGCAGCGGCGTGATCACCGGCTATCGCGCCGCGATCGACCCGGCAAAGCTGGGGCTGGCCTTCATGGCGTATGTGACCGTGGGACTGTCGACCCACACCAAAAAGGCGCAGTCCGATTTCGAACAGGCGATGGCTGCGGCGCCCGAAGTGCGCGAGTGCCACAATGTCACCGGCGCGATCGAATATCTGCTGCGGATCGAGACCGCCGATCTGGCGGCGTACAAGCATTTCCACACCGAGGTACTGGGGGTGCTGCCGCAGGTGCATTCGATCAGCACCTATGTGGTGATGGAATCGACGAAGGACGAGCGGGCGTGATCAGCCGTCGCCCCCGCGCAGGCGGGGGC
>JAFAGN010000069.1 GCA_023422695.1 Pseudomonadota bacterium
GCCCCCGCCTTCGCGGGGGCGACGGTGAGAGCTAAGCCGCCTGCTTCGCGCGCTCGCTCATTTCCTGATTGAGCATCTCGGCCAGCAGGAACGCCAGTTCCAGCGACTGCCCCGCGTTCAAACGCGGATCGCAATGCGTATGATAGCGGTCGGCCAGATCCATCTGGGTCACGTCCATCGCGCCGCCGGTGCATTCGGTGACATTCTGGCCGGTCATCTCGATATGGATGCCGCCGCCATGCGTTCCTTCGGCGCGGTGTACGGCAAAGAAGCCGCGCACTTCGGCCAGGATGCGCTCGAACGGGCGCGTCTTGTAACCATTGTTGGTCTTGATGACATTGCCGTGCATCGGATCGCAAGACCAGACGACCGGATGCCCCGATTCCTTCACCGCGCGCACCAGTTTGGGCAGATGCGCCTCGATCTTGTCATGGCCATAGCGGGTGATCAGCGTCATGCGCCCCGCGACATGGTTGGGGTTCAGCGTGTCGAGCAGGCGTAGCAAGGCGTCCGCCTCCAGGCTCGGGCCGCACTTCATGCCGACGGGATTGCCGATGCCGCGCAGGAACTCGATATGCGCCGATCCCTCGAACCGCGTGCGGTCGCCGACCCACAGCATATGGCCCGAGGTGTCGTACCAGCCGCCGGTCAGGCTGTCCTGCCGGGTGAGCGCCTGCTCATAGGGGAGCAGCAGCGCTTCATGGCTGGTGTAGAAGCTGGTGCCCTTGATCTGCGGCACGGTTTCGGGGGTCACCCCGCAGGCTTCCATGAAGGCCAGCGCTTCGGAAATGCGGGCGGCGGTTTCCTGATATTTCTTGGCCCACGGGCTGCGGTCCATGAAGTCGTGCGTCCAGGCATTGACCTGATGCAGATTGGCATAGCCGCCATTGGCAAAGGCGCGCAGCAGGTTCAGCGTCGCCGCCGACTGGTTATAGGCCTTGACCATCCGCTGCGGGTCGGGCTCGCGCCCGGCCTCTTCGAACGCGATGTCGTTGATGATGTCGCCGCGATAGCTCGGCAGCTCGACACCATTCACCTCTTCCATGTCCGCCGAACGCGGCTTGGCGAACTGGCCCGCCATGCGGCCAAGCTTCACGACGGGCATCTTCGACGCAAAGGTCAGCACCACCGCCATCTGGAGCAGCACGCGAAAGGTGTCGCGGATGTTGTTCGGATGGAATTCGGCAAAGCTTTCGGCACAGTCGCCGCCCTGGAGCAGAAACGCCTTGCCCTCGGCAACGCGGGCGAGGTCCGCGGTCAGGTCGCGCGCTTCGCCGGCAAAGACCAGCGGCGGATAATTGCTGAGTTCGCGTTCGGCCGCCGCGAGCGCATCGGCGTCGCGATAGGTGGGCAGCTGGCGGGCGTCGTGCGAGCGCCAGCTATGCGGTTGCCAATTCTTCGTCATCTGCCTGTGTCTTCTTGTGTCCAAACCGGGCGCCGCCATGGCGCGAATGTCGCCGGGACGCAATGCGCACCGTTTCGCGAACGATAAAATTAGCATTATCGTGACATTTGCGCACCTATGCTTTTCTTGGGGACCAAAAACTGATAGTTTGTTTCAGGGTTTTGGAATGCAACCGGCGCATCCAAGGCATCTGGCTATCGGCGACGTTATAGATGCAACGACCCAAGACCGGGTCTCCACGCAAAGCGATTGGCTATGGCGAATTTCGAGTCCGCTTGGTTTGTTTATGCGGCGTTGCTGCTCTTGCTGGCGACCAGCTTCGTCGTGCGCATCGACTATGTCCGGATCGGGCTGGCCGCCGCGGCGCTGGTCGCGGTGCCGCTGGTTCTGTTCCGCGAACCCGACGTCGGCTATGGCATGCTGGTGCTCGCGATCCTGGTCGTCAACATCGGCATATTGGCGCGCCTGTGGCTGCGCGAACGCAATGTGAGCTTTTCGGCCGAGGAAGAGGGGCTGCGCCGCGAGCATTTTGGCGGGCTGAATCCCGTCGCGGCGCGCGGGCTGATCGATCAGGGGCATTGGATTTCGGCCAAGCGCGGCGAGATATTGATCCGCGAAAATCAGGCGGCGCCCAGCCTGTTTTATCTGGCCGAAGGACAGGCGGCGATCCACCGCGACGGGGCCGAGGTCGGCAAATTGTCCGACGGCGCGCTGATCGGCGAAGCGACCGTGCTCGATGGCACCCATGCAACCGGCACGGTGCTGCTGGGCAGCAACGCGCGGCTGTGGTTCGTCCCCGCCGCGGCGCTGCGCGCCTATCTGGCAGCGAACCCCGCGATCGCCAGCACATTGCACGAGGGCTTTGCGCGCGCGCTGCGGGGAAAATTGGCCAGCGCGAACACGCGGATCGCCGACCGGCCGCCGATCGTGTGACGATGGGTGCGGCAGCGACGCCTCGAACTTGTCATCGCGGCCTGCTAGTCCCGGCGCCATGACGATGATTCTCTATGGCATTTCGAACTGCGACACGGTGAAAAAGGCGCGGCGCTGGCTCGACGAGCAGGGCGTGGCGTATCGCTTTCACGATGTGCGCAAGGACGGGCTGGACGCCGACCGGCTGCAGGGCTGGATCGATGCGCTGGGCTGGGACAAGCTGCTCAACAAGGCGGGAACGACCTTTCGCAAATTGCCCGATGAGCAGAAGAACGGCCTCGACGCCGCATCGGCCAAGGCGCTCATGCTGGACCAGCCCGCGATGATCCGCCGCCCGGTCGTCGACGCCGCGGGCGCGATCAGCGTCGGTTTTTCGCCGGCCGACTGGCAGGCACGTTTTGCGGCATGATCCGCTGGCTGCTGGCGTCGCTCGCCCTGCCGCTGCTCGTCGGCTGCGCGGCTGATCCGGTGACGACGCAGCCGACCCTTGACGGCCAGCCGCCGATCGTCATCGCGCACCGCGGCGCATCGGGCGAGCGGCCCGAACATACGATTGCCGCGTACCGGATGGCGATCGAGCAGGGCGCCGACTTCATCGAACCCGATTTGGTGCTGACCAAGGACGGCGTGCTGGTGGCGCGGCACGAGAATGAGATTTCGGAGACGACCGACGTCGCCGATCGCGCCGAATTTGCCGACCGGAAAACGACCAAGACGATCGACGGCCGCGCGGTGATCGGCTGGTTTACCGAAGATTTCACCCTCGCCGAATTGAAAACGCTGCGCGCGCGCGAACGGCTGCCGAAACTGCGCTCGACCGAATTTGACGGGCGGTTCGACATCCCGACCTTCGAAGAAATCCTGACGCTGTTGGTGCAGGTCAATCGTGGCCGCGACAAGCCGGTGGGCGTCTATCCCGAAACCAAGCACCCCAGCCATTTCATCGCGATCGGCCTGCCGCACGAAGCGCCGCTGCTCGCGCTGCTCGATCGCTTCGGCTATCGCGGTCGCCAGGCGCCGGTCTTTATCCAGAGCTTTGAAGTGCAGAATCTGATCGACCTGCGTGCCAAGAGCGACCTGCCGCTGATCCAGCTGATGGATGCCGAGGGCGGCCCGCCCGACATGCCCGGCACCAGCTATGCCGCGATGGCGGCGCCTGCCGGTCTCAAGACGATCAAATCCTATGCCGACGGGATCGGCCCGAACAAGGCGATGGTCATCCCGCGCGGGGCGCTGGGGTCGCTGGCGGAACCGACCAGCCTGGTGCGCGATGCCCATGCCGCGGGGTTGAAAGTGCACCCGTGGACGTTCCGCCGCGAGAATTATTTTCTGCCGCTGGGCGACAAGGGCGGGGTGAACCCGGCCGGGCATGGCGACCTGGGCGCCGAAATCGCGGCCTATTTGGCCACGGGGATCGATGGGCTGTTCAGCGATAACCCGCGCGAGGCGGCGGTGGCGGTGGCGGGGAAGAGCGACTGAAGTGGACGTTGATCCTCTCTGTGGCGTAGCCATGGGGAGGTGGCAGCGCGAAGCGCTGACGGAGGGGCGATGGCACTACCGTCGCCGCCCCTCCACCATTCGCTTCGCGAACGGTCCCCCTCCCCACCGCTTCGCGGCAGGGAGGATCGGCTAAGCCCGCTTCCCACCCCAAACCAGCAGCCAAAACCCGGCCCGACGCCCCCGGGGAGAGGTGTGGGCCGGGCCGCGCGGCCGCGCTGTTTCAATCGGTGCCGGGATCCCATTGGAACACCGCTTCGAGCGGCTTGCCGAACACCTGCGCGATGCGGAACGCGACCTCCAGCGAGGGCGAGTATTTGCCCTGTTCGATCGCCGCGATCGTCTGCCGCGTCACGCCGACGCGGTCGCCCAGATCGCCTTGGGTCATCTCGCCCGCCAGGAAGCGCAGGGTGCGGATGTCGTTGGTGAAGGGGAGTTTCGCCATGATGATTGCTCTTTCGTCGTCGGATTTATCGGCGCGACATCAACCTTGGCGATAGAGCCAGATCTGCGAGCCGATACGCAGCAGTTCGGACAGCACGACCATCGCGAGCAGCAGGTTGAGGAGGATCGCGGGCGGGGCGCCGGTGAAGATCAGCCCGATGCAGGCCCAAGTGCCGACCACCATCGGATAATAGGCCAGATGCGTCCCGCGCCAGTGGATTGTCCGGTCGCGCTCGTCCTCGGTCAGATGGACTTCGCTGCGATTGCGGATCGCCAATATGGCGGTCGCCACTGTCATCGCGACGATGATCCCCAGCGTCAGCGGGATCAGCATCCCACCCGCTGTCCACAGCGCCGAGGGTGAGGCCGCATCGCGCCAGGGAAAGGCCAGAAAGTACCAGCCAAAGGCGAGCAGCATGGTGACGAAAGCCACCCAGTGAATTTTCTCGCGGAACGTCATGTCGCACTCCATGTCATGTGATTCGAACTTAATGTCGAATATTTTTAACATGGAGTCAATAGCGAGTAACATGGCGGGGCTTTGCCGCTTTCGCACCGCAACATAAACCGCTAAGCCGTCGCCCCATGTCCACCCTGCCCAAAACGCTCACCCTCGACACCTCCACCAGCCGCGCGAACCCGACGCCGCAGCCGATGAAGCGCCTGACGGTGCCGCGCATCCGCCAGCGCAAGGGCGGCGAGCCGATCGTCATGCTGACCGCCTACACCGTCCGCATGGCGCAGCTGCTCGATCCGCATTGCGACATGCTGCTGGTCGGTGATTCGCTGGGGCAGGTGATTTACGGTCTGCCGCACACCGTGGCGGTGACGATGGAGATGATGGCGCTGCACGGCGCCGCGGTGGTGCGCGGCAGCTATCATGCCGCGGTCATCGTCGACATGCCGTTCGGCAGTTATGAAGCGAGCCCCGAACAGGCCTTCACTAACGCCGCGCGCCTGCTGAAGGAAACGGGTGCCGCCGCGGTGAAGCTGGAGGGCGGCCGCGCGCTCGCCCCGACGATCGAATTCCTGACCCAGCGCGGCATTCCGGTGATGGGCCATGTCGGGCTGACGCCGCAGGCGGTCAACATCCTCGGCGGCTATGGCGTGCGCGGCAAAAGCGATGAGGAAGCGCGGTCGATCGTCGAGGATTCGGTCGCGGTGTCGCAAGCCGGCGCCTTTTCGCTGGTCATCGAGGGCGTGCTCGAATCGATCGCGATCGAGGTGACGAACAAGGTCGCCTGCCCGACCATCGGCATCGGCGCGTCGGCGCAATGCGACGGCCAGGTTCTGGTCACCGAGGATATGCTGGGGATGTTCGAACGCGTTCCCAAATTCGTCAAACGCTACCAAGACATGGCCGGCGTCGTCGACGGCGCGGTGCGCGAATATGCCGATCAGGTCAGGTCCCGTTCATTCCCGACCGAGGATCAGATCTACGCGGGCTGACCCGGGTGGGCGGCGCGAACGGGGCCAAGTGAATCGCTTGGCCTTTTTCTGCGCCCTCGCTAAGGAAGCCGCGGTGGGATTATCCCCAAAGCCCTGAATGATAAATGGAGGTTTGATTGGCCCTGAGCCCGACCAACGATGCCGCGCTGTTGCAGGAAGTTGACGAAGCCGTCCGCAAGGATCGGCTCGACACCGTCATGCAGCGCTATGGCCGGTGGATCATTGGCGGGGTGCTGGCCGCGTTGCTGGCATTCGGCGGCTATCTGTACTGGAACCATCGTCAGGACGCGGCGCGCGGCGAGCGGGCCGAAGAACTGATCGCGGCGTTCCAGAAACTGTCGACCAACCAGCCGCGCGCGGCGGCGACCGAGCTGGACAAGCTGGCGGCGGGCGGCGAACCCGCCTATCGCGCCGCCGCCATCATGCAGCAGGCGAATATCAAGGCGCAGGCGGGCGATCTGAAGGCCGCCGCGGCGCTGATGGCCAAGGTCGCAGCCGACAGCAAACTCGATCAGGCGCTGCGCGATTTGGCGCTGATCCGCCAGACCGCGTTCGAATATGACAGCCTGAAACCCGAAGCGGTGATTGCGCGGATGAAGCCGCTGGTCGACGCCAAGGATCCGGTATCGAGCTGGTTCGCGAGCGCCGCCGAACTGTCGGCGACCGCGCATTATCAGCTTGGCCAATATGATCAGGCGGGCGCGCTGTACGGGCGCATCGCCAAGCTGCCCGGCGTCGCCAAGTCGCTGCAATCGCGTTCGGTGCAGATGGCGGGGATGCTGGGCGTCGATGCGGTCGCCGACCGTGCCGATGAAAGCGCCGCGAAGGACGAAAAAGGCAATGCTGCGCCCAAGGCAGCGGCAGCCGCCCCAGTTGAGGAAGCCAATTAATATGCGGAAGACGCGTTACGGACTTTATGCGGCGCTGCTGGCGCTGCCGCTTGCGGGTTGCGGCGTGCTGAAGGGCGACGGCGGGCCGAAGACCCCGACGGTCGGCGAGCGTGTCTCGATCCTGTCGAACGACAACAGCGTCAAGGTCGATCCGGCCACCGCTGCCATCGCCGTCGTGTTGCCCGAACCCGCGGTGAACGCTGCCTGGGCGCAGTCGGGCGGCAACGCATCGAAATCGATGGGCCATCCGGCGCTGGGCGCAACGCGCAGCAAGCTGTGGCAGGCCAATATCGCGGGCAGCACGAAGAAACAGCGGCTCGCCGCGTCGCCGGTCATCGCCGACAACCGCCTGTTCGCGGTCGATACCGAAGCGGTGGTCCAGGCGTTCGCCGCCGACACCGGCGCCCCGCTGTGGCGCACATCGATCGGCAGCACCGGCAAGGATTTCCGGGATTCGCTGTTCGGTGGCGGCGCCGGGGTCGACGGCAATGTCGTCTATGCGACCAGCGGCGTCGGCGACGTCGCGGCGCTGAATGCCGCCGACGGATCGGTGATCTGGAAGGTGAAGCCCGCCGGGCCGCTGCGCGGCGCGCCGACGATTGCCTTTGGCGGCGTCTATGTGATCAGCCAGGACAACCAGATCATCGCGCTGAATGCCGCCAATGGCGCGGTGTTGTGGCAGGCGACCGCGTCGCTCGAACCCGGCAGCGTGTTCGGCGCCGCGTCGCCCGCGGCGGGGCAGGGGACGATCGTCGCCGGTTTCTCGTCGGGCGAAGTGCAGGCCTATCGGTACGAAAATGGTCGCGACCTGTGGGAAGACGCGCTGGCGCGCACCTCGATGGCGCTGTCGGTGTCGACCTTGACCGACGTCGATGCCGACCCGGTCGTCGACAACGGCCGCGTCTTTGCGCTGGGCCAGGGTGGCCGCATGGCGAGTTATGAACTGCTCACCGGGCAGCGCAGCTGGGAAATCTCGATCGCCGGCATCTCGACGCCCTATGTGGTCGGCGAGTGGGTCTATGCGATGACCGACGACGGCAAATTGCTGTGCGTTGCGCGGACCTCCGGCAAGGTGCGCTGGTTGCAGCAGCTCGCACGCTTCCGCGTCGAAACCGAAAAGAAGAAAAAGGACCCGATCCGCTGGACCGGGCCGATCTTGGCGGGCGGCCGTCTGATCGCGGTCAACAGCGAAGGTATGATGCAGGAATTCTCACCGACCGACGGTTCGCTGCTCGGTTCGACCGAATTCAAATCGCCGCTGTCGCAGGCGCCGGTGGTGGCGAACAATATTTTGTATATTTTGGCGGACGACGGGCAGATCACGGCCTGGCGCTGACAAGCGTCCGGGCCGGGGCGGCCCGGATAGATACAGGGATTAAGTGACATGTCGCGATTCGCGACGATTGCCATTGTTGGCCGCCCGAATGTGGGCAAATCGACGCTGTTCAACCGGCTGGTCGGCAAGCGGCTGGCGCTGGTCGACGACCAGCCCGGGGTGACGCGCGACCGGCGCGAAGGCGACGCCAACCTGCTCGGCCTCGAGTTTCGGATCGTCGATACCGCGGGGTTCGAGGATCAGGACGCCGCGACCTTGCCCGGGCGGATGCGGGTGCAGACCGAAAAGGCGGTGCGCGAGGCCGACGCGGCGCTGTTCATGATCGACGGGCGCGCGGGGGTCACCCCGCTGGACGAGGAAATCGCGCGCTGGCTGCGCAGCGAGGACACGCCGATCATCCTCTTGGTCAACAAGGCCGAGGGCAAGCAGGGCGAGAATGGCCTGATGGAAAGCTATTCGCTCGGCTTCGACAATCCGATCGCGCTCAGCGCCGAACATGGCGAGGGTGTCGTCGACCTGTTCGACGCGCTGCGCCCGATCGTCGAGCCGTTCGACGCGATCGAGCAAGAGGTCGCCGCCGCCAGCGATGACGACGAGGATGCGCCGCTCGGCCCGATGAAGCTGGCGATCGTCGGGCGTCCGAATGCGGGCAAATCGACGCTGATCAACCGCATGATCGGCGAGGACCGCTTGATCACCGGACCCGAAGCAGGGATTACCCGCGATTCGATCCGCGTCGACTGGCAGTGGGAAAAGGACGGCGAGGTCCACGAAATCCAGCTGTTCGACACCGCGGGGATGCGCAAGCGCGCCAAGGTGGTCGACAAGCTGGAAAAGCTGTCGGTCGCCGATGCGCTCCACGCGGTCGATTTTGCCGAGGTCGTCGTGCTGCTGCTCGATGCGACCAAGGGGCTGGAGGCGCAGGACCTGCGCATCGCCGACAAGGTGCTGCAGGAAGGCCGCGCGCTGATCGTCGCGCTCAACAAATGGGATGTCGCCGAAGACGCCTCGTCGCTGTTCAACGGCGTGCGCAACGCGCTCGACGACGGGCTGAGCCAGGTCAAGGGCGTGCCGGTGCTCACCGTGTCGGGCGCCACAGGCAAGGGGATCGACACCTTGGTGCGCGTCGCGTTCGAACAGCGCGAGATCTGGACCAACCGGGTATCGACGGCGCGGCTCAACCGCTGGTTCGAAGGCGCGGTAGAGAACAACCCGCCGCCGGCACCCGGCGGCAAGCGGATCAAGCTGCGCTACATCACCCAGGCGCGCACGCGTCCGCCGACCTTTGTCGTTTTCGGTTCGCGCACCGATGCGCTGCCCGGCAGCTATGAACGCTATCTGGTCAACGGGATGCGCAAGGAACTGGGGTTCCAGGGCGTGCCGGTGCGACTGAATTTCCGCAATTCGCGCAATCCCTATGACGAATAAGCTGTCGGCGCTGGTCGTCGATGCGCGCGGGATGCGCTGTCCCTGGCCCGCGCTACGGCTGGCGCGCGCGATGCGCGACGCCGCCGACGTGCTGCTGATCGCCGATGACCCGCAGGCGGGACGCGAAGTGGCGGCGCTGGCCGACGAACATGGCTGGACGGTCGAGGTGGAAGCCGGGGTCGACGGCGCCGACCGCTGGCGGGTGCGTCGCCGCTGACCCAAATTGGGGCGGCTTTTGTCGGCGGTCGGCCGCATCGTAACGGCTTTTTTACCCAAACTGGGCATGTGTCGGGCGGGACCACGACCGAATTTGCATGCCGAGGGACACGAAATTGGACGAAGTGCTGGTCGATTGGGATGAATTCCGCGCCACGCGCACCCAGCTGGGCGCCGCGTTTGTTCGGATTCTCGGCTATTTTCGCGAAGACGGCACCAAATCGGTGGCGGCGATCGAGGATGCGATGCGCGCCCGCGACGCGCGTGGTCTGGTGATGCCCGCGCACACGCTGAAAAGCGAAGCGCGCCAGTTCGGCGGCGAAAAGCTGGGTGCGGTCGCCGAGGACATCGAAATGTTCGCGCGTCACTGCGTCGAAACGCAAACCAGCCCCGAAGAATATCTGCCGCGCGTCGTCGAACTGCGCAAATTGTTCGAAGAGACGCTGAGCGCGCTCGAGCGCGAGGCCAATCCGCTGGTTCAGCGGCGCCCCGCGGGGTTCGGCCGCGCGGTCGGTTACTGAGCCGCCGCCACCCTTCGCATCGGTTGCAGCGCGCCGCGCGACAAACTCCGCCACAACCATTCGAGCGGGCCATAGTGAAAGCGGTCGAGCCATGGCTTTGACCACAGCAGCATGAGCGCCCACATCCCCAGGCACACCAGATAGAGCGTCCAGCGACCGACGTCGCCGAACAGCCCCAGCCCATAGCCGTAAAAGACCGTCGTCATCACGATGCTGGTCCCCAGATAGTTGGAAAAGGCGGCGCGCCCCGCCGCGGCGACCCGCGCGATCAGCCCGCTGCCCGCGGCGCCGCGGATGACCAGCACCAGCAGGGCGGCATAGGCGATCGTCATCATCAGCCGGCCCGGCGCCGCCCACGCCAGAAAGGCGTTCACCGCGACGACATAGTCGAAATCGGCACGCCATTGCAGCCACGCGACGAGCAGCGTCAGCGCCAACCCCGGCGGCAGCCAGCGCATCGCGATGCGCCGGTAATCGGACATGCTCCACGCGCCGGTCAGGAAGCCGTTGCGGAACAGCGCCATGCCGATCATCATCAGCGGCAGCGTTTCCAGAAACGACATCAGCACCATGACCAGCGGATTGATCGCATTGTCGAGCCGCTCGTCAAGGATGGGCAGATAGGGGCCACGGAACAGCGCCAGCTCGGCGGTGACTTCGCCGTCGATCCTCGCATATTCCTCGCGCACGCCCTGACCGGCCTCGGCCATCGGCGACGCGGGATCGTCGGCGGCGCTGGCCAGCGCCAGCTGGGCGCCAAAGAACAGCGACGTCAAGACGGCGCCGAGCGTGAACAGCCCGAGCGCCCATTTGATCAGCCGCCGTGGCTGCCATTTGCGGAACCGAAAGGCGACGCAGCCGACCGCGGCGTAGAGGAACAGTATGTCGCCCCACCAGATGAAGTAATAATGGCACAGGCCAAAGACCGCGAGCCACGCCATCCGGCGAAGATGGATCGATCGCGGGTCTTGCCCGGTCGTTTCGGCGCGGTCGATGATCAGCAGCATGCTGGCCCCGAACAGGATCGAGAACAGGCCGCGCATCTTGCCGTCGAACAGGATGAAACCGAACGCCCAGGCGGCAAGATCGGATGTCGTTTCGCCGCCATAGGCGCGCGGCGAGACATAGGCCATTTCGGGCATCGCAAAGGCGACGATGTTCATCGCCAAGATGCCCATCACCGCAAAGCCGCGCATGGCGTCGAGGGTGATAAGCCGTTCGCTTTTGCTGCCGTCGCTTTCGGTCATCTGTCACCCCCGCTGTATTATGAATCTATAACAGCGTGGTCGGACGCAGGTCCAGCGATTAACACGCTATTGACATCTGTGTCAGTAATGCTATCTCACCATCATCTCCAGATTCGCACGAGAGCAGCCATGACCCCGACGATCTTCTCCCACCCCGACCGCAAGATGCCGACCTTTCGCCCGTTCAAGGCGCTGTCGCACTTTCGCAAGCTGATCAAGGACAAGGAAGACACCGAACAGGTGTTCCACATCTTTGAAAGCCTGCCGCGCAAGGGGTTCATGGACGACGCGCGCGCGTTCGTCGAAAGCGACAAAGGTCGCCAACTGATGGCGAGCGAACCCTATCTTCCCGACCTGCTCGACGATCATGCGTGGATCGACGCGCTGCCCGAGGGCAGCGTCGGCCATGCCTATGTCACCTTCATGCGCCGCGAGGGGCTGTCGGCGGCTGGACTCGTCGCCGAGGCCGACAAGATGGGCCGTCCGAAATTCGACGATCAGGTGCAATGGTACGCCAACCGCCTGCGCGACACGCACGACCTGTTCCACATTCTGACCGGCTATGGCCGCGACGCGCTGGGCGAACAATGCGTGCTGGGCTTTACCTATGGCCAGACGGGCAATTACGGCAATTTCTTCATCGCCTATGCGGGCGGTTATGAAGTGAAGCGCGGCGTGAAGGCCGACGCCCCGGTGTTCGGCGCGATCCGTCAGGGTCAGCGCCACGGCAAGGCGGCGAAGGCGATCATTGAACAGGACATCCGCGCGCTGCTCGCCGAACCGCTCGACGCCGCCCGCGCGCGGCTGGGGATCGGCGAACCCACGCTGTATCAGGAAGCGCACCGCGCCTACCGCAGCCGCGGCATCGATCCGTACAATTTCCTCGCGGCGCCGCAGGCGATGGCGGCCTGAGCGAAAGATCCTCCCCATCGCGAAGCGTTGGGGAGGGGGACCGCCGCGAAGCGGTGGTGGAGGGGTCTTACCTCTCGATGCAAAGCCGCACGATGCTGTCCGCAACTGCGGCGGGGTCGGCAAGGACATCCGTAGCGGCGATCCGCAGCATTTCTATGCCTTGCGACGCGAGCCACCGGTCGCGGGCTTCATCGCGCTCGGGCCTATCACCCATGTCGTGGGCGGCGCCGTCGATCTCGATAGCGAGTTTCAGGCAGGCGACATAAAAGTCCAAAACATAGGGACCGATTGGATGCTGGCGTCGGAATTTGGGCCCGTCCGATCGTTTGCGTAAAATCTGCCAGAGCAGAACCTCGGGTAGCGACATTTCCTGTCGGAAGCGCCGCGCATTCTTATAAGCTTTGTCGCTGGCGGCTATGTCGTTACCCCTCCGTCAGCCCTTCGGGCTGCCACCTCCCCATTGCTGCGCAACGGGGAGGATCCGGTCAACGCCAATCCTCCCCGTTGCGGAGCAATGGGGAGGGGGACCGCCGCGAAGCGGTGGTGGAGGGGTGTCAGAGCCGCGCGATCAGCGCCTGTGCCGCCGCGGGGTTGCGGACTTTTGCGCCTGAGATGAAGAAGAGAAAGACGTCGCGGTCGCTCTTGGCCCAGTCGCGGGCCTGTTTCGCCCAACCGTCGAGCGCCTTCGCGTCGTAGCCGGTTTCGACATCCTCCTGTGATCGCTGCAACCGCGCATAGGTAAAGTCGGCGGTCTGTTCGTCGATGCACGGAAATTCGTCGCTGTCGGCATAGACGATCGCCATGTTGCGGTCGCGCAGCATCTCGACGAATGCCGGATCGCAGAAGCTTTCGTGCCGCACCTCGATCGCGTGGCGGAGCGGCAGGCCATCCTGCGTATCGGGCAACAGGTCGAGGAAGCCCGCGAAATCGTCACGGTCGAATTTCTTCGTCGCCATGAACTGCCAGTGGATCGGGCCGAGCCGGTCGCCGAGGCGGGTGAGGCCTTGGGTCAGGAATTTCTCGATCGACGCAGCGCCGTCTTTCAACACCTTGCGGTTGGTGGTGAAGCGTGACGCCTTGACGCTGAATTGGAAGCCATCGGGGACCGCGGCCGCCCAGCCCGCGAACGTCTCGGGCTTTTGGCTGCTGTAATAGGTGCCGTTGATCTCGATCCCGGTCAGATGCTGCCCGGCATATTCAAGCTCGCGCTTTTGCGGGTGCTTGGGCGGGTAGAAGGTGCCGCGCCAAGGTTCGTAGGTCCAGCCGCCGATGCCGATGTGGATGGTCATGGCCTCATCCTTTGCTATCCAAAACCCGTTCGTGCTGAGCTTGTCGAAGCATCGCTCTTTCTTCAACGTCAAAAGAAAGAACAGCCCTTCGACAAGCTCAGGGCGAACGGGTTTGGGGTGGCTGAAGATTACGCCAGGGCAGCGTCGGCGCCCATCAGGTTCGGGAAAAACCCCTCATGCGCTTCGCGGAGTTCCGCGAGCGTCACCTCATGGTCGCTATCGGGCAATTCGAACACGATGCGATCCTTGATCGTGCGGCCGACGGGATCGACCGGCACATCGGCGCGGCCCGCGGCGTCGAGGAAGTCGGCGAGGCAGGTGTCGCAGACGGTGACGAGATAAAGGCCCTGGTCCTCGCCGAAGAAGCTTTCGGCGATGCCGAACGGCTGTTCTTCGCTGACGAGTACGCCGATGTTCGATTTCAGCGCCATTTCGGCGAGCGCCACCGCGATGCCGCCGTCCGAAACGTCGTGGCAGGCGGTGATCCACCCCGCGTTGATCGCGGCCCGGATGAAATCACCGGTGCGCTTTTCGCAGCGCAGGTTCACCGGCGGCGGCGGGCCTTCCTCGCGGCCATGGATTTCGCGCAGCCACACCGACTGGCCGAGATGGCCGGCGCGTTCGCCGACCGCGAGGACGATGTCGCCGGTGCGCTTGAAGCCGATGCCGACCGCCTTGTTCAGGTCTTCGATCACGCCGACGCCGCCGATTGCGGGGGTGGGCAGGATCGCGCTGCCGCCGCCGGTCGCCTTGCTCTCGTTATAGAGGCTGACGTTGCCCGACACGATCGGATAGTCGAGCGCGATGCATGCCTGCGCCATGCCGTCGAGGCAGCCGACGATCTGGCCCATGATCTCGGGGCGCTGGGGGTTGGCGAAGTTCAGGCAATTGGTGATCGCGAGCGGCGTCGCGCCGACTGCGGTGATATTGCGCCACGTCTCCGCGACCGCCTGCTTGCCGCCCTCGACGGGGTCGGCGTAGCAATAGCGCGGGGTGCAGTCGGTGCTCATCGCGAGCGCGCGATTGGTGCCGTGGATGCGGACGAGCGCGGCGTCGCCGCCGGTCTGCACCGTGTCGGCGCCGACCTGGCTGTCATACTGCTCCCAGATCCAGCTGCGGCTGGCGATGTCGGGGGTGCCCATGAGGGTCTTGAGGTCGGCGGCGACGTCCTTCGTGTCGGGGACGTTCGTCAGCTCGGCCTGCTTCGGCGTCGGCACGTGCGGGCGGTCGTAGAGCGGCGCGTCGTCGGCGAGCGGGGCGAGCGGGATGTCACAGACGATCTCGCCATGATGCTCCAGCACCATGCGGCCGGTGTCGGTGACGGTACCGATGACCGCGAAATCGAGTTCCCATTTGTGGAAGATCGCCTTTGCAAACTCCTCCTTGCCGGGCTTCAGCACCATCAACATGCGTTCCTGCGATTCGGACAGCATCATCTCATAGGCCGTCATGCCGGTTTCGCGCTGCGGCACATCGTCCATCTTGAGATGGAGGCCGACGCCGCCCTTCGACGCCATTTCGACCGACGAGCTGGTGAGGCCCGCGGCGCCCATGTCCTGGATCGCGACGATCGCGTCCGACGCCATCAGTTCGAGGCACGCCTCGATTAGCAATTTCTCGGTGAAGGGGTCGCCGACCTGCACGGTTGGGCGCTTTTCCTCGGCATCCTCGCCGAAGTCCGCCGACGCCATCGTTGCGCCGTGGATGCCGTCGCGGCCGGTCTTCGAGCCGACATAGACGATCGGATTGCCGACGCCTGATGCAGCCGAATAAAAGATCTTGTCCTGTTCGGCGACGCCGACGGTCATCGCGTTGACCAGGATATTGCCGTCATAGGCCGTGTGGAAATTGACCTCGCCGCCGACCGTCGGGACGCCGACGCAATTGCCGTAGCCGCCGATGCCGTGGACGACGCCCGAGATGAGATGCTTCATCTTCGGGTGGTCGGGGCGGCCGAAGCGCAGCGCGTTGAGGTTCGCGACCGGGCGCGCGCCCATCGTGAAGACGTCACGCAGGATGCCGCCGACCCCGGTCGCCGCGCCCTGATAGGGTTCGATGTACGACGGGTGGTTGTGGCTCTCCATCTTGAAAATCGCCGCAAGCTTCTTGCCGTCTGCGCCTTCGCCGATGTCGATGACGCCGGCATTCTCGCCGGGGCCGCAGATCACCCACGGCGCCTCGGTCGGCAGTTTCTTCAGATGGAGGCGCGAGCTTTTATAGCTGCAATGCTCGGACCACATGACCGAGAAGATGCCGAGTTCGACGAGGTTCGGTTCGCGCCCGATCGCGTTCAGGACGCGATCATATTCCTCGGGCGAAAGCCCGTGTTCGGCGACGATTTCGGGAGTGATGGCGGGCGCGGGCTGAGTCATGGCGCGCCTTTAGCCGCACAGGCGCAAAACGAACAGACCCCATGATGCGAAAAGCACCATGGGGCTGGGTTTGGATCGGGGTCAGCGCGCGGCGAGGGTGGTGGCGGGCTTGGTCAGCGGTTCGACGTCGCGCAGCGGGAAGCTCACCTGCTGCGATCCCACGGTGCCGCGAACGCGGTGCTGGCCGACGCGCAGCGTGAAGGGTTTGCCGGTGCGTTCCTCGACCCCGCTGATGACGCGGACGTCGCCGACCTGGGTGACAGTGTAGCTGTAGCTGCTGCCCTTGTGCTCAAAGCGCTGCGGCGTGGCCTCTTCGGCGTGGGCGGTCGCGGGAACGGCGGCGAACAACGCCAAACCGGGGAGAATGATTTTCTTCATGATGCAAGTCCTTGTTTATCAGAACAAAACTTGCCTTTACGCCCCTCTCTCTTGTGCAATGCAGCATGATTGGCCGCGGGCTGCGCGGCAATTGCGAAAAACCGAACCGTGATTGTCGAAAGTGACGTGGGTCTGGAGTGGTGGCGATCAAATATGAGCCGTTTGTCCTGAGCTTGTCGAAGGGCCGTTCTTTATCTTGGCGCCGAAGAAGAAGGACAGTGCTTCGACAAGCTCAGCACGAACGGATTTTGAGAGGATGCGGCTGTAACACATGACCTTCTAAGCGCTGCGCGGCAGCAAGGTCAGCACCAGCCACGCCGCGGCGCCCGCAGCAAACCCCGTCGCCACCGTTCCCCACGCGATGTCGAGCAAGGTGACCTTGGTCGACCAGATCTTCATCGTCGCATGGTTGGTAAGGTCGTAGGTCATGTAGCAGAAGAAGCCGAACATCGCGCCCCACTGCGCCGCGATCTGCCATTTGCCCGCCGCCAAAGCCGGGGCCACCGCGAAAATCTGGATGCCCAGCATGTAAAGCGCGTAAAAGATCAGCGCCGGTGCGGGGCGCCAGCCGTCCATCAGCAGCGCGCCGATCTCGGGACGATAGACTTTGACCAGCATCGTGCGCAGCCAGACCGCGTCGAGGACGCCAAAGATGATCGCGGTGGCAAAATAGGCGCTGATGGCTTGCGGCGTCATGGCGGGCTTTCGTCGCGGTGGTTGGGCAGGCGCCAGCCTAGGCGCGGCCAGTCCGACGTCAAGCCTGACCGCACTTGACCAAAAGGGTGCGAAGGGGCCAAAGCAGGCGGCATGACGGACACCCCCGACGCCGCTGCCGCCCCCACCCCGGACCCCGCCATCGCCGCGCTGTCGTTCGAGGCGGCAATGGGCGAGTTGGAAACGATCGTCCGGCGCCTGGAAAGCGGCGACGTCAATCTGGAAGAATCGGTGGCGCTTTATGAACGAGGCCATGCGCTGCGCGGGCATTGCGAGGCGCGGCTTGCCGCGGCGCAGGCGCGGATCGAGCAGGTGAGCCTGGGCGCCGACGGGCGGCCGACGGGAACCACTCCCTTCGGCGAAGGCTGAGCCGACATGGCATCGACGAGCGGCGATCTTTCGCGCGACACGCAATTGCTGCTGGCGACGCAGGCCGAGGTCATGGCCGACATTGACCGGCTGTTCGACCAGCTGCTGCCGGTCCCCAAGGACCCCCGCGCGCCTCTGTACGAAGCGATGCGCCATGCCGCGATCGCGGGGGGCAAGCGGCTGCGCCCGCTGCTCGTCCGCGCGGCGGGCGACCTGTTCCACGTCGATCGGACGGCCAGCCTGCGCGTCGGCGCCGCAGTCGAGGCAATGCACGTCTATTCGCTGATCCACGATGACTTGCCGTGCATGGACGACGACGACATGCGCCGCGGCAAGCCCACGGTCCACAAGGCGTTCGACGAGGCGACCGCGGTGCTCGCGGGCGATTCGCTTCATGCGTTGGCGTTCGAGTGGCTGTGCGACCCGGCGACGAGCAGCGATCCGTTCGTGCGCGGCGAGCTATGCTGCGAGCTTTCGCGCGCCGCGGGACCGGCGGGGATGGCGGGCGGCCAGATGATGGACCTCGCCGCCGAGACGGCGAATTTCGACCTGCCGACGGTGACGCGGCTGCAACAGCTCAAGACCGGGGCGCTCATCGCCTTTTCGGTCGAGGCCGGCGCTATCCTGGCGCGCATTCCGCCCGAGGGGCGCACCGCGCTGCGCGCCTATGCGCGCGACATCGGGTTGGCGTTCCAGATCGCCGACGACATCATGGATGTCGAGGGCGACGAGGCGCTGGCGGGCAAGGCGCTGCACAAGGATGCAGCGGCGGGCAAGGGCACATTCGTGACGCTGATGGGGCTCGAACGCGCGCGCGAACAGGCGACGGCGCTCGTCGATCAGGCGATCGGACATCTGGCGAGCTTTGGCGAGGAGGCGACGCTGCTCCGCGCCATTGCGCGCTATGTGGTGGAAAGGGACCGGTAATGCGCATTGGGGTCTATCCCGGAACCTTCGACCCGATCACGCTGGGGCATATGGATATCATCCGCCGCGGCGCCAGGCTGGTCGACCGGCTGATCATCGGGGTGACCACCAACATCGCGAAGTCGCCCCTGTTCGACGATGACGAGCGGATCGCGATGGTGCAGAGCGAAGTGGCCGGAATCGACGGAAATATCGAGGTCGTCGGGTTCAATTCGCTGCTGATGGACTTCGCCGATGCGCAAGGCGCGTCGATCGTCGTCCGCGGCATTCGCGGCGTCACCGACTTCGAATATGAGTATCAGCTGACGGGCATGAACCGCCAGCTCAACGCCCGCGTCGAGACCGTGTTCCTGATGGCCGACGTCAGTCTGCAGCCGATCGCGTCGCGGCTGGTCAAGGAAATCGCGATCTTTGGCGGCGACATCCACAAATTCGTGACGCCTTCGGTGCGCGATGCTGTCGTAACGCGGATCGCGGATCGCGGATTGCTACAGGGCGAGCGGTGATACCGATCATTGAGCGTTCAGCTTTTTCCCGCTAGGGCGCGCCAATCGGGGCGCAAATCCAGTTAGTTCATCAAAGGCCGATCCAGCATGACATTTTCTTTCCGCCCCATGATTCTTACGGCGATGGCAATCGGTCTTGCAGCTTCGGCGGCGGCGCAGGAAGCGCCCCCGGCGCCGAACCCGATGCCCGACGCGGCGCAGCCCGCCCCGCCGATGGAGGCGCCGACGACGCCGGTCGAAGCCCCGCCCGCCGCCGAAGCGCCCGCGGCGACCGACGTCGCACCGGCGGCCACGGCGACCCCGGTGGCGCCGACGATGACCCCCGACCAGTACATCAATAACCCCGAATATATGCTCAACCTCGACCTTTCGACGGGCGGCCGGGTGGTGATCCAGCTCTATCCCAATGTCGCGCCGAACCATGTCGAGCGGTTGAAGCAGCTGGCGCGCGCCGGATTCTATGACGGGATCAAGTTCCACCGCGTGATCGACGGCTTCATGGCGCAGACCGGCGACCCCAGCGCGACCGGGCAGGGCGGATCGCAGCTTCCCGACCTCAAGGCCGAATTCAACGTCACCCCGCACCTGCGTGGCACGCTGTCGATGGCGCGCGCCGAAAACGAAGACAGCGCGAACAGCCAGTTCTTCATCATGCTCCAGCCGCGTTTTGCGCTCGACAACCGCTACACCGCGTTCGGGCGCGTCGTGTCGGGCATGCAATATGTCGATGCCATCCAGAAGGGTGAGCCGCCCGCCGTGATGTCGCGCATGGTGCAGGTGTCGGTCGCCGCCGATAACAAGCCGATGCCGCCCGCATCGATGCTGGTCGAAGCGGTCCCGGCGCCGGCCCCCGCCGCCGACATCACCGCCGACCAGCTCAACGCCCCGATCCGCTAAACCGGCCAGCGGCGCGATTTCCCATGCGCGTCGACGCCTTCGATTTTGACCTGCCGAACGAGCGCATCGCGCTGCGCCCGGCGCGGCCGCGCGATGCCGCGCGGATGCTCGTCGTCGATGGGGAGACGATCGTCGATGCGGGGGTCGGCGACCTGCCAGCCTGGCTGCGCCCCGGCGACTGCCTGGTGTTCAACGACACGCGCGTGATCCCGGCGCAGCTGGAGGGACGGCGCGGTGACGCAAAAATCGGCGCCACGCTACACAAGCGGATCGACCTGCGCCGCTGGCAGGCGTTTGTGCGCAACGCCAAACGGCTGCGCGTTGGCGAGACGGCCGATTTCGGGGCCGGGGTTTCGGCGCTGGCCGAGGAGCGACTGGCCGACGGCAGCTTCGTCCTGGCCTTTGCGGGCGACGAGCCGGTCGAGGTGCTGCTCGAACGGGCAGGCACGATGCCGCTGCCGCCCTATATCGCGGGCAAGCGCCCCACCGACGACGACGACCGCAGCGATTATCAGACGATGTTCGCGGCAAAGGACGGCGCGGTCGCCGCCCCGACCGCGGCGCTGCATTTCACCCCCGGCCTGCTCGCCGCGCTGACGGCGGCGGGCGTCGCGACCGAGACGCTGACCCTGCACGTCGGCGCCGGGACGTTCCTGCCGGTAAAGGCCGACGACACCGACGATCATCAGATGCACGCCGAATGGGGGCGGATCGAGGCCGATACGGCGGCGCGGCTCAACGCGGTGCGCGCCGCGGGCGGGCGGATCATCGCCGTCGGCACCACCAGCCTGCGGCTGCTCGAAAGCGCGGCGCAGGACGACGGCACCATTGCGGCGTTCGCGGGCGACACCGCGATCTTCATCACCCCCGGCTATCGCTTCAAGGCGATCGACGGGCTGATGACCAATTTTCATCTGCCGCGTTCGACGCTGTTCATGCTGGTGAGCGCCTTGATGGGGTTGGAGACGATGCAGGCGGCCTACGCCCATGCGATCGCGCACGACTACCGCTTTTACAGCTATGGCGACGCCAGCCTGTTGCTGCCGACGCGCGCGGGCTGACACGCGGCATTGCGTGCGGTATGCGCCGCGCTAGATTTCGATGATGATCTTGACGTTGTCGGCGCTGACCGCGGCGGCTTCGGCAACCTGGGCCTTGGCGCGCGCGACGACGTCGCGCAGGCTGTTCGCCTCGTCGATCCCCAGCAACTCGGTCATTTCGACGTTCAGCAGCACCGCCAGCGCCTTGATCCGTCCGGCCTTTGGCCGCGCCTTGTCCTGCTCCCATGCCGAGATCGACTGTTCGCTCACCCCCAGTTCGGTGGCGATCTGCATTTGGGTCAGTCGCTTGGCGGTGCGCAGCCGGTGGAGCCGGTCGCCAAAGCTTTCGGCCCCCGACAGGGTCGGCGCGGTGTCCTCTTCGCGATCGTTTCCGACCACGGCGCGCAGCTGCGCGGCGCTGAGCGTTGCCGGAGAGATTGGCGTGTCGAACTGGCATCCGTAGAGCGCACCACTCGCCCAGATGACCCGGGCGCGGGTCGCCCCGGCGTGGGGCAGGACGATGTCGAGATGATCGCCCAGCGCCAGCGCGGCGTCGCCCTCAAGCAGCAGGCCGGTCGCCGAGATATTATGGACCGCCACGTCGACGCTGCCGCCATTGGCCTTGGTGCCGTGCAGTTGCAGGCGCAGTTTCCGCCGCGCGCTGCGCGCCTTGCCGCCTGCCGACGGGCCTTCGATAAATGCCGGAATTGCCATGGCGTCCATAGTCGGCGCTGTGGAGTTAAGGGGGCGTTACCGGAACCGATATGCGGCCATGCGTGCGCGGGCGGCGACGGTCGTCGCCGCGGTTCCGGCTGCGGTCGACCGGGCCGCGGACGCCACGTTAAACGCGAGCTAAGTTAAAAGTTTAGTTTCTCTATCATCATCAGCGGGCGCGCGTCGGTGGATGAACGAACCCGAGTCGCGCGGTCTTTCCGTGACCAAAGCCCTTAGAATCCGGCGATTCGTCTTTTTTCTATGTTCTTAATATCTTGCTGACCGCTGTCTCAAAGGGGAACAGAGTCCCTTTGGACGTCCCAAACGGGGCGAGCCGAGCGGTATCGGCATTGCCAATGTAAATATTTTGTTTATTTTCCTCAACAGATTTGAACGATTCTTTGACCACCGGGGGTGGCGGGAACAAGAATAGCATGCGGCGCGGCGCCTTGAGGATATCAGGCACCTGGCCCGGCAATGGGGGTTTTTTGGCACATTGTCTTCACCGGAAGGTGGCGCGATTCGGCGCGGGTGCTGCGTTGATGCTGTTGTCGGCGGCCTTTGCCACCGCGGCCAACGCCCATGAAATCCAGAACGTCCGCTCGCTCGACATCGCGGTCAGCGGCGCCATCCGCCAGCATTGCGCGATGGGCAGCATCGGCAACATGGATTTCGGCAATCTCGAACGCCGCGGCCTGGGCGTGGAAACGCAGGTCGCGCTCGATTGCAACGTCCCCTTCACGATGACGATCAAGGGCGCCCGCGGCGGCCTGGCGCATACGAAGATGCCGAACGGACAAGGGCCGTACAGCGGCACCTTGCCGTACAGTCTGGCCGTCGAAATGCCGGTCCGTTTCCCGGCGCAACAGATCATCAGCCGCTCGTTCAACAGCCGTCAGCTTTTGTCGGGCGGGGTCATTTCCAGCAACGGCGGCATTGCCACCGACGGCATGCGCCTGTCGGTCAATCTGGGCCAGCCTTCGGGCGAGGCCGGGCTGCTGGCCGGCGATTATTCGGAGACGATTACCATCACCGTTTCTCCGCTTTGAAGACTTCGTCCGCGGCCATTGTCGCGGGCGGAATTAAACCGGAAGGGCAGGCACCGATGTCCTCCCGGTTCTCCGACCAACCGGTGCAAATATCACGCCCCGCCCGGCCTTGGGCGACGGCGTTATAATAGAGGGAAGAAGATTATGAAGAAGATCCTTAGCGGCGCCGTTGCCGCCATCGCACTCGCCGCCATCGCGACGCCGGCTGCTGCGCAGACCAGCGAACTGCATTATTCGGGTGTCCAGGGGCTTTTCCTGCCCTCGAACCTGACGAACCCTGGCCTGATTCAGGCTGGACAGGCCGAGCTTTCGATCGCTGGTGGCGTCGGCACGCGCTACACTGCGCTTGCTGGTGCGCCGAGCAACGTCGGCGCCGTCGGTAACGTCAATGTCGCCTTCAACCTGTCGGGTTCGGTGAGCAAGGACTGCTCGTTCTATGCCGGTAACGGCGGCAACGCACAGAACCTGAACTTTGGCACGATCGGCATCCAGGCGGGTAACAATGTCAATGTCGGCGACGCGTTCGAAATGGTCGGCCCGGCTGTGGCCATCGTCACCTCGGCGACCGCCGGTTGCAACTTCAGCAACACCGTGGCGATTGCAAAGAACAGCGCCCAGGGCATGGTCAACACTGCGGCGGGCCTGTCGTATGACAGCAACCAGTTCCAGGCGAACATCCCTTACCGCGTTGCTGCTGCTTGGACCGGCGTTGCCGATGGTGCCGGTGCCGTTGTCGGCGGTCCGCAGTCGCTGGCCGTTTCGGAAGTCCAGCTCAACAACAGCATCGCGCAGGGCGCGTGGCGCTCGGGCATGGTGCTGACCTTCACCGCTCCGCCCGCCACCAAGGCGCTTGTCGCGGGTCAGTACACGGGCATCACCAATCTGACGCTGACCGCTGCGCTCTAAGGCCAGTCGGTAAAATTGGCGAAGGGGGAAAGAGCAATCTTTCCCCCTTCTTCATACATCGATGCAAAGACCGGGATTTTTACGGGGGAATCGGGAATCATGGCGATGATGTTCGCGCTCAAGCGCCAATGGCGGGCGATGCTCGCGATCCTGGCTGCGGTGTTCGTGCTGGTCCCGTCGGTTCTGGCGATGCGCGTCACCCCCATGGTGTTCGAAATCGAATCGCGCGGCGCAAGTTCGTCGGCGCGGCTGGAGGTCCAGAACGTCAACAAGGGCAATATGCCCTTTCAGGTTCGCATCCTGAAGATTGCGTTCAACAAGGACGGCAGCATCACCGAAACCCCGGCCGATGACAAATTCCTGGTCTTTCCGCCGCAGGGCGCGCTCCCGCCGGGCGGCCGTCAGGTCATCCGCCTGCAATGGGTCGGCGATGCCGAAATCGCCACTTCCGAAGCCTATTATGTCGCCGTCGAGCAGCTTCCGGTCACGCTTGAACCCGGTTCGAACGAGGGGCTTGAGGCGCAGGTTCAGGTCATCTACAATATGCGCGCCTTGCTGGTCGTCGCACCTCCGGGATCGAAGCCCGATGTCAGTCCGGCGTCGGTTCGCCAGCTGACGTACCAGCCGCCCGCGCTTCCCGGCGCCACCGAACTGCCGCCGATGCAGGACGGCGTCGAGGTCACGCTGCGCAATGACGGTCGCCGTCACGCCATGATGTCGAATTTCGGCTGGCAGCTCGAGGGCAAGGATCGCGACGGCAAATATCTTCGCGTCGACGTCTCGTCGGAGGAACTCCTGCGTGTCATCGGCACCGGTTACGTCCCGGCGCTGGGCGAACGGAGCTTTCGCATTCCCGTCCCGGGTTTCGGGCCTGAACCGATCAAGATGACCTTTATCCAGTGAGGATTGCAGGGCTTTTTTGTTCGGTCGCGCTGTCGGCGATCTGGACGGCGGGCGCCACCGCGCAGGTGTCGATTCCGTTGCCGCCGAAGCCGCCGACGGCGGGATCGCAGACCCCCATACCGCTTCCGGGCGGACCGCCGCCCCAGCCGGCGCCCGCGCCGACGACATCGCCGCTTGTCCCGCAACTGCCCGTCGGTCCGCATGGGCGGCCCGACATCAATCCCTATAACCGCGACATCGACATGACGGCGCCGCTGACGTTCATGAACCGGACGCTGGGCGATATACCGATGCGGCTGACCGCCGATGACCGGTTCCTGCTCGATGCCGCGGTTTTCATCAGCCTGATGAAACCGGTTCTCAACGACGAGGCGCAGCTGTCGCTCGCCGGGCGACTGCAGGGTCTGGAGCAATTCGGCCCCGACGACCTCGATCGCACCGGCGTGCAGTTGACCTACGATCCCAGTACGCTGGCTGTCGTGGTGGTGCAGGTCGATCCCGATCAGCGGGCTATCGAAAATCTGTTCGCGCCCCCGCGGAGCGACCTGAACGACATTACGCTGCAACCCGAGAGCTTTTCCGCATTCCTGAACCTGAACGTCATCAACACGCATGTCTGGGAAGCAAACGAACAGACGCCGCCGACGGTCAATTTCGACGGGGCGATCCGCTTTGGGCGTTTCGTGTTCGAAGGCGATGCGCAGATCGGCGAGCGCGTCGGGCTGACCGACAGCAAATATCGCTTCACCCGCAATTATGCGCGGATCGTTTTTGATCAGCCGGAGGCCTATCGCCGCTGGTATCTGGGCGATCTCGATACCGAGACGCGCGGGCTGCAATCCTTTGTCCAGATGGGCGGCATCGGGGTGTTGCGCCAGCGCCGCCGGTTCAACGCGTTCCGCTCCGCGGTCCTGCAGGCCGATCGCCAACTGGTGCTGCAACGCGATTCCACCGTGCGCTTCCTGCGCAACGGTACGCTGTACCGCGAGATGCGACTGCAGCCCGGTCGCTATGATTTCAGTTCGCTGCCGCTGATCGCGGGCAGCAACGATATCCAGATCGAGGTTACCGACAACAGCGGGGCCGTGCAAAATCTGGCGTATCAGCAATATCTGGACCCGATCGATCTTGAGCCCGGCGATTTTGAATATGGTGCCTATCTCGGCCCAACCAGCCGGACCTTTGACGGTGCCCCCGACTATCGCGGGCCGATGGCGTTCACGGGTTTTTTCCGTAAGGCCTTTTTCAACGCGCCGGCTATCGGCGTGGGCTTTCAGGCCAGCAAGGACGTGCAGACGCTGACCGGGCAGACGCAATTCGTCCTCGCCAATGGCGGGCGGGTTTTGCTGGATGCAGGCGCCAGCAACGCGAAGTCGGTCGGCGCGGGATTCGCGGGCGGCCTGGGCTACGAACATTATTTCGACAATGGCGCGACGTCGGACACGCTGACGTTGCGCGGGGATTATTTTTCACCCCGCTACGCCACCCTTGGCAATATCAACGGAATCAACACCTCGGCGCTGACGCTGTCCGCGCAATATACGCGGATGTTCAGCCAGAAGCTGATGGTGTCGTCCAATGCATCCTTCATCCAGGGGCGCAATGATTACGGCAAGACGTACCGCGTCGGCACGACGGCCTTTTATCGGCTCGACCGGCAATGGACGATGCGCGGCGGCGTTGACTACACGCGCTTTCCCAGCGCGCTGGGGAGCCGCAACGGCGTCAGCTTTACAGTCGGGATTGTGTTCCAGCCCAGCTATCTGCGCCGTGCCGAGGCGCGCTATGAGAGCCGCGACAATCTGGCCGAGGTTTCCTATAATCAGAGCAGCCAGAATCTGATGAACAGCCTCGGCTTCGGCGGCGTCGCGACCCACGAGGACGGGCAGGTTCGGGCGCAAGGATATGCGACCTACTCGGCCAATCGTTTCGAAGCAGCGGTCAGCCACGCGACCTTCGGACCCAGCGTCTCGCGCTTCGGCGCAGTCAATGCGACGACGGTCCGCGTCGGAACGACGGTTGCCTTTGCCGATGGGGTGTTCGGTATCGGCCGACGGGTCAACGACAGCTTCATGCTGTTCAAGCCCTATGACAATCTGGGCAAGCGGAGCGTCGTCGTCGGGCAGTCGCTGGCCAAGAATGATTATATTGCCCGCAGCGGTGCGATGGGTCCGGCTCTTTATAACTTCCTTGGATCCTATGTGCCGCAATCGGTTCAATATGATGTGGAGGACGCACCGCCGGGTTATGACATCGGTACCGGCGTGTTGCGCGTCAACCCGCCGTACAAGAGCGGTTATGTTGCACGCATCGGCACCGATGCGTTCGCGACCGCCATGGGCACGCTGCAGATGGCGGACGGCAATCCAGTCTCGCTGGTCGGCGGCCGGGTGACGATGCTCGACGTCGGCGATAAGGATGCGCCCAAGCCGATCCCGTTCTTCACCAACTCGGTGGGCCGTTTCGCGGTGCCGAGCCTGACCCCGGGGCGCCGCTATCTGGTGGAAACCTATGGCGCCAGCGGGACAATCGACAAGGCGTTCGAATTTACCGTGCCGACAGACACCGACGGTCTGGTAAAGCTTGGCACCGTTCTTCCCGGATCGAAAAATTAGGAGGCCATGATGCTTCGCCCTATCTTGACTGTTGCAGCGGCATTGGCGGCCACATCGGCCCTGGCGCAGGCAGGTCCGGCGTCGGCGCCGATGCAGACCGATTGCCTCATTCGGATGACCGCTGCGCCGTCGACCTGGATGCTCCGCGGTTACGATCCGTTTGGCGGTGAAACGCCGCAGGCTACTTTCAACGTCACATTCATCAACGACGGCGGGTCGGAATGTCATTTTTCGCCATCGTTCGAACTGACCCAGCAGCCCTTCGGGATGTCAAAGGGAACGGGCAAGCCCGTGGGTTATGCGCTGCTTAACCTGACCGACTCGGTGGATGTCACGCCGCGCGCGGGGAGCACGTTCCGCACCGCATCGCAGCGCGAACTGGTGCTTGCACCCAATGCATCCAAAACTATGCTCTACAAGTTGGTGGCCAATCCCGAAGATGTTGGCGATGCGGGTGTCTTCACACAGGATATCAGGATCGAGGCGCAGGACCGCAGCCTTCGTCCCCTCGGCGGCACGCAGATCGTTGTCGGGCTTGAAGTGCTGCCTTCGGCGCGAATGGGTCTGTCGGGGAGCTATTCGATGAGCGGCGGCCATGCGGTAGTCGATCTGGGCGAGCTTAGCCCGGGGCCGGTGCCGGTGTTGCTGCATCTGGGCGTAAGCAGCACGGGCCAATATGATCTGCAGGTGACCTCGGCCAATGCAGGCAAGTTACGCCTTGGCGCCAGCGACTGGACGGTTCCCTATTCGGTTGCGATCGGGGGCAATGCGGTCAATCTGTCGGGGATCGACCGGCTGGCTGGGCCGACGGGCAACGGTTCCCGTCGGGACTCGCTACCGATCCAGTTCACGGTGGGTGATGTCGGCGACCGCCGCGCCGGTATCTACAGCGACGTGCTGTCGATTTCGGTCACCGCGCGCTGAGCTTCCGGCCGGTGTGTCGGCCCGCGAACATGGTTAGCGGACGGCAAACCAGCCCTTAACTCCATATTAGATTTGGAGAACTAGAGACTCATCCGAAGCTTTTGCCAAGGGGCGGAAAGGTTGCGGATGATCAGGAAATTCTCGCTCGGGATGGCGGCCGCTGTACTGGCGATCGCGCCGACGGCCGCAATGGCGGCGACATATGGCTTTAACCTCAACCTGGTGGTTGCGGTCAATTGCACCGTGCAGCATCAGGCGACCGGCTTTGGCGCGATCAGCGGTGACGCTGTATCGCTCGGCAGCTTTCGCGAGTTCTGCAACGCCCCGACCGGCTATGATCTGGTGATCAACTATGCCCCCGGCTCGCTCGCAGGGACGCGGATCATCGCGGGAAGCGACGAGATCGTCCTGAACGGTTCGGGTCAGGCGATTCTGAGCCGGGCATCGGGGCCGCGGATCCGCGAGCGACCGATCGCCGCGGTGCCGGGCGACAACGGGTTCGATACCGACCGTTTCGAACTGATGATCGTCCCGAGCTGAGGCGTCTGGCGGTCGCGCGCCGATGCTGCGCGGCCGTTCTGCCCAAGGCTATCCTGCCAATAATGACAGACAATTATTCACCATATCGCAAGGCTTTGCGCGCATAGCTGGCGTAATGTGGGGACCAGCAAGAGTTTGCGTTTGATGGAAATGCCATCGCGGATTGTGTCCGAGGAACGGGGGGATGACGGTGCCGACGAAAGCCAGCGCGGCTTTCTCGGCATGATCGGCATCGGTTCGCGCATCGGCAAGCCGCGCGGCGCCGCCGCGCCGAACCTGCACACCCGCGAAGCGCTGTTGCTGCTCCAGAATTACGAGGAAAGCGGACAGGGCTGGTTCTGGTCGACCGACGCCAAGGGGCAGCTCGTTTACATCACCGATTCGGTCGCGCGGCTGATGGGGCGGACCAGCGGCCAGTTGCTGGGCACCAATTTCACCGACCTGTTCCTGCCCGTCGACAGCCAGGGCGAACGCCAGCGCACCTTGCCATTTCTGCTCACCAAACAATCGAAGTTCGACGAGCTGCCGCTGCGTAGCGCCTTCGAGGGCGACGACCGCTGGTGGGCGATTTCGGGGCGGCCGCAGTTCGACGGAAGCGGCAAGTTCACCGGTTATCGTGGCAGCGGCACCGACGTCACCGCACAGCGCCGCTCGGCGGAGGATGCGTCGCGGCTCGCGCTATATGACTCGCTGACCGGGCTCGCCAACCGCTTCAATATTTCGAAAAAGCTCGACACCACGCTGGCCACCTTTGCCCAGCAACAGCGCTCGTGCGCAATCATGCTGCTCGACCTCGACCGCTTCAAGCAGGTCAATGATACGCTGGGCCATCCGGCAGGCGACGCGCTGCTCAAACAGGTGGCGCAGCGCCTGCTCAAGATCGTCGGCGATAAGGAAATGGTCAGCCGTCTCGGCGGCGACGAATTCCAAATCATTCTTCCCGATCTCGAAGACCGCGGGAAGCTCGGCGACATGGCCGCCGACATCATTAATAGCCTGTCGCAGCCCTATTCGGTCGAGGGTAGCCGCTGCATCATCGGCGCCTCGGTCGGGGTCGCGATCGCGCCGTTCGACGGGCTGAGCAGCGACGATCTGGTGCGCAATGCCGACCTGGCGTTGTACGCGGCCAAGGGCAATGGCCGCGGCCGTTTCAGCTTTTATTCCAGTGACCTGCACCAAGCGGCCGAGATTCGCCGCGCGCTTGAGGATGATCTGCGCGACGCGCTGGTGCGCGGCGAAATGGATCTGCGCTATCAGCCCGTCGTCAACGCCAAAACGAATCTGGTGACCGGGGTCGAGGCGCTGGTGCGCTGGACGCATCCCGAACGCGGCGTCATCTCGCCCGCGGTGTTCATCCCGATCGCCGAGGAAGCCAATCTGATCTGGCCGCTCGGCGAATGGGTGCTGCGCCGCGCGTGCGAGGATGCGGTCAACTGGCCGGGCGACATGCGCGTCGCGGTCAATGTCTCGCCGATCCAGTTCGCCAACGAGGATCTGCCAAAGATCATCGCGAGCGCGCTTGCGACGACCGGACTCGCGCCTGACCGGCTCGAGCTGGAAATTACCGAAAGCGTGTTCCTGGGCGATTCGGCCGAAACCAGCAAGATGTTCAAGGCGCTGAAAGGGCTGGGGGTTCGTCTGGCGCTCGACGATTTCGGCACCGGCTATTCGTCGCTCAGCTATTTGCAGACCGCGCCGTTCGACAAGATCAAGATCGACCAGAGCTTCGTGCGCGGGGCGACCGAACCGGGGTCGCGCAACAGCGCGATCATCGCGGCGATCGTCGCGCTGGCCGAGGCGCTGGAAATGGAAACGACCGCCGAAGGCATCGAATCGCTCGACCAGCTCGACCTGATCCGCAAGCTCCATGTCAGCCATGTTCAGGGCTATGTGTACAGCAAGCCGGTCGGACACGCCGAACTGCTCGAACATGCCGAGGCGGGATCGTGGATGATCAAACCGGCGGGACCGGCGCGCCAGCGCAACGACCGCTTCTCGCTGTTCCGTAAGGTCGGGGCGATCCACGACAATCATCGTTACGACGTCGTCATCCGCAACCTGTCGTCGACCGGCGCCTTTATCGAGGGGATATTGGACGTCCCGCTCGGCACCCAGTTCGTCATCGATTTCGGCGAGGGGCAGCTCGTCACCGCGACCGTCCGTCGCTCGATGAAGCACCAACAGGGGGTCGAATTCGAACAGACGATGGTCAGCGACGGCAATGGCGGGCTGTGTACCCGCCACCGCGTGTCGCCCTATCTGATTGCGGCGGCGACCCAGTCGACCGCCGCGATGGCGCTGCCGATGTTCACGACGACGAGCGACTGGAAGGCCGCCTGATCGGAGGCGTGGAACCGTCCGCGCGATTGCCCGTTTTGCTCCGGAACAGGAGACAAACATGGCTGACACGAAAATCTTTGCGCGGCTGAAGGCCGATCACGACCGGCACCGCAAGCTGCTCGACCAGATCGACGCGACCAAAGGCGACAGCCCCGAGCGCGAAAAATTGTTCGAGGCGTTTCGCGTCGAAGTGACGGCGCACGCCGCGTCCGAAGAAATGTCGCTCTATGCCACCATGCTTGGGAAGCCCGATCTGCGCGAAGATGCGCAGCACAGCGTCTCCGAGCATAAGGAAATCGACGACATGCTGACCGAGCTGTACGAGATGGACTTTGGCTCGACCGGCTGGCTGACCCGCTTCCGCACGATGAAGGACCGCTACCTCCACCATATCGAGGAGGAAGAGGAAGAAATGTTCCCCGAGGCCGAGGAAGGCTTGTCCGAGGCGAAGAAGAAAGAGCTGCTCGCCATCTTCGAAAAGGAAAAGCCGAAGGAAAAGGCCAAGGCTGCGGCCGATGAACCTTCGAGCGAGGATGCGAAGGAATAGTCCAATTTTCCGTCATCCCGGCGAAGGCCGGGATCTCGCCGGTGCGTATGGCATCAACGTCGAGATCCCGGCCTTCGCCGGGATGACGATCTAAAGGCGGAACCTCGACTTTATCGGCCTAGCCCGCCATAGGCCCGCGCGATGACCGACAGATTCGCCTTTTCCATCGCCGCGACCGACGGCGCCGCGCGCGCGGGTACGATCAAAATGCACCGCGGCGAGATCCGCACCCCCGCGTTCATGCCCGTCGGCACCGCGGCGACCGTGAAGGCGATGCGCCCCGCCGAAGTCCGCGCGAGCGGCGCCGACATCATCCTGGGTAACACCTATCATCTGATGCTGCGCCCGAGCGCCGAACGCATGGCGCGGCTGGGCGGGCTGCACAAATTCATGGCCTGGGACCGCCCGATCCTGACCGACAGCGGCGGCTATCAGGTGATGAGCCTGTCGGCGCTGACCAAGCAGAGCGAAGAGGGGGTGGCGTTCAAGAGCCATCTCGACGGATCGCGCCATATGCTGACCCCCGAACGCTCGATGGAAATCCAGCGTTTGCTGGGCAGCGACATCGTGATGGCGTTCGACGAATGCCCGCCGAACGGCGTCGATGCCAAGCGCGCCGAGGCGAGCATGGAACGATCGATGCGCTGGGCGGCGCGCAGCCGTGCGGGGTTCAACGCCGGCGGCGAGCATGCCGAACGGTCGGCGCTGTTCGGCATCCAGCAGGGTTCGCTCGACGAAAAATTGCGCGCGCGGTCGGCGGCGGCGCTGACCGACATCGGTTTCGACGGCTATGCGATCGGCGGCCTCGCGGTGGGGGAGGGGCAGGCTGCGATGTTCGGCGTGCTCGACTATGCCCCCGGCCAGCTGCCCGCCGACAAACCGCGCTACCTGATGGGGGTCGGCAAGCCCGACGATCTGGTCGGTGCCGTCGCGCGCGGGGTCGATATGTTCGACTGCGTGCTACCGACGCGTTCGGGTCGCAACGGGCAGGCGTTTACCTGGGACGGTCCGCTTAACATTCGCAACGCCAAATTTGCCGAGGATCAGGCGCCGCTCGACGCGTCATGCACTTGCCCGGTGTGTACGACCTGGTCGCGCGCCTATTTGCATCACCTCGTCCGGTCGGGCGAGATGCTGGGCGCGATGCTGATGACCCAGCATAATCTGCATTTCTATCAGGCGTTGATGCAGGCGATGCGCGACGCGATCAGCGCCGGAAAATTCTCAGCTTTTCAGAACGACTTCGACGCGCGCTATCGAAACTAGGGTCAGTCGAGCTTGCTCAGCAGGTCGAGCATCGACTGCGGGATCGTTTCGTCCACCGTCGACTCATACGCACGGCGCAGGGCGCCATTGACGTCCTGCCCCTTGCCGGAACTTTTCTTTTCCGTGTCCTTCGCCGAAGTCACGCCGCGTGGCGAACCGGTTTCAGACGACATTATCGAGGCATTCACTTAACATGGGGCCCGTTGCTAACCGCGCATTTATCAAACCGCAATGGCGCGTTTGTTCTTCCCCATGAAACTAATTTGCGGCTAAATCGTTCCCATGGAGTGAAATTATGTCGGCGGGCGCGGCTTTACGCCGCGTTTGCTGGTTTTTGTGGCGGGTTCAGTCCCGTTTCTGGAGGGAAATTATGTCATTGGGTCAGGCGATCGCGCCGCATCTTCCGTATCTGCGGCGCTATGGTCGGGCGATTTCGGGCAGCCAGCAGAATGGCGACGCCCTGGTTGCGCGCTTGCTCGAAACCCTGGTCGCAAATCCGGCCGCGGTCGACACCGCGGGCGACCTGCGCATCCAGCTTTACCGCATGGTACACGATAATTTCGGCCTGATGGCCGACGCTTCGGCGGCGGCTGACGAGGCCGAGCGGACCGACATGGCGATCGCCGACGCGCGGCTGCGCCGGATTCCGTCGCTGGCGCGCCAAGCGCTGCTGCTGACCGCGGTCGAGGGTTTCAACGCCGAAGACACCGGCCGGATCATCGGCCGCGATACCGACGAAGTGAAAACGCTGATCGCCGAAGCCACCGACGAAATCGACCGTCAGACGCGCGCGCGCATCCTGATTATCGAGGATGAACCGATCATCGCGATGGACATCGAAATGATCGTCCGCGACTTGGGCCATGACGTGGTCGCGGTCGCCACGACGCACCGCGAGGCCGTCGCCGAAGCGCAAAAGCACCAGCCCGGCCTGGTGCTCGCCGACATCCAGCTCGCCGACAACAGCTCGGGGATCGAGGCGGTGCAGGAAATCCTGACCGATCTGAAGGTGCCGGTGATCTTTATCACCGCCTTTCCCGAACGGCTGCTCACCGGCGATCGTCCCGAACCGGCGTTCCTGCTCACGAAACCGTACCAGCCCGCAACGCTGCGCGCGGCGATTTCGCAGGTGCTGTTCTTCGACGAAAGCACGGTTCCGGCCTGAAACAACCGGTCGCGCCCCCCCCGCCCGCGG
>JAFAGN010000072.1 GCA_023422695.1 Pseudomonadota bacterium
TCCGCGTCTCCGCGTCTCCGCGCGAATCCGATATTCTGTTCACGCGGAGACGCGGAGACGCGGAGGGGGATCGATCGTGAGTTCGGCTCTTCTCCCGACGCGCCGCGATGAGGCTTGGCGGTACAGCGATATGGGAGCGCTGGCACGCGCTTGGCCGCTACCCGCGCCGGAAAGCATCGTCGTCCCCGCAGGCGGCGACTTCAAGCGCGCGATCGTCCAAGACGCGGGCGATATCCGGCAGATCGAGCTGGTGCTGGGCAAGGGCGCGTTCGCTGCACTGCATGTGCTGAACATCGGCGGCGCCTATGGCCGCATCGAACTCGCGGTCACGTTGCACGAAGGCGCCGACTTCACGCTCGGCGCGGCGCAGATCGGTGGTGGCGAGCAGAATCTGGAGATCGTAACCACCGTCACCCACGCCGAACCCGGCGCGACGTCGCGGCAGGTCGTGCGATCGGTCCTCGGCGGCACCGCCACCGGCACTTATCTGGGCAAGGTTGCGGTCGCGCGCGATGCGCAACAGACCGACAGCGAGCAGGATGTGAAGGCGATGCTGCTGAACCGCAGCGCGACCGCCAACGCCAAGCCTGAACTCGAAATCTTCGCCGACGATGTGAAATGCGCACATGGCTGTGCGATCGGCGCGCTTGATGCCATGGCGCTCTATTACCTTCAGTCGCGCGGGCTGCCGCCGGGCGAGGCGAAAAAACTGTTGTTGCAGGCGTTCGTCGCGGGTGTGTTCGACGGGGCGGAGGATGAGGCGCGGTTGCAGGAACTGGCGCTCGCGAAGCTGGGGGAATTGGTGTGACCAACCTCTCTTCCCCGTTCGTGTCGAGCGAAGTCGAGACACCCATCGACAGCGCGCGCCTTCGAGGTGTCTCGACTGCGCTCGACACGAACGGAATCAGGGATCAGTTCCCCGGCCTCACCCCCGGCTGGCACTATCTCGACACCGCCGCCACCGCGCAGAAGCCGCAAGCGGTCATCGACGCCACGATCGCCGCGATGGGCCGCGACTATGCGACCGTCCACCGCGGCGTCTATGCGCGCTCGGCCGACATGACGCTCGCCTATGAGGCGGCGCGGCGGCGGATCGCGGCGTTTGTCGGGGCGCGCGAGGAGCAATGCGTGTTCGTGCGCGGGGCGACCGAGGCGATCAACCTTGTCGCCTATTCGCACCTGAAGAAGGGCCGCGTGCTGCTGTCAATGCTTGAGCATCATAGCAATATCGTCCCCTGGCAGCTCGCGGGCTGGCAGGTCGATGTCTGCCCGCTGACCGCTGACGGCTGCATCGACCTTGACGCCGCCGAAAAGCTGCTGACCCCCGAACATAGGATGGTGGCATTCGCGCATGTCTCGAACGTGCTCGGCAGCCCGCTCGACGTCGCGCGTGCAGCAGAGCTGGCGCACAAGGTCGGCGCCGAACTGCTGGTCGACGGCTGTCAGGCGGTGCCGCGGCTGCCGGTCGATGTCGCGGCGCTCGGCTGCGATTATTATGTCTTTTCGGGCCACAAGCTTTACGGCCCGACCGGCATCGGGGTGCTGTGGAGCGACAAGCTCGCCGCGCTGCCGCCGTGGCAGGGCGGCGGATCGATGATCGACCGCGTAACCTTCGAGCACACAACCTACGCCCCTGCCCCGACGCGTTTCGAGGCGGGAACCCCCGCGATTGTCGAAGCCATCGGGCTGGCCGCGGCGGTCGATTATGTCGAAGCGATCGGGGTCGCGGCGATCCATGCCCATGAGGTGTTGCTGGTCGCCACCGTGCGCGAAGCGCTGGCGCGCAAGAACAGCATCACGCTTTATGGCCCTGAAAACAGTGCCGGAATCGTCAGCTTTTCGATGGCGGGGGTTCATCCGCACGACATCGGCACTATCTTGGACGAAAGCGGGGTCGCGATCCGCGCCGGGCACCATTGCGCGCAGCCGCTGATGGAGCATCTGGGCGTACCGGCGACCGCGCGCGCAAGCTTTGGCGTGTACAGCAATGACGATGATGTGGCGGCGCTGATCGATGGCCTGTCGCGCGTCGAGAGGATTTTCGGATGAGTGAGGATCGGATGATCAAGGTGGAAGAAGTCACCAGCGTCGAAGCACCGCCCAAGGCGCGCGTCGAGGACGTCGAGACGGCCCCGGAAACGATGGGCGCGAAGCTCGAGCGCAAGCGCGACTATCTCGAAGGCTTCCTCGCCGCCAAGCCCGCGGCGGTCGACCCGCACGGCGTCGGCGGCGACCTGTACGAAGCCGTCGTCAATGCGCTGAAGGATATTTACGACCCTGAAATCCCGGTGAACATCTATGATCTGGGCCTTATCTACAATGTCGAGATCGACGAAGGCCATGCCGTGGTCACGATGACGCTGACCACCCCGCATTGCCCCGTCGCGGAGTCGATGCCGGCCGAGGTCGAACTGCGCGTCGGCGCGGTACCGGGGATCGGCGATGCCGAGGTCAATCTGGTCTGGGATCCGCCCTGGTCGCCCGCAAACATGAGCGACGAGGCGCGGCTTGAGTTGGGAATGTTGTAAGAACTTCCTTCTCCCCTTGCGGGAGAAGGACACGAAGCTTTGTCACGAAGTGACTAGGCGCAGTTGGATGAGGGGTCTGCGAGCCGCAGACTCGCGCGGCCTTCGACCGCCCCCCCTCTCCCAGCTTCGACTAGGCAGCAAGCTGCCAAGTCTTCACAACCCTCTCCCGCAAGGGGAGAGGGGAAGGAGTGTGAGATGACGACGTTGAAAACCCGCCCCGCCGCGGTCACGCTGACCCCCAACGCCGAAGCGCGCGTTGCCGCGCTGATGGCGGCCGCGCCGGAGGGCGCGATCGGGGTCAAGCTGTCGACTCCGCGCCGCGGCTGTTCGGGGCTTGCCTATTCGGTCGATTATGTGACCGAGGAACAGAAGTTCGACGAGAAGATCGAGACCCCCGGCGGTATCTTTTACATCGACGGCGCATCGGTGCTGTACCTGATCGGCAGCACTATGGACTGGGTCGAGGATGATTTCGCTGCGGGTTTCGTCTTCGAAAATCCGAACGCCAAGGGCGCCTGCGGCTGCGGCGAGAGCTTCACCGTCTGATTAAATAGGGACAGTCCCTATTTATCGGCAAACCGACCATCCCGCCGTCCGCGCCGCCATGTCGAAATGGAAATGGTCGGCGTGGGCGGCATTATAGTCGGGTGACAACACGGTAGTGAACAGATCGCACGATCCGTCGCGAACCTCGTGCAGGAATTCGCGGCGAACGTCGGCATCGTCCCAGTCGTTGATCAGCGAGATGCGCGTGCCGTCGGCCAGCACAAACGCCGAAATATCGATCGCGTTGGCGGTCGAATGCTGGCTTGGCGTCTGCCCGCCGCGGATGCTTCGGCAATTATAGCTGCCCAGATTTTCGAGCGCGACGACGCGTTGCCCGAAATGTTTCAATGCCAGCGGCTGGACGACGTCGCGCGTCCACAGCGCCATGGCGGCCGTCACGGCGCAGCCGGGCGCGGCATTGGCAGGACGCATGGTCGGCACGAACCGGTTGCCGGTCAGCACGAGGCGCTGACTGGCGCGGCAGGCGCCAACCCCGACCACCGGACGCCGCTCATAGCCTGCCCCGGCGCGATCAAGCGCCGCAAAGCAAGCGGCGTCGTCGCTGGCCAACCGCACCAGCTTGCGCTGCGTCGCCCAGCCCTGCGGATGCGCGATCTCGAACCGCGCGGTGGGGATGTGCTCGGGATGGTCGCGGACCCACTGCATCCCCCGGATCGCACCAAGCGCGAGAACGACCGCGATGGCGAACCAGATCAGATAGGGCCGGGCAGTTTTCACCCAAGTTCAATGGGGTGCCTGGCTCGGCTTCGCAAGCTCAGAGCGGCGCGAACGTCACCATCAGGCCGTCTTTCGGACGCGGGATCGGCAGCACCTGCCATTTGGGCTCATAACCCGGCGCGACCACGATCCGATGCGTCGTGATGACGTGGTGGAAAAAGATCTTAGCCTGCATGTAGGCGAAGTGCAGGCCAAGGCACATATGCGCGCCGCCGCCGAACGGCACCCACGCATATTTATGCCGCTCGCGCGCGACGTCGGGCGAAAAGCGCATCGGGTCGAACTTTTCAGGTTCGGGCCAATGCTCTTCCATCATATGCGTGTAGGCGGGGCTGACCCCGACCGACGTCCCGGCCGGGATGCGATAGCCGCCATATTCGAAATCCTTGAGCGCGCGCCGCGGAAAGCTCGGCACCGGCGGCACCAGCCGCAGCGCTTCCTTGAACGCCCATTCGGTCATTTCCAGCTCGCCCAGGCTGTTGTGACCAACGCCCTCGCCCGCGGGCGACACCGCGAGCATCTCTTCGCGCAGCTTGTCCTGCCATTCGGGATGCTTGGCGAGCATCCAGACCATCGACGTGATCGAGCTGGTGATCGTGTCATGCGCCGCCATCATCAGAAAGTTCATATGATCGACGATCGCCTCGGCGCTCATATATTCGCCATTGTCGTCGCGGGCGCGGCAGATCTGGCTGAAAATATCCTCGCCGCTCCCCTCGCGCCGTTCGGGGACCATGCGCCCGAAATATTCGACCAGATAGGCGCGGCCCTTGGCGCCGCGGCCCATGGCGGTAAACGGCAGCGGTACGCGCACGACGCCGATCGACGCCTGCACCATGTCGACAAAGGCCTTGTTCACCTTGTCCGCCTCGGGACCAAAGGGAATGCCAAGGAAGCTGGTCGCCGCCAGGTCGAGCGTCAGTTTCTTGATCGCCGCGTAAAACTGGAAGGTCTTGCCGCTCCACGACGCGACGCGGTCCTTGATCCCGTCGTTCAGCGATTCGGCATAATGGCGCATCGGTTCGGGCTTGAACGCGACCGACAATATCTTGCGGTCGGCGCGGTGCTTTTCGAAATCCATCAGCATCAAGCCGCGCGGGAACAGCAGATTGAGCACCGGCCCCCAGCCCTGCTCCGACGAGAATATCTTCTCGCGGTCGAACATCACGAGTTCGTTCGCTTCGGGGCCGTGCAGCGCGACGCTGCGCCCGCCGAAGCTGTTGTTGCGATAGACGCGGCCATATTTGGCGACCATTCGCTGCGTAAAGCCGCGATAATCGCTTAGTTGTTCGAGCGTATTGCCAATCACCGGATAGCCGTCCTCACCGGGAATATGGTCGAGCGCCTGATCGGGGTTGCGCGGCAGCCAATGCTGCGTTTCGGGGCCAAAACGGGCTTCGGGCCATTTGATATTGGTCGGCGCGTTCATCGGGCTTGGATCCTCGTCGGTGCTGCTTTGCGACGAGCCTAACGCACTACTGACATCGTTGCAAGTAACGCGCACTGGCCGCCCGAACACCATTCACCGCAAATTCAACTCGACTCGTACAGCTTGGCGGTCAGGATGATCGGTCCGCGCGGACCCGACAAAGGAATGGCCCGATGCCCGTCAGTTACAAACGCCCCCTATCCCTGGCGCTCGGCGCGCTGGCGACGACGACCCTCAGCGGCTGCTATTATGGCGACGTCTATGGCGCGAGCTATGCGTCGGGCGGCGATTGCGCCGCGCGCTATGGCAACGCCTATTACGACTACGACGGCTATGCCTATGACGACGGCTATGGCTACGACTGCTATGATGCGGCCGATTATGGCGGCGGGTTCGTCAACATCGGTTTTGGCGGCGGCTGGTACGACGATTATTATTATCCCGGCTACGGCATGTGGATGTTCGACAATTATCGCAACCGTTACCCGCTGCGCGATCATTATCTGAATTATTGGGGCGGTCGGCGCGCGTGGTGGAAACATCATGGCGGGCGGGGTCATGGTCAGCCGGGGCGTCCCGGTGGCTGGAACCGCGGCGATGGCGACGGACGTCCCGGCGATGGGCGTCCCGGTCGGCCCGGCGGGTGGAACCGCGGCGACCGTGATAATGACGGGCCGCGCGGGACGCGTCCGGGGCGTCCGGATGGCAACCCGATGCCCCCGCCCGCCGCAGGCTCACCGGGGC
>JAFAGN010000115.1 GCA_023422695.1 Pseudomonadota bacterium
CGACATCGCCCCTCCGTCAGCGGCTCTGCCGCTGCCACCTCCCCATGCCTTCGGCACAGGGAGGATCCGTCACATCACACCGCGGGCAAAGCATCCTCCTTTTTCCCCAGCCCGCTCCAGTCGATGCTGCGCGTCATGTACATCACCCCGGCAAGGGCAAAGAACATCAGCACCGACCCGATGAGCAGCGAATAGGCCTCAAGGTTCAGCAGCACATAGAGCAGCGCATAAAGCCCGATCAGCATCGCCGCCAAGAACCGCGCGCGCTTCCAGCTCTTCAGCACCGCCGCGCTATAAAACGCCAGCAGTCCAATGATTGCCGCCGACGCCAGCATATAGGCAAAGGTGAAGCCGATCACCTCGGCAAACGCCAGCAACAGCACGAAGAACAGCACCAACGCGATGCCGGTCAGCAGATATTCGGCCGGCGCGACCCGCGCCCCCGCGATGATGTCGAACATCAGAAAAGCGACGAAGGTAAAGCCGATGAACAGAAAGCCATATTTGATCGCGCGATCGACCTGGCTGTACAGGTCGACGGGTTCGATCAGGCTGATTGCCACCGCCTTGGCGGTCCCCCCCGATGCTTCGGCTGCACTGCCATCGCTCGGCGCCGAAACCGCCACCGCCTCGACATAGGTATCGCGTGGGCCATAGCTGGTCGTCACCGGCGGCGACAAATCGCCGGTCAGCACCTGCGCCTGTCCCAGTGCCAGGTTCGGCACCGCATAAGTGGCGGTGAAGCCGCTGGCCGTCACGCTACGCTTCGCGGGCAGGAAATCGCCGCCGAAGCTCGGGTTCGGCCAGCTCGACTTGACCGTCCAGCGCGTATCGACGCCGCGCGGGATCAGCTTGAAATCGCCGAGACCGCGCACCCCGATCCTGTAATCGACCTTCATCGGCGCCGCGGCGGTCCAGTCGACGAACGCAAAGGTTCCCGAATTGCCGGTCGACAGCAGCCCCTTGCCGGGCTGCAGCGCTACCGGGGCGCCGTCGACGGTCAGGCTGTTGCCATCGACCAACCCGCGCGCGTCGCTGATCCCGAGCCGCACTTCGGCGCGGTCGAGCATCAACGCCTCGCGCGTCACGCCGTACCGCGCGATGTCCGCGGGCAGCACGAAATCGGCGCTGCCTGCAATCTGGCTTTCATAAACGACCGTCTCGTAAATCGCCTTCTTACGCCTCTCGGGCTTGATTGTGACCTCGGCCTTGTTCGCTTGCGGCGACAGATACAGGTTGCGGATCATGTTGACGGTCCGCGTCACATCCTTGCCATTCTCGTTCACCGTGGTCGTCTCGGTGGCGCGATAGGGGATGACGATGACCGGTCCGGCGATCGTCTGTTGTCCGCCCCAGCCTTGCCCGATCGACGCCTGCGCGGTTTCGGCCTGCTGCTGGCGATCCCACAGCAGGCCATAGATCATCAACAGCGGCACCATCAACGCGACCGCGATCAGCACCGCGATGACCAGTTTGACGCCGGGGCTGCGCTCGCTGCGGGCCGGCGGGTTTGAAGGAGATGAGGGGGGAACGGAAACGCTCTGAGACGCTTCAGCCATTGGGGACACTCTCGCTGTTTCAACTCGTCGATGAAATTGCACGGTTCACCGTCATGGTCAAGGCTGTTGCGGCAGAGCGCCGACGCGCGCGTTCCGCGCACGAAAAAGGGGACGGCCTCCCCCGAAGCCGTCCCCTTGGCGCGTGGTCGCTGACCCGCTAGGCGATCAGAATGATGCGCCCAGCGTAAAGACCACGGTTGGATCGTACAGCGTATCGAGTGCCTTGATGCCGGTCTTCTTCACGTCGGTGTCGATATACTGGACCGTAAAGGTTGCCGGACCGGCCGCGAACGACGCGCCAAGCGACCAGTCGATATATTGACCATCGGGCGACACCAGGCCCAGCGATCCGTCGTTGTAACCCACGCCCGCGGTCAGCGTGACCGGCGAGTTGGGAATGCCGAACCCGGCGCCCAGATTCAGATAGATGTTGTCGTCGTCACCCAGCGAACCCTGGCTGGGTGCGTAGGCGACCAGGCCGGTGATCGAAACGGGACCGATGTCATGCGACAGCTTGCCGATACCTTCGAAATAGTCGGTCGGCGCGCCGCCGTCGTTGCTGCCCGGATAGGTGTAATAGGTAACCCCGACGTCAACCGTCGTGCCCGAAGCGACTTCGGTTGCAAAACCGGCGTACAGGTCGAGTTCGAACTTGCCATAGGCGGGGCTGTCGGGAAGCGACGAGCCCCAGACCCCCGCATAAAGGCCGCTTTCGTGGCTGACCGTCAGCGTCGGCTGCACGGCGACCTTTTCGTTCGACAGCGAAATGCCGCGGAAGCGATAGTCCGACGTGACCGCGATGCCGCCCGAAAGCGAGAACGGGCCGCTGGCTTCTTCTTCCTGAGCGAAGGCGGGCGTCGACATCGCCGACGCGGCGAGCAGCATGCCGAAACATGCTTTGGTAAGAAACTTCATGGGTGATCCCCCTAGAGAAAAAACGGATCGTCCCAGCCTGCTGTGCGCGGTCCACGCCTCTTCGTGCGGGCTTGTGACGACGAACAGTCTCGAAATTGCCGATTTTGCTGCAATGCACAAACGAAAATTGCGCGGTGACCCGATTCCGCAGCAAAGTGTGTCTTTCACGCAACAGCGCCCGCAAGCACGCTTGGCTTTGCCAATCGCCCGCCGGATCGCTAAAGAACGGCCCCGAACTCCCCTCTCGATCGAGCCCGACCCTATGAGCGAACATAACCCCGGCCTGCGCCCTTGGCGCGACATTGCGCGGCGCACCTGCCGCCAGATCATGGTCGGCAATGTCCCCGTCGGCGGCGGCGCGCCGATCACCGTGCAGACGATGACCAACACGCTGACCAGCGACCCGGTGGCGACGATCGACCAGATTCGCCGCTGCGAGGAAGCCGGCGCCGACCTGATCCGCGTGTCCTGCCCCGACACCGAATCGACCGCGGCGCTCGGCAAGATCGTCCGCGCCGCGCGCATCCCGATCATCGCCGATATCCATTTCCACTATAAGCGCGCGCTGGAAGCCGCCGACGCCGGCGCGGCGTGTCTGCGGATCAATCCCGGCAACATCGGCAGCAGCGAACGCGTCGGCGAAGTCGTCCGCGCCGCGAAAGCAAACGGCTGCGCGATCCGTATCGGGGTCAACGCGGGGTCTTTGGAAAAGGACCTGCTCGAAAAATATGGCGAACCTTGCCCCGAGGCGCTGGTCGAAAGCGCGCTCGACCATATCAAGCTGCTGCAGGATCATGATTTCCACGAGTATAAGGTCGCGGTGAAGGCCAGCGACGTATTCCTGGCAGTCGCGGCCTACGCCCAGCTTGCCGACGCGGTCGATAGCCCGCTGCATCTCGGCATCACCGAAGCCGGCGGGCTGATCGGCGGCACCGTCAAATCGGCGCTCGGTATCGGCAACCTGCTGTGGGCGGGGATCGGCGACACGATCCGCGTCAGCCTGTCGGCCGAACCCGAAGAGGAAGTGCGCGTCGGTTACGAAATCCTGAAATCGCTGGGCCTGCGCACCCGCGGCGTCCGCGTCGTGTCCTGCCCCAGCTGCGCGCGGCAGGGCTTCGATGTCATTCGCACCGTCCAGGCGCTCGAAGATGCTTTGAGCCACATCAAGACCCCGATGTCGCTTTCGGTCCTCGGCTGCGTCGTCAACGGCCCCGGCGAGGCGCGCGAAACCGACATCGGCATCACCGGCGGCGGCAACGGCAAGCATATGGTCTATCTGTCGGGGATCACCGACCACCATGTCGCCGACGCCGACATGATCGCGCATGTCGTGAAGCTGGTCGAGGCCAAGGCCGCCGAAATCGACGCCGGTCAGTCGGTCAGCATGGATGTGACGCACGGCAAGGCGGCGTAGGCGCGCAAGCGCGTCCACTCGTTGCAAAACCGTAACCCTGAGCCTGTCGAAGGGCGCCTCTCGGATAGGCGCCCTTCGACAAGCTCAGGGCTACGGTGATGAACGATCCAAACCGATCGGGTCTAGCTGGCGGCCAACGGTCCCAACCCATCCATCACCGCTGTCAGCGCCAGCGCATTTTCGCGCTCCATCGCGCTATGCCCGGCGTTGGTGACGACATAGCTGACCGGCTCGGCCCCCGCGGCGCGCAGCGCGTCGACCAGCCGCGACGCCTGCGTCAGCGGGCAGACCTCGTCGAAGCGGCCATGAACGATATGGATCGGGATCGCCGCCAGCACCGCGATATTGTCAAAAAAGTGCCCCGCCGGAATGAACAGATTGTTCGCGAAATAGTGCGCCTCGATCTGCGCGAAACTCAACGCAAAATCGGCCTCGCCAAATTTTCCCGTATCGGCGGCCTCAGGGATCATGTTCGAAATCACCCCTTCCCATAACGACCATGTCACTGCCGCCTCCAGTTGCCGCGCCTTTTCTGCCGCACTTGTCGGCACCATGTCGAAAATCGCCTTGTATGACGCCATCACATCGCGGCGTTCGGCGCGGGTCAGGACGTTCAGCAGCGCCGCCCACTCGCCAGGATATTTGATATACGCCCCCGGCGCGGTCAACCCGTAGGGATCGTCATCCCACGTCGCGGCATTGCCCTGATACAGATAATCCAGATCCTCTGCCGCACCCAGAAAGATGCCGCGCAGGATCAGGCTGGCGCAATGCGCAGGATGGGCGATCGCATAGGCCATCGCCAGCGTGCTGCCCCAGCTGCCGCCGAACACATGCATCGGTCCCGCGATCTCCAGATGATCACGCAACTTCTCGATATCGCCGATCAGGTCGGCCGTCGTGTTCTTGCTCAGCGCCACCGCCGGCCCCGCCGACGCCACCGTCGGCTCGCTCTTGCCGCATCCGCGCTGGTCGAACAGGATGACGCGGTAGCGTTTCGGATCGAAAAAGCGCGCCATCGCCGGGGCGCAGGCGCCGCCGGGGCCGCCGTGCAGGAACATCACCGGTTCGCCCGCCGGATTGCCATATTCCTCCCAATAGATGCGATGCGCGGGATCGACATCGACCTCCAGCCAGCCGAAGTTCAGGCACGGCGGCTGCGGATAGACCCAATTGTCGCCGATCTTGCTGCTCGCCTGAAGCCGGGAAAAATCCATCGCCGCTATCCTCGCTGATGCCTTGGGAAAGCACCGGCTTAACCGCCGCAGCCGCCATGTCCACCCGGGACGCGGCACTATGCCGCGTCGTGAAAGATCACCCCCAGCGTATGGCGCGCGCCCGACCGGATTTCGCTGACGCCATGGCGCATCGCTACCCGGTAATCGCCGCGGCTGCCCGCGACGGGTCGTTCGTTCACCGCAAAGATCACGGCATCGCCCTTGCCCAGCGGCGCGACCGCCGCGCGCGACTGCATCCGCGGCCGTTGTTCGGTCAGCACAAACTCGCCGCCGGTAAAATCGTCGCCGGGCGCCGACAGCAGGACCGCGACCTGCAACGGAAACACCTCGGCACCGTAAAGGTCGCGGTGCAGGCAATTATAATCGCCCGGCCCATATTGCAGCAGCAGCGGCGTCGGGCGCACCTGCCCAGCGGCATGACACCGCGCCAGATAATCGGGGTGGTCGGCGGGAAAGCGTTCATCGCGCCCCATCCGTTCGTGCCAGCGATTGGCGACCGGCGCCAGCCGCGGATAGAGCGCACCGCGCAGCCCCGCGACCAGCGGCGGCAAGGGATAGGCGAAATAGCGATACTCGCCGCGCCCGAATCCATGCCGCGCCATCTGCACATGGCTGCGGAACAGCGCCTCCTGACCATATAGCGCCGCGGTTTCTTCGCATTCAGCGGCGGAGAGCAGTCGGGGCAAGACCGCCCACCCCTGCCGGTCCAGCGATGCAGCGATGACGCGCCAGTCAAACTCAGCGACGCGCGGCGCAATCTCGATATCAATCGTCTCTGTCATGCATGACCCATGTCATGCCATCTTACCGGCAACGCCCCGTTTCTTGCGATCAAATTCACGCTTTGTTCGGGACGCTCCGCACCACCGCGCGCACCGCAAACCACAACAGCAATCCCAGCGGGCCGAACAAAAAGGTCAGCGGCAACGTCGGCAGCACCAGCAGCGGATGAATCCCCCGCACCTCGGCATCGCGGCAAATCCATGTTCCGATGAACAGGTCGAACGCCAGATAGTGCAGCCATCCTGCGGTCAGCAGGAAATCATTGGCGAACCAGGCGCGAACTTCGGGGATCGAACCAAAGCCGCCGTCGGCATAAGCACCGCGCCCGCCCCACCACAGCAAACCATAAGCGACCGCGATCAGCCCGGGGATGACATATTGGGTGACCGCCCAGACGCCCGGTCGTGCGCGCTTGGCGAACAATGCCACGAGCAGCGCCACCCATCCGAGCAGGGCCAATGTGCCTGCCAGTGAAAATAATGTCGCCGGTTCAACCATCTTGTCACCCCCATCTGAACACTGCAAAGATGGCCTTGTGAGCAGCAATCTAAACAGTGTCAAGATAGGAAAAACGGTGCGTGGCTATCATCACGGCGATTTGCGCGCGGCGCTCATCGCGGCGGCCGAAACGGTGATTACCGAGCGCGGAGTCGATGGCTTTTCCCTGCGCGAAGCGGCGCGCCGCGCCGGGGTATCACCCGCTGCGCCCGGTCATCATTTCGGCGATGCGCGCGGCTTGCTCACCGCCGTCGCGACGGCGGCTTTTATCGAACTGGGCGATGTCCTCGCCGCTGCGGCGGCAATCGCAGGCGACCGCCGTACTCGCCTTGAGGCACAGGGAACCGCCTATGTCGGCTTCGCGATCGCCCATCCGGCGGCGTTCGACCTGATGTGGCGGCGCGCCGTGGTCGACGCCGCCGATCCCGATTTCGCCGCCGCGGGTCACCGCGCCTTTGCGATTCTCGACGCGGTGGTCCGTGCAGGGGAACCGCCGGTCGCCGACCCGCTCGATCCGGCGCTAGCTCACACCGTCGCGGCGTGGTCGATCGTCCATGGTTTCGCGAAGCTGGTCGTCGAAGATGTGTTCGGCAGCGACCCAGATACCCGCCAACGCGCCGCTGCCGCGCTGCTCCCCGGAGTGCTGGCGTCGCTCGATATCTGACGGACGCGCATCGCGGTCTGCGCGCTTCAATGTCGCGGCGAAACCGCCTAGGCTGGCCGCTCATCAACCGGGAAGCCTTGTCCTCATGACCCTACGCCTCGCCGCCGCCGCGCTCGTTGCCGCCGTTTCGATCCCCGCCATCGCGCAGACCGCCCCGGCGATTGACCCCGCCCGGCTGACCGAAACCGTGCGCACCCTTGCCTCGGACCAGTTCCAGGGCCGCGCGCCGGGAACGATCGGCGAGGAACGCACCATCGGCTATCTGATCGGGCGGCTTCAGGCGCTCGGGCTCGAACCCGCGGGCGTCGACGGCGACTGGACCCAGCCGGTGCCGTTGCTCCACACCCGCCTTGGTACCCCCACCAAACTTGCGTTCGACCGCAACGGCGCCGCTACGCCGCTGGCCTATGGCTCCGACATCTATGTCTCGACGCTCCAGCCCAAGGATCAGGCGGTCGTCTACAATGCCCCGCTGGTCTTCGTCGGCTACGGCGTCACCGCCCCCGAACGCGGCTGGGACGATTTCAAGGGCCAGGATCTGAAGGGCAAGGTCGCGGTCTTCCTGATCAACGACCCCGATTTTGTCGCGACGAAGGGCGAGGACGCGTTCGGCAAGTTCGGCGGTCGGACGATGACCTATTATGGCCGCTGGACCTACAAGTTCGAAGAGGCGTCGCGGCGCGGCGCGATCGCGGCGCTGATCGTCCATGACACCGACGGCGTCGGCTATGGCTGGAACGTCGTCAAAAGCGGCAGCGGCGAAAATTACGGCTTGGTCGTGCCGCCCGAAAAGGTCACCAGTCTCGCGCTGCAAGGCTGGATTTCGGGCGAGACCGCGACCACGCTCTTCGCCAACGCCGGTCACGACCTTGCCAAGCTGCGCGTCGCCGCGCGGCGCAAGGATTTCAAACCCGTCGACCTTGGCACCCGCTTCAACGCCGCGATCCCGGTGACGCAGGCGGTCGTGCAAAGCCAGAATGTCCTCGCGAAAATCCCCGGGGCCAAACGCCCCGACGAGGTCGTGATGTATGGCGCGCATTGGGACGCCTATGGTGAGGGCGCGCCCGACGAGCAGGGCCGCATCTACCGCGCCGGGGCCAACGACGACGCGCTCGGCGTCGCGGGGTTGTTCGAAATCGCGCGCGGCTTCAAGGCCGCACCGCCGCCCGACCGCAGCATCGTCTTCGCCTTCTGGACCGCCGAGGAGCGCGGCCTGCTCGGCTCCGAAGCCTATGCCGTGAACCCGATCTTTCCAGTCGAAAAGACCGTCGCCAACCTCGGCCTCGACATCCTGCAGACCGCGGGCCGCGCCAGAGACGTCATCCTCGTCGGCAAGGGCCAAGGCACGCTGGAGGACGATCTCGCGCGTGTCACCGCGGCGCAGGGCCGCACGGTGTCGGTCGAAAGCCTGCCCGAACGCGGTCTGTTCTACCGCGCCGACCATTTCAGCATGGCGAAGCGCGGCGTCCCCGTGCTGCTGATGATGGGCATCGCGGGCGCCTCGGACCTCGTGGGCGGCGGCAAGCCCGCCGGACAGGCGTGGGTCGATGCCTATACCGGCAAATGCTATCATCAGGCCTGCGACGCGTGGGGTCCGGACTGGAACCTCGATGGCGCGGTGCAGGATATTTCGCTGTTCTATACGATCGGCGACGAACTGGCGCGCTCGGCGCGCTGGCCGGGCTGGAAGGACGGCAGCGAATTCAAGGCGATCCGCGACCAGAGCGCCGCGGCGCGCAAATAGCGCGACGTGCGGATGATCTGATCCATCGTCCGTTCGTGTCGAGCGAAGTCGAGACACCCATCGTCGTTGCGCTGCACCGATGGGTGTCTCGACTTCGCTCGACACGAACGGAAACTGAACTGGTGCTGATTTACCGCCTGTCTCTCTAGCGCCGCGTTCGCGGCAGCAGCGCAAAAAAGGGGCCGCCTCTCGGCAGCCCCTTTCCCTGTTCGATAAATCGAAAGCTCAGTCCTTCAGGAAGTCGGGCACATGGCCCTGATCTTCCGGACCTTCGCTACGCTCGCGGCGGGGGCCACGGTCACCGCCATCACGGCGCGGACCACGATCGCGGCCGCTACGACCACGGTCACCGCGACCCTCGCCGTCACGGCGCGGACCGCGATCACCGCGCGGTTCGCGCGGCGGGCGGGTGTCTTCCAGCTCTTCGCCGGTTTCCTGGTTCACGACGCGCATCGACAGGCGAACCTTGCCGCGCTGGTCGATCTCGAGGACCTTGACCTTGACTTCCTGGCCTTCGCTCAGGACGTCGGCGACCTTCTCGACGCGCTCGTTGGCGATTTCGCTGACGTGGACGAGACCGTCCTTGCCGCCCATGAAGTTCACGAACGCACCGAAATCGACGAGGTTGACGACCTTGCCGTCATAGATCTTGCCGACTTCGGCTTCCTCCACGATGCCGCTGATCCACTTGCGCGCGGCTTCGATCTGGTCGAGATCGCTCGACGAGATCTTGATCAGGCCTTCGTCGTCGATGTCGACCTTGGCGCCGGTGGTCGCGACGATCTCGCGGATCACCTTGCCGCCGGTGCCGATGACGTCGCGAATCTTCGACTTGTCGATCTGCATCGTCTCGATGCGCGGCGCGTGCGCCGACAATTCGCTGCGGGTTTCGCCGAGCGCCTTGTTCATTTCACCGAGGATGTGCGCGCGGCCTTCCTTGGCCTGGTTCAGTGCAGCTTCGAAGATTTCGCGCGTAATGCCCGCGATCTTGATG
>JAFAGN010000167.1 GCA_023422695.1 Pseudomonadota bacterium
GGCTTTCGCCGGGGAACATCTCTTCACTTGTCGCGAAGGGATCAAGTTCGGGGTGTCGATGAAAGGGATTTCTTCGACACTCAAAGCTGGTTAGAGCCGACTCATCATGACCACTTCCTCACCCCTCGACGATTTCAAGGCCGCGCTGTCGAGCGTTGCGCGCGCGGTGACGCGTGACGCCGAGGTCGAGGTTGGTTTCACGGCCGATGCCCCGGCGCAGATCGGCAAGGCGATCAAGGTGCCGACGCCGTCGCGCACGCTTCCGGCGGACCAGGTCGCCGAAGCGCGGGGGTTCGCGGACAGCTACGCCTTGCGCATGAAGCACCACAGCGAGAAACTGCACGCCGCGGCGCGCCCCGCCGAACCGCTCGCCGCCGCGGCGTTCGATGCGATGGAGCGGGCGCGGATCGAAGCATTGGGTGCGCGGCATATGGACGGCATGCGCGCCAATCTGTCGGCGAGCCTCGCGATGCGGATGCGCAGCGACCCGATTTCGCGCGCGCAGGGCCGCGACGATGTGCCGATGTCGAGCGCGCTCGAACTGATGCTGCGCGAGGCGTTGACCGGCGATCAGGCACCGCAAGGGACCGAGACCGGCCTGTCGCTGGTCCGCGAATGGATCGCGAAAGAAGCCGGCGGCGACCTGACCGCACTGTCGATGCTGCTCGACGACCAGGCCGCCTTTGGCGAAACCGCCAAGCTGGCGCTGCGCCACCTCGACCTGATTCACAGCGACGAACCGCTGGAAGAAGGCGGCGAGGACGGCGGCGAAGAGGATGAAACCGAAGCCGAGGAAAGCCAGGACGAGCAGGACAGCGAAGACGGCGGCAGCGGAGAGAGCCAGGTCGATGCGCGCGCCGAAATGGCAGGTGATCAGGCCGACGACGGCGACAGCGACCCCGACGCGCAGGAGATGGAAGCCGACGGCGAGCCCGAAATGGGCGGCGAAGGCGATGAGGGCATGCTGCCCGTCCGCCCCAACCGCCTGCCGAGCGACATTCCCGATTTCAACTATCTGCGCTTCACCGACAAGCATGACGAGATCATCCTGGCGACCGAGTTGTGCGATGCCGACGAGCTGACCCGGCTGCGTGCCTATCTCGACACCCAGATGCAGCATCTGCAAGGCGCGGTGACCAAGCTCGCCAACCGGTTGCAGCGCCGCCTGATGGCGCAGCAGAACCGCGCGTGGGATTTTGACCAGGAAGAAGGCCAGCTTGACGCGGCACGCCTGGCGCGCGTCATCGTGTCGCCCGGCCAGTCGCTGAGCTACAAGATCGAGCGCGATACCGATTTTCGCGACACCGTGGTCACCCTGCTGATCGACAACAGCGGCTCGATGCGCGGGCGGCCGATCAGTATCGCCGCGATCAGCGCCGACATCCTCGCGCGCACGCTGGAGCGCTGCGGCGTGAAGACCGAAATCCTCGGTTTCACGACCCGGACGTGGAAGGGCGGGCAAAGCCGCGAGGACTGGCTCGCCGCGGGGCGCCCCGCGCACCCCGGCCGCCTCAACGATCTGCGCCACATCATCTACAAACCCGCCGACGAACCCTATCGCCGCGCGCGCAAATCGCTGGGCCTGATGATGCGCGAGGGTCTGCTCAAGGAAAATATCGACGGCGAGGCGTTGATGTGGGCGCACCAGCGGATCATCAATCGCCCCGAAGAACGCCGCATCCTGATGGTGATTTCGGACGGCGCCCCGGTCGACGACAGCACGCTGTCGGTCAACCACGGCGCCTATCTGGACCAGCATCTGCGCCAGGTGATCGACTGGATCGAGAACCGGTCACCCGTCGAGCTGTGCGCGATCGGCATCGGGCACGATGTGACGCGCTATTACAGCCGCGCGGTGACGATCATGGACGCCGAACAATTGGGCGGGACGATGGTCGAACAGCTGGCTGGACTGTTCGACATCGATTGAGCGACCGGCGCGGCGCCTGACGGCACCGCGCCCTTCCCCGCTCGCCGCGCAACGCTATTGCGTGGGTTCGGCGGGCACAGCCGCTGGCGTGGCCACCGGTTCGGCGGCGGCAGGAGCAGCGACAGCAGGCGCGGCAGTTTCGGCCATGCGGACTGCCAACGCCTTGTCGAACTCGGCGTAAAAGGCCTTATAGGGTTCGCCGAACAGCACCGGCTTTCCGTCCGAATAGGACGAGCCCATGCGCGCTTTCGCCTCGACCGTTTGCAGTTTCACGGAAATCCGCGTCGTCGTCAGCGACATGGGTTCGACAAACACCGATGCGACCTGGGTCAGCTTCTTTTTTCCGAAGCCCCAGAAGATGTTATAGACCAGTTTTGATTTCGCGTCGGTCTCTGCGGTAATCGTGCCCGCATCCTTGCTCGCGTTGATGTTGACGTAGCTCATCTCCTGCAACGCGGCGATCGACGACCGAAAGACCACATCGGTGCTCGCCGGAATTTCCCGCTTTTGCAGCGCCGCCAGCTCGGCTTCGCCAAGCTCCACCGGCTTGGCTTCTTTTTCCTTTGCCGCCACGGCAACCGGCGCGCTCATCATCGACGCCCCCAACATGATCATCGCCAGTTTACGCATATACTACTCCCCCGGATATTCGCCCCATCGAAGCTGTGTGGATAACCGCCAATTCATCCTTTGCAATCGCTTTGCGAGGCATGAGCGACGCACCGCGCGGCGCGTTGCGATATACCCCCGCACAGGGTGACAAGGCGCGTTCGCCTCGTTACAAACTCCTGCGGAGCAGCAGGGACTCGCGGCCTGACGACGAGCGCCGCTGCGCCATATTTCATGCTGTGGGTCGCCAGCATGGCTTGGGGCTGCACCGGGATGGTGCGTGGCCATGGGGGGCGACTGACATATGAAAAAAGCATCCGACCTGTTCATCGAATGCCTGGAAGAAGAAGGCGTCGAATATATTTTCGGCGTTCCGGGCGAAGAAAATCTCGACTTTCTCGACAGCCTGTCGCGCTCGACCAAGATCAAGCTGATCCTGACCCGCCACGAACAGGGCGCGGGCTTCATGGCCGCGACCTATGGCCGCCACACCGGCAAGACCGGCGTGTGCCTGGCAACGCTGGGTCCCGGCGCCACCAATTTTGTCACCGCCGCCGCCTATGCGCAGCTCGGCGGGATGCCGATGATGATGATCACCGGGCAGAAGCCGATCAAGAAGTCGAAGCAGGGGCGCTTCCAGATCCTCGACGTCTGTTCGATGATGTCGCCGATCACCAAGTTCACCCATCAGATGGCGAGCAGCGACAATATCCCGAGCCGCGTGCGCGAGGCGATCCGGCTGGCCGAGGAAGAAAAGCCCGGCGCGGTGCATATCGAATTGCCCGAGGATATCGCCGACGAACATACCGACTCACGGCCGCTGAAGCGCAGCCATTCGCGCCGCCCCAACGCCGACACCAAGTCGATCCGTGAGGCGGTGAAGGCGCTGGAGGCAGCGAAATCGCCGGTGCTGGTCATCGGCGCGGGCGCCAATCGGACGATGACGAGCCGCATGCTGCTGCAGTTTATCGAAAAGACCGGCATCCCCTTCCTGACGACCCAACTCGGCAAGGGGGTGATCGACGAGCGCCATCCGAAGTTCCTCGGTTGTGCCGCTTTGTCGGCGGGCGATTTTGTCCACCGCGCGGTCGAGGCGTCGGACTGCATCGTCAACCTGGGCCATGACGTGATCGAAAAACCGCCCTTCTTTATGAAGGAGGACGGGCCGACGGTGATCCATATTTCGAGCAAGACCGCCGAGGTCGATCCGGTCTATTTCCCGCATATCGAGGTCATCGGCGACATCGCCAACGCGGTGTGGCAGATCAAGGAGGACATCGTCCCCAGCGGCAGCTGGAAATTCGACCATATGCTGGCCTATCGCCAGGGCGAGGTCGACCATACCGCGCCGCTGGCCAAGGACGCCCGCTTTCCGATCTTCCCGCCGCACCTCGTCCAGTCGATCCGCGATGCGATGCCCGACGACGGCATCATCTGCCTCGACAATGGCGTGTACAAGATCTGGTTCGCGCGCGGCTATACCGCCTATCGTCCAAACACGGTGTTGCTCGACAATGCGCTGGCGACGATGGGCGCCGGGCTGCCCAGCGCGATGATGTCGGCGATGATCTATCCCGATCGCAAGGTCATGGCGGTGTGCGGCGACGGCGGTTTCATGATGAACAGCCAGGAAATGGAGACCGCGGTCCGCCTCGGGCTCAACATGACGGTGCTGATCCTCAACGACAATAGCTATGGCATGATCCGCTGGAAACAGGCGAATATGGGGTTCAAGGATTGGGGGCTGACCTATGGCAACCCCGATTTCGTCAAATATGCCGAAAGCTATGGCGCGCACGGCCACCGCGTCGAAAGCGCCGCGCATCTGAAAGCGCTGCTGACGCACACCCGCGATACGCCGGGCGTCCACCTGATCGATTGCCCGGTCGATTATTCGGAGAATGATCAGATCTTGAACATCGACATCAAGCGGATATCGAAAGAGATGTAGTCCTTGCTCCCCTCCCGCTTGCGGGAGGGGCAGCGAGACTTGCGAGCCTGCTCGCTAGTCGCAGCGGGGTGGGGATGCCGCACCGCTGCGGGGGCCCCCCCCCCCCCCCCCCCCCCCC
>JAFAGN010000234.1 GCA_023422695.1 Pseudomonadota bacterium
GTTTTACGCAACAAGGCAGGTTTAAGCCTTTTAGCGGCCCCCGCCTTCGCGGGGGCGACGTGCGTTACCGGCAATCCTCGATCACGCGCCCAATCTCCGACTGCACCGGCAGCGTCAGTGCGCCGCCACCCGGCGTCTCCAGCGCAAACCTTCCGCGGCTGAACGCGATGCGGTCGAGCCGCGGGTCGCGGCTGGGCAGGCTCGCGCTGCCGCCATCGAAGCGGATCTGGTCGGTCCCGGCGCTGGTGCGCAGGCTGACGTCGCCGATCAGCCCAGCGGTCAGTCGAATGCCGCCGCCGGTGCACGTCATCGCCAGCAAGGGTTTGCCAGCGCTGGTCGGCGGGATGAAGGCAGCGGAGCGGTTTGCCGCATCATAACGCCACGCTCCGGAATCGACCATGCGGTCTTCCCATGACTTGTTCGGCACTGGCAGTGGTGCGGCGGGCGTCGGCGCTGGGCCGACAACCTGCGGGGCCGACGGGGTTGGCGCTTGGGGAGTCGGCACCGCGGCGCAACCGGCGACCGCCAGCAGCAGCGGCACCATCAGCCCATATCGCGTCCACATCGCTTGCCGCTTCATATCAAAATCCCTGCCAATCAATCGCTTCGTCCAGTCCTACGCGCGGGACCGGCCACTGGTTCACCGCGGCGCTTTCGTCGGCATAGCCGATCGCGAGGCCGGTGAACAAAATCTGGTCGTCGCCGAGCGCCAGCGTCTGCCGCACCGTCGCGCCATACATCGCCCAGCATTCCTGCGGACAACTCGCCAGACCCGCCTCGACCAGCAGCAGCATCACCGATTGCAGCCACATGCCCATGTCCGACCATTGCGGCGGCCCCATGATGCGCGAGCAGTGGAGGAAAAGCATCACCGGTGCGCCGAAACCCCGGTAATTCTCCACGAACTGAGCGAGGCGCCCCGCCTTGTCCTCGCGCGGGATGCCGAGCGAGGCGTAAAGCGCTTCGCCGACCCCGAAGCGCCGCGCTTCCCACGGATCGGTCAGTCCCTTGGGGTAGATGTCATATTCGGGCTGGTAGCCCTCGCGCCCCATCGCCAGCCGTGCCGCGACCGCGTCCTTCACCGCCGCCCAGCGGTCGCCGGTGACCACCGTCGCCTGCCACGGCTGGAGATTGCCGCCCGACGGCGCCCGCTGCGCCGCGGCAAAAATCTCGCGCAGCAGCGCGGGATCGACGGGCTGGTCGGTAAATTTGCGGATCGATCGCCGCTGATGCAGCGCGGCGGTTACGGACATCGGGTCAGTCACTGGCATATTTATCCTCTCGCCGTTTGCCGAACAGCAATTTGCGTTCGAGCCGGGCTTTCAGTTGGCGGTAGTAGCTGAGCAGGAAAACGTCATCCTCTTCGGCGACCGGGCGCCCGATTTTGGCGCGGATCGTGTCGGCGACCTCGCGCATCGCGCGCGCATCCTTGCCGCGCAGCACCCGTTCGAGCTCCTGCAACTCGAAAATGCCATAGACCGCAAGCTCGGCTTCGCTGAACTGCATCGCGTCGCCCGCGCTGGCGGTGGCGATGTCGGCATCAAGCTTCACCCGCTGCGCCATCACCACCCATGTCCCGGCGATCAGGTCGCCCATCCGCATCCGGTCGCGGTTGAACAGCAGGAACAGGCTGAGCGTCAGCGACCACAGCACCCCCGCCAGCATCGTCCATCCCGACACCGCATCCTCGGCCGCGCCGACCCCCAGCATCATCAGCGGCAGGAACAGCTCCAGCTCGCGGATCAGATTGCGCGCGACCACCGCATCGGCGGTCAGGCGGCCGCCGTCGCGCGCGACGACGCGGCTGCCCATCAGGCGCTTGCCGGGCGTCGCGGCGCGCGACCCCAGTTCGAACCCGATGAACCAGAAGGTGCGCAGCACAAAGGCGCCGAGCATCCACACGACAATGGTGACGTCCGACTGCGACGCAAAGCCGATCCACAGCATCACCAGCGAAAACAGAAACAGCGCCACCGCGATCAGAATCAGGTCGACCAGCAGCGCGCCGAACCGCAGCCCCGAACTGGCGATCTTCAGCTCGAGATCGACCCCCTCGGGGGTGATGAACTGGCGAATCTTCTTCGCCCGCGCCGCGCGCGACTTGGCGTTGGCCTCGGTCGCGGCAACGCTCATGCGACATCCTCGCGGCGCGGGACGTAATAATAACCGATCCAGAACAGCAGCATCAGCGAACCGATGGCATAGCGCAGCATCGTGTCGGTGATCAGCTGGCGCCCGAACCCTTCGAGCAGCCCCGCCATGAACAGCATCAGGATGACGCCGACCATCACCTTGCCCGCGGTTCGCCCTGCCTGCGCCGCTGCCTGCAACCGGCTGCGCGCGCCGGGGAACACCACCGCCGCGCCGATGCGCAGCCCGGCGGCGCCCGACAGCGCCGCGGCGAACAGCTCGGTCGTGCCATGGATGAACAGCCAGCCGCCGAAATCGAACCCCAGTCCCTTGCCCGAAAACACCGCCATCATCGCGCCGAGGCCAATGCCCTGATAATATTCCAGCATCATCGTTGGCACGCCAAAGGCAAAGCCCAGCGCAAAGGACATGATCGACACGCGGCTGTTGTGGGTGAACAAATAGGTCGCAAAGATGTGCAGGCCGCTTTCGCCGTCGCTCGCCGCCTTGCCATGGCCCAGCGTCGATTGCAGAAATTCCTTGGTCGCGCGCGGATCGCGCCCGCCCGCCATATCTTCGCCGACGAAGTTATAATACCATTCGGGATTGCTCGCGACGAGCGAATAGCTGGTCAGCGCGCCGAGCAGGATGATCAGCGATATGATGATCGTCTCTTTCCACACCGACCGCACCGCCGCGGGCCAGTCGTAGAGAAAGAAGCGGCGGACCCGATTCCAGCGCGTCTCGCGCACGCCATAGACCAGGAAATAACCGCGGATCGACAGCGCCTCGAGATGGTCGAGCAACGCCTTGTCGAGGCTCGTCGCGCGCGCGATCGACAGCGACGACAGCGTGGCACGATAGAGCAAAGGCAGCTGCAACAGCTCGTCGCTGGTCAGCGCCTTGGCGCCCTTTTTTTCCAGCTTGGTCAGCAGCAGGTCGAACGCGATCCAGTCGGCTTCGCGCTCGGCGCGAAAGCGGCTGGCCGAAAAGCTTGGCGCGTCGAGCGTCGGCGGCGGGGCGGTCGCCGGGATCACAGGCTGCCCGCCCGTTTGATGCCCAGATAGGCCTCGACCGCGCCGGCGCCCATCGCGTCCGCGGGGACTTCGAGCACGTCGGCGCCGAGTCGCTGGAGCCGCGCGATCACCAGCTGGCGGTCGCGCAGCATCGCCGCGGCGACGTTCGAGCGGGTGACATCGGCGCCGCTTTCGGGGCGGCGGCGTTCCTCGCTCTCGACCTCTTCATCCTTGATCACCACGAACAGCAGGCGGTGTTTTCGCACCAACCGTCCGGCGGCGCGGATCATCAGGTCGGCGCTCGTCGCGTCGGTGAATTCGGTGAACAGGATGATCAGCGAGCGGCGGTTGAGCTGCGCGCCGAGTGTGGTGAGCGCGAGGGTGAAATTGCTTTCGACATGCGCATAGTCGATCAGGCTCGCCGCGCGCTGCAACGCCGGGAAATCCTGCGTGTGCATATAGGCGGGGGTCAGCGTCTGCGGCTTGGCGGCGAACGAGAACAGGCTGATCCGGTCGTTGAGCTTCAGCCCGACATAGGCGAGCAGCAGCGCCGCCGACACCGCGCGATCGATGCGCGGCATCCCGCCGACGGGCTCGGCCATCGTCCGCCCGCTGTCGATCGCCAGCACGACGCGGTTGTCGCGCTCGACGCGATATTCCTTGGCCAGCAGTTTGACGTGGCGCGCCGACGCGTTCCAGTCGATCGCGCGCCGGTCCATGCCCGGCTGATATTCGGCGAGCGCTTCGAACTCGGTGCCTTCGCCGCGCAGCCGTTGCTGGCGAAGGCCGAACCAGCTGTTGCGCTGGAACAACCGGCTGCCTTCGTCGGTCACGGCGCGCAGGCTGGGGACGACGCCGATCGTACCGTCGATGGTAAATTTGCGCTGTTTCCACACCAGCCCCAGCGGCCCGGCCCAGCGGATCCACAGCGCCTCGATCGCCGCCTGCCCGCGCCGCGATGCGGCGAGCGACAGAGTGCGGGTCAACGCTTCGCCGCTGTTCGTCCGGCGCATATCGCCTGCCAGCCGCCCGCCCTCGACAAAGCGCTCGTCGAGCGCGACCGCCAATTCGGCGCGCGGTGGCACCGCGGGTCCGGTCGCGGTCAGCGCCAGGTCGAACGGGTCGCCGACCCCGACCTGATGCGGAAAGCGCGCATCGAGGCTCAGGTGACGCGGACTGGCACCCGCGATCGTGTCGAGGATCAGGCACGCGAAAATCACCCCGATCCACCCGGGCGCGACCAGCCACAGTTCAGGGCGGATCAATCCGAGCGCGAGCGCCATCGGCGCGCCGAGCAGCAGCAGATAGATCGCGCGGCGGGTCGGGTAGATCACTAGCGATCCTCCCTGTGGCGAAGCCATGGGGAGGGGGACCGTCCGCGAAGCGGATGGTGGAGGGGCGGCAACGGTAGTGCCAAAGCCCCTCCGTCAGCGCTTCGCGCTGCCACCTCCCCATCGCTGCGCGACAGGGAGGATTGTTTGCAAATCCCGATCACCGCGGCACTTCCTCGCGGTCGAGCAGCGCGGCGACGACCTGTTCGACGCTGCGCCCTTCGATCTCGGCGGCCGCCGACAGGATGACGCGGTGGCGCAGCACGCCCGATGCCAGCTGCTGGACGTCGTCGGGGATCACATAATCGCGCCCGTCGAGCGCCGCGGCGGCGCAGGCCGCGCGCGCCAGCAGTGTCGCGGCGCGGGGGCTGGCGCCGCATTCCAGATCGGCGCTCTCGCGCGTCGCGCGCACCAGCCGCACGATATAATCGACGATTTCGTCGGCCAGCCGCACCGTCGCGATGGTGTCGATCGCCGCCGCGATCGCCGCTGCGTTAGCGACCTCGGTCACCCCGAAATCGGCGACCGCGGGGCTTTTGAAACGCCCGCCATGGTCGGCGACGATGCGGCGCTCCTCGTCGGCGGCGGGATAATCGACCACCAGTTTGAACAGGAATCGGTCGAGCTGCGCCTCGGGCAGCGGATAGACGCCCTGCTGCTCGATCGGGTTTTGCGTCGCCAGCACGGTGAAGCGCGGGCTCATCACATGCGCCTCGCCGTTGATCGTCACCCGCCGTTCCTGCATCGCCTCGAGCAGCGCCGCCTGCGTTTTCGGCGGGGTGCGGTTGATTTCGTCGGCGAGCAGCAATTCGGTGAAGATCGGCCCCTTGGTCAGGGTGAAGCTCGACGTCTGGAAATTGAACAGGTTCGATCCCAGAATGTCGCCGGGCATCAGGTCGGGGGTGAACTGGATGCGCCCGAAGTCGAGCCCGGTGGCGCGGGCAAAAGCCTGCGCCAGCAAGGTCTTGGCCGTCCCCGGCGGTCCTTCGAGCAGCACATGGCCGCCCGCGAGCAGCGCGATCGTCACCATCCGGGTCAGCGGACCCTGCCCGAACACGACCTTGGCGACCTCGCCTTCGATCGCGGCGCCGAGCGCCTGCACGCTCGCGATATTGTTATTGGCTGTCACGCAGTAGATCCTTCCTGATGTCGTGCAGCGCCTGCGCGTCTGCCAGAAACTCATGGGTGTTGCGCGCCAGCGGCAGCCGCCGCGCGAGCGCCGAAAATGTCTCGCTGCCGCCGCGCAGATGCTTGTCGATCCAGCGGTCGGTCGCGGCGTCGTCGAGCCCGCCGGGCGCGTGGAGCCGCCGCGCGATCGCGCTGCGCTGGCTACGGACATAGGCGTCGGCGCCGTCGAGTTCGCGCCGCGCCTGCTTGATCAGGTCGGCGCTGTTGGCGATCAGCGCCGCTTTCGACACCGCGATCGCGCGCGCGGGTTTCAGCGCCGGGCCGAACCGCATCCACGCCTGCCACAGGGCGAGCAGCCCCGCGGCGATCAGGCACAGGGTGATGCCGATGAACGGCGGCACGAAGGCAAAGCGCAGCAGCGAGCGCTGGCTGCCGAACCCGTTCAGCGTCAGGTCGAACGCGATCCCGTCGGCGTCGGCATCCTCCGCCACCGCATCGATCAGCAGCGCGGCGGCGCGCGCGCGATCGCGGTTCGCAAAGGCCAGATTGTTGACGAAATCGGGGTCCGACAGGATGTAGATGTCGTCGTGCGTGCGCTTGGCAAGCAGCGCGCCGCCGTGGGGAAAGCCGATCATCGTCTGATACTGGTCGGACAGCATGACCTGCGCGCGAAGCCCGCGCAGCGGCAGCACGACATTGCGTCCCCCGACAAAGCCCGACGCGGTCGCGCCGCGGGCATGCGGTTCGCTGACGATCTTGTCGATCGCCCCGATGGTCGCGGGCAGGATTTTGGGCGACGGGGCGCTGGGAAAGCCGCCGCCCGACCAGCCGGCCTTGTCCGGATGCCGTCCCGTCTGCCATTTCGGCAGCACGATCAAAATGGGGCCGCGGCGATTTCCCTCGATCACCCGCGCCAGATCGTCGGGCTTGGTCTGGTGGCTCGGCGTCAGCACGAGCAGTTCGCGCCACTCTTCCGCATATTCGGGCGCCTCGTCGCTGCGGCGCAGGTCGACCACCGCATCGCTGCGTTCGAGCAGGTCGACGATCGCGGCATAGCCCGGTGCCGCTTTCGACAGCGCGTGGCCGCCGCCGTCGTTGCCGCTGCTGAGCTGCGGGCCGAGCGCGATCAGCGCCCACAGCGCGATAAAGGCGACGATGCCAATCGCGACGACGCCGCCGATCAGCCGTGGGTTGAACCCGCCGTCGCTCGCCGCCCCGCTGCTCATGCCCGCGCCCAATTCTTGGGTACCGTCAGTTCGGCATAGGCGGCGCGGCATTGTTGCCATGCGCCCGCATCGATCGACCGTCCGCCGAACAGGCTGATTTCGACCGCGCGCGCGATGCGGCTGAACGCATCGCGGGCGACCCCCGGTAGATCGCGCGCCTCGACCAGGTCGCGCGACGTCATTGCGGGTTTGACCAGCCCGGGACGACGTCCCTCGATATCCTCAACGCTGCGATAGAGCAGCAGGTGGACGGCTTCGGCAAAGCGCCCCTCGGCGGCCAGCGCGTCGGCCTCGCTGAGCAGCGCCCGCGCCGCGCCCGCTTCGGCCAGCCCGGCCTCGTCCGCCTCCTCGTCATCGCCCGCCTTGCGCCGGAATGGCAGATTATCAACCCAGCGCGCAAAGGCGGGAACGAAATGATACAGAAGGAATAGCGCCAGCAGCGCGACGCCGATCCACAGCAAGGGCTTGGCGGCGGGGGCGCTCCACTGGAAAAAGTTGGCGATGCCGTCGAACAGCGATTTCAGCCATTCGGGCATCGGCGGCGGCGGCGGCGGGGGCGGCGGAAACGCCGTCTGGATCTCGCCGCCCGCGATCGTCTGGCTATAGGCGGGATCGACGAGCTCGGGATCGATCAGCCACCCGTCGCTGCTCGGCGCGTCGGCGGCCGCTGACGCCTGGGCGATCCACAGCGACATCATCCCCAAAACACTGTTCCGCCCCGCATTGTCATCGCGCCAAGGCGTAGCGCGAGCCGCCGCGCCAAGGCAAGAGATGCTTGCGTAGCAGACTGCCCCGTTATAGCGCGCTGCCGCATGGGTCCGATGGTTGCGCATGTAACCAGCCGCCAGAAAGGCCGGATCGAACGGGAGGATTTTAAGTGGACGCGGCGCAGGCAGTACATGAAAAATTTCTCGCCGCGCTGGCGGATGGCCGCTTGCCGGGCCGCGCCGATGCGCCCGATCCCGACGCGATCGGGTTGCTCCGCGCCGACGCGACCGACATTTTCCTGTCGCAGCTGACCAGCCGCCAGATGGACCGGCTGTCGCGCCATCTGCAGGCGCGCGGCGAGGGATTCTACACGATCGGATCGTCGGGGCATGAGGGCAATGCCGCGGTCGCGGCGGCGCTGCGCGTCACCGACATGGCGTTTCTCCACTATCGCTCAAACGCCTTCCAGCTCCATCGTGCGCGCCAGCTTCCGGGCGGCACCCCGACGTGGGACATGCTGCTGAGCTTCGCCGCGTCGAGCGAAGACCCGATTTCGGGCGGGCGGCACAAGGTGATCGGGTCGAAACCGCTCGCCATTCCGCCGCAAACCTCGACGATCGCCTCGCACCTGCCGAAAGCGGTCGGCGCCGCCTTTTCGATCGGCATTGCGCGGCGGCAGGGGATGAAAGATCTGCCGCTGCCCGACGATGCGATCGTGCTGACCAGCTTCGGCGACGCGTCGGCGAATCATTCGACCGCGCAGGGCGCGTTCAACACCGCGGGCTGGGCGGCTTTCCAGGGTTCGCCGATGCCGCTGATCTTCCTGTGCGAAGACAATGGTATCGGCATTTCGACCCGCACCCCGACCGGCTGGATCGAGGCGCAGTTCCGCCACCGCGCGGGGCTGCATTATATCCAGTGCGACGGCACCGATCTGGCTGCCGCCTATGCCGGGGCATGCGAAGCCGCCGATTATGCGCGGAGGTACCGCAAGCCGGTGTTCCTGCATATGGCGACGGTGCGGCTCTATGGCCACGCCGGGTCCGACGTGCAGGGCGCCTATTTGCCCAAGGCGCTGATCGAATCGGACGAAGCGCGCGACCCGTTGCTCAAAGGCGCGGCGCTGATGGCCGAGCAGGGCTGGATGACCCCCGCCGAGATCGCCGACGCCTATGAAGACATCGGCGCGACGCTGGCGCGGCAGGCCGAGGCCGCGATCCTGCGGCCCAAGATCACCACCCCCGCACATGTGATGCAGAGCATCGTGCCGCCCAAGCGCGAGCTTGCCCGCGTGAACACCCCGTCGGACGAGGATCGCCGCGCGATGTTCGGTAGCGATGCCGGCGCGATGGACAAGCCGCAGCATATGGCGCGGCTCTTGAGCTGGGCGCTCGCCGACCTGATGCTCGCCTATCCCGAAATCGCGGTGATGGGTGAGGATGTCGGGCCAAAGGGCGGGGTCTATAATGTCACGGCGAAGCTGCACCAGCGCTTCGGGTCGGCGCGGGTGATCAACACCCTGCTCGACGAACAAGCGATCCTCGGGCTCGCGATCGGCATGGCGCATAATGGTTTTGTGCCGATGCCCGAGATCCAGTTCCTCGCCTATGTCCATAATGCCGAGGACCAGATCCGCGGCGAGGCGGCGACGCTCAGCTTCTTCTCGAACGGCCAATATACCAACCCGATGGTCATCCGCATCGCCGGGCTGGGGTATCAGAAGGGCTTCGGCGGCCATTTCCACAACGACAACAGCCTTGCGGTGTTCCGCGACATTCCGGGGGTCATCCTCGCGGTGCCGTCGAACGGCCGCGATGCCGTTGCGATGCTCCGCGAATGCGTGCGGCTGGCGCGCAAGGAACAGCGGGTGGTCGTCTTTGTCGAACCGATCGCGCTCTACATGACCCGCGATCTCCATGAAGAGGGCGATGGCCTGTGGACGAGCGTTTATGAGGCGCCCGGCGCCGCCGCGCCGATCGCTTTCGGCGACGTCGGCGTCCACGGCGACGGCAGCGACCTTGCGATCGTCACCTATGGCAATGGCTACTACCTCTCGCGCCAAGCCGAGAAACTGCTCGCCGCCGACGGGGTGAAAGCGCGCGTGATCGACCTGCGCTGGCTCGGTCCCGTCGACGAGGACAAGTTGGTGGCGGCGGTCGGCGAGGCCAAACGCATCCTGATCGTCGACGAATGCCGCATCACCGGATCGCAAAGCGAGGCGCTGATGGCGACCTTCGTCGAACGCACGCCTGAGAAAAAGCTGGCGCGCCTCGCCGCCGACGACAGTTTCATTCCGCTGGGCAAGGCCGCAACGCTGACCCTGCCCAGCCGCGACAGCATCGTTGCCGCGGCGAAGGAGCTATTGGCATGAGTTTCCAAGTCGCCGTGCCCCTGCGAAGGCAGGGGCCCATCACCGGCGCTATCGGTTTCCTGCCTGTTTTGCCGAATGCGGCGAGAGTGGGTGATGGGCCCCTGCCTTCGCAGGGGCGCGGTTGTGTATGGATGAGAGGGCAGTGATGGATGGCACCCGCAAAACCGCGCTCGTCGTCGCCCCGGGGCGCGGTACCTATGGCAAGGGCGAGCTTGGCAGCATCGCGCGGCTGCACGGCGCGCGCTTTGCCGATCTGATCGCGAATTTTGACGCCCAGCGCCGCGACCGCGGCCAGCCGACGGTCACCGAGCTCGACGGCGCCGATCGCTTCAGCGTCGCGACGCACATGCGCGGCGATGTCGCCGCGCCGCTGATCTACACCGCGACCGCGCTCGATTACCTCAGCATCGACCGCGAAAAATACGACGTCGTCGCGGTCGCGGGCAATTCGATGGGCTGGTACAGCGCGCTCGCGCTCGGCGGCGCGGTGGCGGTCGAGGATGGCTTTCGCATTTCGAACGCGATGGGCCTCAACAGCCAGACGCACGGTCCCGGCGGCCAGATTTTGCTGCAAGTCGTCGACGAGGATTGGCGCCCGGTCCCCGGTTTGCGCGATGCGCTGTTCGCGCTGGTCGATGCCATCGCTGCGCGGCCCGACCACGCCCTCGCGCTGTCGATCGATCTCGCCGGAATGCTCGTTTTCGCGGGCAATGAAGCAGGCCTCGCCGCGCTGCTTGCCGAAGCGCCGCCGACGCCCGGGCGCGACCCGCTGCGCCTCGCGGGCCATGGCCCGTTCCACACGCCCTTGATGTTCGGGAGTTCGGACAAGGCAAAGGCCGAGCTGCCGCCGACGCTGTTCGGCGCGCCGACACTGCCGATGGTTGATGGTCGCGGCCATATCTGGCGCCCCCGCTCCAGCGACCCGGGGATGGTGTGGGATTACACCTTCGGTCATCAGATCCTCGCGCCCTACGACTTCGCGTTGTCGGTGCAGGTCGCGGTCAAGGAATTTGCCCCCGACGTCATCATTCTGCCCGGCCCCGGCGACACGCTGGGCGGTGCGATCGCGCAATCGCTGATCGGCATCGGCTGGCAAGGGATCGCAGGCAAGGCCGACTTCATGGCGCGGCAGGCGGCGGATCCGATCCTGCTGTCGATGGGCCGCCCCGACCAGCGCGCGCTCGTCACCGGCTGAAGTTCCAACGGACGCGAATAGGGCCGGCAAGGGAAGGAACATTCCCCTGCCGACCCTGTCGGTCGTGCGCGGTCAGGTGGGGTTGACCCCGCACGGATGAACGGCAGCGCCCATGGGGACCAACTCAAGAGCGGTGCGCCGTTCATGTTCCTTATAGGCGCGCGCTCCCGACCTTGGCCGCGCGCACCGGCAATCATGCACCGAAATGGAGCGGATTGATCGCGGCGCCGCGCGCCTGTTCGGCGATGAATTGCCAGCGCAGCAGTTCGGCGACATTGTCGGCCCCGGCCCGGCGCATGATGTTGGCGCGGTGCACCTCGACCGTGCGCGGGCTGAGATCGAGCTGCCGCGCGATCGCCTTGTTGCCCAGCCCCGCCGCGATCGCGTGGAGGATGCTGCGCTCGCGCGGGGTCAGCGCGGCCAGTCGCGCTTCGGCGTCGCGGTGCCGGTTGAGGATGGCTCGCTGCGCCGCCCACGCATCCAGCATGGCATCGATCGCCCGCCGGACGGCGCGCGGATCGAGCGGCGCGGGCAGCAGGTCGTGCGCGCCGCCGCGCAGGATCGCGCGCGATTCGGCGATGCTCAGCCGCTCGGCGGCGACAAAGGCGGCGATGTCACCGCGCCGTGCGACCCGTTCGAGCAATGCCGCGCCGTCGACCCGGCCCGGCTGGTGCCAGTGGAACAGCAGGATGCACCCCGGCTGGTCGGATTCGGCCCCGGCGTCGATCCAGTCGTCGGCGCTGGCAAAGCTGCGCACGACCCGCGCGGCATCGGCCGCCAGCGCGCGAAAACACGCCGCGCGCTCGGTCCGGTCTGGCAGGATCAGATGGATAGGGCATCCGGGGTCGGTCACGCTGCGGTGCTGCCGCGCCCGGGCGGCGGCGACCAGCGCTTACCGGTCGGCGGCGGCGCCGTAACGGAGCGAACGCGGCGCGCATGCCGCGATCGGTGCCATCAACCGGCGATGATCGCCGCCGCCGCAGGGCCATAAAGCGCGATCACAAAGATACAGGCGGTCACCGCCCCGACCAGCAAGCTGCGCTGATCCTTGATCGCAAAGGCGACCGGATCGCCCTCGACCTCGCCGCGCCGCGCCATGATCCAGATACGGTTCAGCCAGTACAGCAGCGGCAGGCACAGCAGCCACAACATTTGCGGCTGCGCGTAATTGGCGGCGGTCGCCGGATCATGGGCAAAGAGCGCGAGCACCAGGATCGCGACCATCCCCGCCGAAATGCCCGACATCATCACGACATCAAGGTCGCCGCCGACATAGCCGCGCCCGCTGAGCAGCCGCGCTGGTTCGATCGCGTCGCGCATTTCGACATAGCGCTTCAGATAAGCGAGACTGAGGAACAGAAAGACCGAAAACAGCAGCAGCCAGAAGCTCAAGGGAACGCCGATGGCGATCGCGCCGATCCAGATGCGGATCGTGTAGAGCGAGGCGAGGACGATGGCGTCGCCGACCATCACCGCCTTCAGCCGGAACGAATAAGCGGTGGTGATCGCCATATAGGCGAGGAACCAGAACAGCAGCTGTCCGCCACCGAGCCACCATCCCCCCACCAGGCCGATCGCCGCAAGCAGCAGCGACAGCCCCAGCGCGGCCGGGATCGACAGGTCGCCATGCGCGAGCGGGCGTTTCCACTTGCTGCGATGCGCGCGATCGGCGTCGAGATCGAGCAGGTCGTTGAGCAGATAGATTGCCGACGCGATCAACGACATCAGCAGCGCCGCCGCCACCGCGGTCAGCAACACTGCGGGCAGGGTGAACTGGCCCGACGTGAACGCGGGAACGATCACCAGCGCATTCTTGGCCCATTGGTGCGGCCGCATCGCCTTGAAAATCGCGCGGGCGGGCGACGGGCGCGGATCGCCGAGGCGCTGGATGTCCGACCCTGCCGGAATATGACCGACCGACCAGCCCTGCCGCGCGGCGCGCCACAGGCAGGTGTCGGCGCGGCTGTCGCCGATATAGTCGAACGGCGCATCGGGACCGATGCGGGCGCGAATGGCGGCGAGTTTTGCGCTGCCTTTCAGATTGGCGCGGCCGCGCGTCGCGATGACCGGTTCGGCCAGCCCCAGATGATCGGCGATGCCGCCGATATGCCGCCAGTGGCTGGCGCTCGCCAGAATGACCGGGCGGCCCTCGGCCTTTGCCTGTTCGATCAGGTCGAGCACTTCGGCGCGGTACGGCAGGCGGGCGGCGTCGATCCGGTCACGCCGCGCCGCCATGGTTTTTGCGACCGCGCGGCCCGCGATCAGCCAGGTCAGGACCGCAATCAGCGCCGCGACGCTTGACCGGGCGATCCGGACAAAGCTTTCCAGCGAAATATCGGCGCGGGTCAGCGTCCCGTCGACGTCGACGAACAACGGCACGGCGCCCTGCGCGGGGGCAAGCGGATCAGGCCGCATCGGACACCTTCCTTTGCGCCGAACGGCCTTCGATCCACGCCGCGACCGGGATCGCGGCGATTGTGATCAGGAGCGGAATGGCGGGGTCGCGGTACCGGACGATGATATAGGCGGCGGCGTGGATCAGCCAAAAGCCGCCGATCATCGCGGCAAAAATCCATTTGCCGTCGCGTGCGACGTGCCGCGACGCAAAGGCGAGAAAACCGAACAACAGGATCAGGGCATATTGCGCCACCTCGACCAGCCGGATCGCCGTCACCGCCTTGGACGCGGCGCTGTCGGCGGCGTCGGGAAAATTGGGCTGCCAGAAATAAGCCAGCTTGAGCGCGGCCAGCCGCGCCGCCGTACCCGGATTGGCTTCGATCCAGTCGAGCGCCGCGGCCTGCAGGCGGTCGGCATTGGCGACTTCGCCCAGCTGCACGCGGGTGGCGTTCCAGTCCGCCCCCAGCGGCGTGTCGGCGATACTGACGAACTGGCCCGTCGCGGCGGGATTGTTGCCCAGATACAGGTTGAAGGCGGCGTTGGTGGTCAGCACCGGGCGCCCGACCATCTGGTTGGTCGCATAGAGCCACGGCGTCATCACCACGGCCGCCCCGGCAACGAAGCACAGGCCCGCGGTAAAGGCCGCGGCAAACCGCCCCTGCGACCGCCAGAGCATCAGCAGCGCGGCGGCCACGCCCAGGCACAGCAGCAGTGCTGAACCGCCGGTGATCAGCGCCGCCCCCCATGCCAGACCCGCGACGACCGCTGCGATCATCGGGCGCTCGCCGCGCGCGATCGCGACCGCGCACAGCGCGATGCCCAGCAACAGGGGCGTGGTCAGATTTTCCTTGGCCACCATCGTCGCATTCCACAGACCCGGCAGCCACAGCGCATAGACGGCACCGGCGAGCAGCCCCGCGCCGCGCCGTGCCGACAGGGCAAAGCCCAGCCGGTAGATCAGCCAGATGCTCGCCGCGCCCAGCAGCAGGTTGACCGCGATCGCGGCACTTACCGAACTGCCCGCGACCATGAAGGCCGGCGCGAGCACCAGCGGGTAACCCGCGCTGTAAAATGCGTGCTGTCCGTAATGATCGGCCAGCACGCCGCGCTCGGCAAGACCTTCGGCCATCGTGAAATAGGCGAGCGCGTCGCTTTCCAGCGGATGTTGCAAGGTCCAGGCAGCGGCGACGCGAAGGACGCTCGCGACCAGCATGATCGCCAGCAGCAGGCCTGCGCTCGCTCGCGGCGAAAACGCCGACGGCGGCGGGGTTAAGGCGGACGCGCGCTCAGTCATCGAATCGGGCCGGAACGCCGCGGCAAGGGTCTAGGCGGACCGCGCGACGAGCACGCAGCCCGCGGCGATCATCAGCGTTCCGGCGATGCGCGCGGCGCTCAGGCTTTCGTCCAGCCACCACGCGCCGGCCAGCATTGTCAGGATAAAGCCGATCCCGACGAACGGATAGGCCAGCGACAGCGGCGCGCGGCCCAGCACGAACAGCCAAAGCAGGGCTCCGACGCCGTAGAGGCCCAGGCCGAGCAGAATCATCGGCGATTGCGCCAGACCGCCGATTTCGCCCCCGATTCCCGCCGATTGCCCGCTCGCCGCCGCGGTGGTTCCGATCTTGAGCGCCAACTGCGCCAGCGCCGACAGGCTGACGCTGGCAAGGATGAGAAGAAACAGACGCAATGTCATCGACGATCTTTCGGTCTATCAGCGGCTAGCCCCTAGGCAGGGCGCTTCAAGATAAGGTTAATTTCCCCCGAAATGTCGAGCGAAATCCTGCGTGTCCGCGGCTGGAACGCCGTCGCCGCCGCGTGCTCGCAAATGCACCAGTGCGCGGGGCGCGATTGCTCCGCCAGACACCGCTGCCCACAAAGCGCAATGTTCATCCGTCCGGCTCATGCCAGTTTCGCCCTATGTCTCGCCTTATGTCTCGCCGCGCTGTTCGCCGCCCCCGCCGCCGCCGAACGACCACCCCGCTACAGCGAGGAGGATATTCTTAACGGCACGACCATCGCGATCGCGTCGCAGGATCTGTGCGGGTTCCGCGTCGATGAACGGGCGATCCGGGCGCTGATTGCGGCCAAGCTTCCCGATCTCACCGACGACCTCGTCGCGCTGCAACTGCGCGGCTACGCGCGCGTCCTGCCCCGCCTCGACGAAGAACAGCGCAAACGTCACTGCACCGAAACCCGCGCGCTGGCCAAAGCCGCCGGATGGCTGCGCTGATCTCCTTGCGCGCCGGACCTATTCGATCCCGATACGCCCTTTGTACTGCGCGCGAATGGCGCTTGGATCATATCCTTTTCCCGACTTGAAGACGATGGCGGGCTTCCGCATCGCCCGCGGGTCGCTGGCGAGATCGCCGTGCAGGAACACGAGGTCGGCTCGTTTTCCAACCTCTATCGATCCGATATCTTGCGCTCGCCCGAGATAAATGGCGCCATTCAGCGTCATGACCCGGATCGCTTCGGCCATTGTGAATCCGGCCTCGATCATGAGTTCGTACTGCCGAGCGGTTGCGCTCCCCGGCACCACGCCGCCGAAACCCGTCGGATCGGAACCCGCCAGCAATAATCCTCCCTCGCGCACGAAACGGCGCTCCATCCGGCCAAGCCGTGGCAGGAGTTCCGCAACCGCCGGTCCAAAGGGTGAAGCCCGGGCCGCCGCCGCCGTCGTAGTAAAAAACTGTTTAAGCCCGTCGGAAAGGGGAACGAGCGCGTCTTCGTCGGGTAGCGGGCGATCGGCGGCAAGCGTTTCAAAGATTGCGAGCGTCGATGTCAGCGCGACCTTGTTGTCGATGAGGATGCGGATCAGTCGCCCGATTTCGGCCCCATCCGGGTCGAGCCGATTGAGTGCCTTGATGCGTTCGATCCATGGCGGGCAGGCGCCGGGGGTGCGATCGGAAACGAAATCGCTCGCACTGGCGAAGGAATGTTCGATGTTGTCGATACCCGCCCGGGCTGCCTCCGCATAGCTTGCCGCGCAAAGATGCCCCGTAACGCGAATTCCGTTCCGATGGGCCGCGGCGATCGTCGCGGTGAGCGCGTCCGGTTTCAGATTTTCATAGGCCTTGAACGATGTCACGCCCTCGTCCGCCCAATAGTCGACATAGCGCGCCGCGCGTTGGGCGCTATCGATGACGGGCATTCGGGCGACCGATGGAGGACTGCCCTCCAGATACGCGCCGGTGACGTCGATGTCCGGGCCGATCTGGGCGTTCGCCGCGACAGCGCGCGCCGTGGCAAGGTCGGCATAGGGGTCGATTGATCCCGCGGTTCTGATCGTGGTGGCGCCGCCAGCCAGATACAGCCGCGAAAACGCCTCCGGATCGGCGAAATATCCCCCGGTGGAATCGGGGTAGAACAGATGTTCGTGCATCATGACAAAGCCGGGAAGCAGGGTGCCTCCGTCACCCTCGATCATCACATAGTCGGGGGAAATTGATCCGGTCTGTGCGGGAAAGAGCGAAACGATGCGGCCTGCACGGATCAATATGGTCATGTTGGGCCGTGGCGCCGCTCCGGTGCCGTCGGTGACGGTAACACCCGTGATCGCAATCGCATCTTCCGTCCTCAAAATAGGGTCGGCATCTTGCGTGTTTTGCGCGGCAGCATGCGGCGGCACGGCGCCGGTCGAAATCAGCGCCAGCAGTGTTGCAACGACATATCTGATCATTTTTTGGCTCCTCTTGCATCTGCGGTGAGGCCTGACCGAACCGGCTTGCGAATCATATACAATCAATTGTACAATAAGCTGCATAACTGATGAGGCAAGAGATTGGCTGATTTATGCGGGCGACGGATTTTATAGCAACGCATCAGCTTCGCGACGCCTTCGTCGCCAACCTGCTCGACACACTGGTCAACCAGATTGTCGAGCAAGGGGATGATCTTTTGCGGCAAGCGGGGGTTGTCTTTCCCTCTCGTTCGGCCTCAACGGTGCTGTTGCTCGGAGGTGGCAGGGACCTGTCGGTCGCGGATATTGCGAAGACCCTTGGCCATCCGCACCAATTGGCGACGCAGCGAGTGGACATGTTGATCGCACTGGGCATCGCCAAGCGCGTCGACGATCCGGGTGACGGGCGGCGAAAGGTTGTCCGGCTCACGCCGAAAGGGCGGCGACAGCTTCAAAAACTTGAGGCCACCCTCGTGCTGGCCCGCTCTGCGATCGCCGCGCTTTTCGAAGAGACAGGGTGCGACCTTTCGGCAGCCGCCCTGCGCGCGATGCAGGCGCTCGAGACCAAGTCGCTGCTCGAACGCAGCCGTGCGATCGCGGCGAAGGCTGAATAGAGGAGCCCGCCAACATGTCGCCTTTCAAGTCCATTTGTCTTCTCGTGACCGCGACCTTTTGCATCGCGGGTTGTGGCCGAACCGTGTCGATCGAGGCGCAAAGAGGTCCGCAATTATTTGCCGAGCGTTGGCGAAGCGGCGATGCGACGACCGAGCCGGCGCTTCAAACGCAGGCCATCGACGAACGGACCTTCGCAATCCGTCAATCGATCAGGACGACCTTCGAGGCGCCGTTCGTGTATCTTTTGATAGGGCGCGATCGCGCGTTGCTGATCGACACCGGCGTTGCGGGTTCGGCGCTGCGAATCGAAGTGGATCGTCTGCTGAAAGAACGAGGCGGGGAAGTTGGCAGGTCGCTCCCACTGATCGTCATGCATACGCATGGACACAGCGACCACGTCGGCGGGGATGCAGGTTTCAAGGATCGCCCAGCCACACAAATCGTCGGACATGGCCAAGAGGAGGTGGTGAACTTCTTCGGTCTTGGCAGCTGGCCGCATCGCTCCGTGGCGCTCGATCTGGGCGAGCGATTGGTGGATATCGTTCCTACGCCCGGCCATCATGCCGCACATGTCATGGTTTATGATCGTGCGACCCGCATCCTATTCGGCGGCGATGCCGTTTACCCAGGAATTCTGCGCTTTCAATGCGCGGCGGCGACCGAGTATCTCGCCTCGATCAAGCGCGTGATCGCGTTTTCTGAGCGCAATGACATCAAGTGGATTCTCGGCGGGCATATCGAGATGAAGGCTGCGGCGGGCGAATATTTCGAATCGCAAGACGTGCCGAGGAGCAATGAACGCCGACTCGAACTGCCGTCATCCGTTCTGCGCGAAATTCGAGACTCGCTCGTGGAAATGGGCGATCGACCGCGGGTAAAGGCGTTTCCCGATTTTCTGCTGTTCCCCCACCCGGCCGACCCGGGTGGACGCCAACCCCCGGATTGGTGCGACGCGTAATCGGCGTCGACGGCAACGGCCAAGCCGAAAATTTCGTTGGCGCCATGCCTTCTTTGCGGGGCGGATACAATGCTCTGCAATCGTCGAAGCTGACGTCGTCGATATGTTTGCGGAGCAAGGGACGCTGCGATGGGAAAGCCCATCAACGGCTGGCCGCCGGTCCCGGCAAGGCGCTGCGTCGTACATGCAGGTTTGGCCTGACCGTGGTGACCCCTACGGGAGGGGTCGGATGGGCTAGAAGCCCACGGTTTTCTGTCATTTTCTGCGACGTGAGACGACGCATGTGTACTCGGTAGGTGTACTCACTATTGCGAGCACGCTGCCCCGATAACCGTTGGTGAGGTGGTCTGTAAAGGCTGCTTTGTGCGTCAACGTCCCCATTAGCGGGACGACTCATTAATCATAGCCAGAAGAGAGCAGTCGCAGCGCAGACGACGGCGGAGAAGAAACTCTTCGCGCACTGATGGTAGCTTAGTGAGACCCTTTACCAGTCCTACCCGTAATCTTGCCGCTCTCGACGGCGCGACGAAGCCAAAAATTCTCAAGCATCGCCGATAAGAGCCGTTCGCGAGCTTCGCCTGTCTGGCCTATCAAATTGCGACGGTGCTCATCTTCCCGGCCGATAAGGAACTGGACGATTTTTTCTTCAATGGTCATCGAACCTTCAGTTGGCGACGCTGTTTTTGCGCTCATCATCTCATCCTTTGGCGGTGCTAAACCAAATCCACGCTAAATTTTCGCCGATTGCACGCTGGTCCTCAGGCAGAGTCGCCACAGCAGCTGCAGAATTTGAAAAACACCATAGAAAATAGCTGCCCGTTATCGCGACGTTTAGTGAATGAACGCAGATCGCTGCGGTGACAAATCCAGTCAGGCCTTGGGATCACGTATCGGTCCTCTGGTAAAGCGTTACAACGCAAGCTCCGCCAAGCCCGAGATTATGCTGTAGTGCATGGCGTACACCCTCCACCTGCCGGGCGTCCGCTGTTCCGCGAAGCTGATGGATCAACTCATAGCATTGCGCAAGCCCCGTCGCGCCCAGCGGGTGTCCTTTCGACATCAGGCCGCCCGACGGATTGGTTACGACGCGTCCACCGTAGCTATTGTCGCCATCAGCAATGAATTTTGATGCTTCTCCTTCGGGGCAGAGCCCCAAACCTTCGTAGGTGATGAGCTCATTGTGAGCAAAACAATCGTGCAGCTCGACGACGCCGATATCCTGCGGTCCCACGCCAGCGGTTTCATAGACGGCTTGTGCGGCTCGTTTGGTCATGTCGGACCCAACGAGCGCGATCATGCTCTTCGGCGCAAATGTGGACGGCATATCGGTCGTCATCGACTGCGCCGCGATTTTTACCTTCGGGGTCAGGCCGTGGCGTACCGCGAAATCCCGCGAGACAAGAAGTGCGGCGGCACCCCCGCAGGTCGGCGGGCAGGCCATGGGGCGCGTCATGACTCCCGGCCAAATAACCGGCGCGTTGAGCACCTCTTCCTCCGTCATTTCATTGCGGAAAACGGATAGCGGGTTTTTGGCGGCATGGCGGCTCGCCTTGGCACGGATCTTGGCAAAATCTCGGATCGTCGTGCCATATTTTTCCATATGCTCGCGGCCTGCGCCGCCAAAATATCGCAGCGCCAGCGGCAAGTCGACATCGACAAGCTGGTCGCATGCTTGGTCGAAGTCGGCGAACGGGCTGGGTCGATCAGCGAAATTGCTGCTGATCGCGCCAGGGCTCATCTGTTCGAAACCCACGGCAAGAACACATTCGGCAGAACCCGAGGCGATGGCTTGCCGGGCAAGGAAAAGCGCGCTCGAACCGGTGGAACAATTGTTATTGACGTTGATCACCGGAATGCCGGTCATGCCTGCGCCATAAACGACGCGCTGTCCGCAGCAGCTGTCACCAAAAACATAGCCAGCATAGGCTTGTTCGACATTGGCGTAACCAATGCCGGCGTCGGCGAGCGCAAGTTGAACCGCCGCGCGGCCCATTTCATCATAGGTTGCACCTGCGCTGGGCTTCGTAAACGGCACCATGCCCACGCCGGCGACCAGAACTTCACGCATTGCTTCAGACATTCTCATTCTCCTTGGTCAAGACGTCAGGCGATGACGCCGACATCGCGCAGCTGCGCCAATTCGGCGGGCGAATAGCCGATTTCTTCCCAGAGCCTATTCGCTTGCGAGGGATCCTTTGACATCGGCTGTGGCACAGCGGTTTGGGTTCGCGAGTAACGCGGAGCCGGCGCGGGCTGGACGACGCCATCGACGGTTACAAACGTTCCTCTCGCTTCATTATGCGGGTGCGCAGGCGCTTCATCCATTGACAGCACCGGCGCAAAACAGGCGTCGCTATATTCGAGCACTTCACACCATTGGGCGCGCGTTTTGGTCCGGAAAAGTGCTTCCAGCTTATTCTTGAGCCGAGGCCAGCTGCGTGGATCATTCTGGGCGACAAAGTCGCCATCGTCTGCCAGATCAAGTCGCGCGATCAGCTCTTTGTAAAATTGCGGCTCGACGGGCGCGATCGCGATGTGCTTCCCATCGGCGGTTTCATAGCATTCATAATAATGCGCGCCGGTATCCAAGAAATTTGACCCACGCTTGTCTTGCCAGCGCTTGCTGGCGCGCAGCGACCAGATCATTGTCGCCAAGACCGCACTGCCGTCGGTCATTGCGCAATCCACAACCTGCCCCTGACCGGTGGTACGCGCGGACAGCAGCGCAGCAACCATCCCGAACGCCAGCATCATGCCGCCGCCCCCGAAATCGCCAAGCAGGTTCATCGGCGGTGTCGGCTTGTCATCGGCCCGGCCGCACGCATCGAGCACGCCGGACAGCGCGATATAGTTCAGATCATGACCTGCCGCCTGCGCATAAGGTCCTTCCTGGCCCCAACCCGTCATGCGGCCATAGACAAGGCGCGGATTTGCGGCGAGCGCCGGTTGGGGACCGAGGCCGAGCCGCTCCATCACGCCGGGACGAAACCCCTCGATAAGACCGGCAGCGGATGCGATGAGGCGGAGAGCCGCCTCGACCCCTGCCGGCTGTTTGAGATCGATATTCACCGCCGTGCGGGACCGATTCAACAGATCTCGCGTGGGATCGCCCACAAGGCTCTGGCCACCGGGGCGATCGATCCGGATCACCTCAGCACCATGGTCGGCGAGCATCATGCCGCAAAACGGACCGGGCCCAAGCCCAGCGATCTCGACGATACGGATACCGGAAAGAGGACCCGTCACAGCGAGCGCCCCACGATTTCCTTCATGATCTCCGAAGTGCCGCCATAAATACGTTGTACGCGCGCGTCGCGCCACAGCCTTGCGATCACATATTCATTCATATACCCTGCACCGCCATGCAATTGCAGGGCGCTATCGACGATCTCCCACTGCGTTTCCGTATGCCAAAGCTTGGCCGCCGATGCCTCCGGCGCGGTGAGCCTCCCGTCGAGGTGACGCAGTAGCGCCCAATCGAGATGAGCCCAGCCCACTTGCAGCTTCGTTTTCAGATCGGCGAGGGTGAAGCGTGTGTTCTGGAAATCGAATATTGTCTTGCCGAATGCCTTGCGATCTTTGGTAAAAGTTACCGCTTCGTCGAAGGCGCGCTGCGCAGCGGCTTGCGCCGCAACCGCTAATGAGAGCCGCTCCTGTGCAAGCTGGCTCATCAAATAGGCAAAGCCGCGATTCTCCTCACCGAGAAGATTTTCCAAGGGGACACGGACATCCTGAAAGAACAATTCCGAGGTGTCGCCGGAATGTTGCCCGATTTTGTCGAGATTGCGCCCGCGGGTAAATCCCTCGCGATCCGCCTCGACGAGCAGCAGCGATGTGCCTTTCGCGCCCAGCGAGACATCGGTCTTTGCAACGACAATGACGAGATCGGCATTCTGGCCATTGGTGATATAAGTTTTGGCGCCGCTGAGCAGGTATTGATCGCTCTGGCGCTGCGCGGTGGTGCGGATGCCTTGCAGATCGGACCCCGCGCCGGGTTCGGTCATCGCGATTGCGGTGATCAGTTCACCCGAGATCATGCGCGGTAAATAGAGCTGCTTTTGCGCTTCGGTGCCGTAGTGGACAATATAATCCACTACGATATCGGACTGCAGCGATGTCCCCGATAGCGTGCCCGCCATATAGCCAATTTCTTCGTCGATGATGGCGTTGTATCGAAAGTCCAGGCCTAGCCCGCCATATTCTTCCGGGACCGTCGGGCAGAGCAGACCGGCTTCCCCACAGGCGCGCCAAAAGGATCGATCGATAATCCCTTCCGCTTCCCAACGGTCGAAATGCGGCAGAAACTCGCGCTCCAGGAACTTCCGTACCGTGTCGCGAAACATGTCATGATCCGAAGTGTAGGCCGTGCGCCCGTCCATTTGCAGCATCGTCTTCCCCAATCATTCCCATCGCCGCGCCGGTTTGTGGCGGCGTCAAAATTGCATCGACACACATCTTCGACGCGAGATATGCCGCCCGTCAAATTCATTGTTTGGACGTAACATTCCTGCTAGTTATGGCAGATGCTCGACCCACGTTTGAACCATGTTGTTGCCGTGGCCCACCGCGGTTCCTTTACCAAAGCCGCCCAAAGCGTCGGGGTTACGCAATCAGGCATCACCAAGAGCATCGCTGATCTCGAGCGCGAGCTAGGCTATTCGATCTTCTATCGCACTTCGCGGGGCGCGCTTCTGACCGAAGAGGGCCGCGAGTTCGTTGAGCGTGCCGCGCGTCTGTTGGAAGACGCCAAATCTCTGCTGAAGGGGAGTAGAGATCGCGCCGATCCCTATGCCGGGGTTTTGCGGGTCGGCGTTTGTCCTGCCTCGCTGGAGTGGTTGTTGGCGGATCCGCTCTCGCTGCTGCTTTCAAGACACGGTGGCATCAAGTTCGAAATCATCGGCGCCAGCTTCGAGCGTATGATCCAGTTGCTAAGAAACGGCAGCGTCGATGTGGCGATAGGCTTTGAGGCGGCCTTCGCAGAATGGAGCGACATCCGGCGCGAACGCATCGCTATTCTGCAAGGGGCATTATTTGCACGAAAGCATCATCCCATCGTGGTGAAGGCGCCCATTACCACGAGCGACCTTGCCGCCTATGACTTTGTCGTTCCCTCCGATTCCCGGCCTTACGGCATCGTTATTCGCGAACTGTACGAAAGCCGCGGGATCGAGTGGCAAAAGCATCTGCACATCGTGGACAGCTTTCCTATCGTCAGGCGTATCGTCGCGACGTCGGACGTGATCGGCGTAACGACCGCCGAATATAGCGCGTCAGCGGCATTTGCCGCCAGCTTTGACCTTATTCGGGGAATTAATCCGTTCGAGCCATCGCCCCTTTGTTGCGCTGTGCGCTCGCGCTGGGAGCCAAAGCCTGCGGTTCGGGCGTTCCTGCAGGTGATGCGCGAGCGCTTGTCGAAGAAGGTTTCATGACTTCCAGTCATGCCTATGCACAAGAATGAATTAGACGCCTGTCACAGGGCATAGCATCATCTTTCCCGGTACTCTGCGAGAAAAACAGCAAGGGGCCACGGAGAGGAAATGACGATGCACATCACCCGTATCTTATGGCTTTGCTCCGCGAGCGCGGTAGCAGTCACTACGCCCGCACTCGCTCAGGAGGCTGTGGTCCCGTCGGCTGGCGACGAGATCGTCGTCACCGCACAAAAGCGCACTGAGAATGTCCAGGACGTGCCGATCTCGATTAGCGTCGTTTCCGGTGACCAACTCGATCGGGCAGCAATTGTGAAGTTCGAGGATCTCGGATCGTCGATCCCGAATTTTTCTGTCTCGGCCAATGCCAGCTCAGATACCATCAGCATTCGTGGCATCAACTCGGATGGTCAGCCGGGGAGCGAGCAATCGGTCGGCGTATATGTCGATGGCGTATATCGCGGTCGCGGCGTCCAGTCCCGGTTTGCATTCCTCGATATCGACCGCATCGAAGTTCTGCGTGGGCCGCAAGGTACGCTATTCGGCAAAAACACCATTGCCGGCGCGGTCAGCATCACCACCGCAAAACCGACCGATAAGCTAAGTGTCGGCGTTCAGGGGCTCTACGAATTCAACAATAATGAAATCGATCTGCGCGGCCATGTTTCGGGACCACTCACCGAAAGGCTGCGCGCCCGCGTGGCTGTTCTGTTCAACAAGCTCGACAGGGGTTGGGTGACGAATGCGATAACCGATACCGCGATGCCGCAGCGCCGCGATGCCGCTATCCGCGCGTCGCTCGCGTGGGATGCCAGCGACAATGTGAGCTTTAATGCCCGCTACGAGCACGGGAATATTCGAGCTCAGGGCGCGCCTTTTGAAATGGTCCGGGTCGGTCCCTCGCTTGCCGCCGCGCAATCGCTCTTCAACTTTCCCGGGCTCAACGGCGTCCTCGATGGCGTCACCAGCATCTCGAACAGTCTCAACCCGCTCGCGCGCTTCGGCGTGCCGGATCAGCCGGTCATGGCGGTCGACGTGATGCAACTTCGCGCGAAGTCCGACGAGGCTTCGCTGCAGGCTGACGTCGATCTCGCAGGCGGAACCCTGACCGCCATCGCCGCCTATTCCGAGTATCGGTTTCGCCGCGACCAGGACGCCGATTATAATCCGCTTCCATTGGCCCGTTACCTGGACAATGAAGCCTTTCGCCAACAAAGCGGTGAAATCCGATATGCCAGCGACGCGAACAGGCCATTCTACTTTCTCATCGGCGCTTTTTGGCAGCATGAGAAACTGACCGCCAAAGCGGATGCAAGCCTCAATTTTCCTTTTATCGATGCGTTCTCGTGCATCGGGGCCGGGAGAACGCCTGGGTGCAGCGCGCTGGCGGCATTCCCCACGCTCACCCGTTCGCTGACGCTCGACCAGACCAGCGACACCTGGGCCATATTCGGGCAGGCGACCTATAAGCCGGTTGAAAATTTGGCCATTACGGCGGGGCTTCGCTACGGCAAAAATCGCAAACGTGCCTCGCATCTGGGCCAGGTTATCAATCCGGCGACCGGAGCTGTCGTTCCCGAACCCCGGCCCGGCCTGTTTGCGGCGTTACCGCTAGAGGTGTCGCCGCACTTTTATTCCGATACCTTGTCCAAGGGGACCTGGCTGCCGCAGCTGTCCATTCGCTGGGAGGCCAGCGAAGACGTCAATCTTTATGCGAGCTATGGTCGCGGATCCAAGGACGGCGGCTTCAACGCCGTGGTTACTTCGGCGAATGTTGCCGATTTTTCCTACCGGCCCGAAACGTCCGACGATTTCGAACTTGGCTTCAAGACCCAGTTCGCCGACCGTCGGATCACTTTGAACGTCAACTACTTCAACGTGAAGTTTCAGGATCTGCAAACCACCCAGTTCACCGGCAGCACCAGCTTTGTCGTCGCTAACGCGGCATCCGCACGTAGCGAGGGGATCGAATTCGATGCGCGTTGGCGGCTAATCGACCAGCTCACCTTGACGGGCGCCGGCGCTTATACCGATTTCAAGTTCCTCGATTATCGCAACGCCGGTTGCACATCGGCACAAATCGTCGCGGGTGGTTATGCCAATGGCGCCCTATGCGCGGCGGCCGGGGCCAATGATCTGACGGGACGCTCCAATCAGGATGCGCCCAAATTTACCTTCACCGGAGGATTTCAATTAGCCCAGCCGGTTGGAAGTCTGGAACTGACCTTCGGCGGCGACGCAGAATATTCCAGCAGCTACTTTGCCGCCGGCGACCTTGATCCCTCCCTTCGGCAGAAGGCTTATACCAAGCTCAACGCATTTGTGACCGTCGGACCGTCCGATGGCGCGTGGGAGGTCGGTTTTGTCGGTCGTAACCTGACCAACAAGCGAACCTTCTCCTACGGTAACGACACGCCGCTATTTGCCGGAACCTTTCAGGCGCTCGCGCACCGGGCCCGGACGCTCGCAGTGCGCACGAGCGTAAAATTCTGAGGACGAACAATGACTGACGCAGACGCGATGAACAAACCCAAGGGATATTTTGACCGAAGCACGAAAGGGCTGACATTGCCGACGGTTACGGTCACCGTAGAACGCGGGCAAATCCGTTTTTTCGCCAAAGCTTTGGGAGAAACCGACCCGCTGCATTTCAATGTTGAGGCCGCGGCGGCCGCAGGGCACCCCGACCTTGTTGCACCGCCCAGTTTCTTCATGCCGATCGAAGCGATGGCGAATGAGGAGCGCTCGCGCCTCGGTCAGTCCTCGCTTATCGATGTGCTGCGCTGCAACTTCCAGCGGTTGCTCCATGGCAATGAAAACTACATCTATCTCGGGCCGGTCTATGCGGGCGACGAACTTCGGTTCGATACCAGGATTGTCGATTTCTACGAGAAGAAGGGCGGGCTGATGGAGTTTGTCACCATCGCATCCGAAGTTTCACATGCTGTTCGGGGGCCGTTGATCCGCGCCACTCGTACCCTGCTTCATCGGCTGGGTTAGACTAGGAAAGAGGATCATATCGATGCAGAACCTTAAGACTGTGCAGGTCGGCGATACGCTACCCGAGACGCGCTTTGGCCCGATAAACCGCACTATGCTCGCCCTTTACGCTGGGGCATCGGGGGATCATAACCCCATCCATATCGACAGCGATTATGCGCGAAAGGCGGGGCTTCCAGACGTCTTCGCGCAAGGGATGCTTTCGTTTGGCGGTTTGGCGCAGATCGTGACGCGCTGGGCGGGTATCGGGCGCCTGCGCAGCTTTGGTACCCGCTTTGTCTCGATGACCCAGGTGCATGATTTGATAGCCTGCACGGGAACCGTGACCGAAAAATTTGAAGAAGCTGGCGAGACCCGGCTGCGCATTGAGGTCGTGGCTCAAGCTCAGGATGGGCGTCAAACTTTGGCGGGTGAAGCCGTCGTCGCGGTCGACTGATATGCTGCTCATCCAGGCCATACGACGCAATGCCGCTTTCCGGCCCAAAGCCATCGCTACCATTGATGGTAGCGAGGAACGCAGCTGGGACGAGTTCGTCGATCGCGTCGCGCGTGCGGCCGACGGTTTCCGGCAGCTGGGGATAAACGCGGGCGACCGGGTTGGCATCTTGGCGCTCAACAGCGCCCATTACCTCGAAGCGCAGTTTGCGGTATGGTGGCTGGGCGCCATTCTGGTGCCGATGAATATCCGCTGGTCGGTTGAAGAAAATCTCTACAGCATTCGCGATGCGGGCATTGAGACGCTCATTTTCGACGAAGCTTTTGCCGCCACGGCCGCGGCAATCGTCGCCCAAGATGCCGACATGCGACAAGTGTTTCTCGGCGGCCATTCCGGCAAAGAATTGACCTCATTCGAAGACGTCATTTCGCGTGGTCAGCCGCTGGCTGCATGTGACGTGTCGGTCGATAGCTTGGCCGGCATCTATTATACGGGCGGAACGACAGGGTTTCCCAAAGGGGTCATGCTTTCGCACCAGGCGTTGTGGGCGGCAGCCGTTGGCATCGTTTTAGCCAACCGCATGACGTCCGATGCACGCATGTTGCACGCCACGCCCATGTTTCACCTCGCTGATGGCGGGATGTCGCATGGAGCGATGATCATGGGCGCAACGCACGTGTTTGTCCCGCGCTTTGACGCTTCTGAAGTTGTTCGCACGATCGATAGCTGCGAGGTAACCGATGTGCTGCTCGTGCCCACCATGATCGGCATGCTGCAAAATTGCGAAGAATATACGCCCGAGCGATTAAGCAGCGTGCGGACCCTCTGTTTCGGTGCTTCCCCAATTCCCGCGCCGATTCTGGCCAAACTGCAAGCCGATCTGCCGGACGTTCAGCTTCTGCATGTCTATGGGCAAACGGAGATGGGGCCGACGATAAGCTTTCTCGACCCCCTGTTCCAAAAGGCCGGCGGCCCCAAAGCACTTTCGGTAGGTCAGCCTTTTGCCTGCGTCGAAGTCAAGATCGTCGACGATCGGGGCGAGGAGGTGGGAGCCAACGTCGCGGGGGAAATCATGGCGCGCGGCCCCTGTGCCATGAGCGGATATTGGAACAAGCCCGAAGATACCGCCAAAACTCTGGTGGATGGCTGGGTTCGCACGGGCGATATCGCATACAAGGATGAAGACGGCTTTCTGTTCATCTGCGATCGGTTGAAAGACATGATTATCACCGGCGGCGAGAATGTGTTCTGCGCCGAAGTGGAGAATGCCGTTGCCGCGCATCCCGCCGTCGATCAGGTCGCTGTCATCGGTGTGCCCGATTCGGATTATGGCGAGCGAGTCCATGCAGTGATTGTCGTCAAAGCAGGGCAAACTGTCACAGCGGATGAGTTGAAGGAGCACTGCAAAACTTTGATCGCCAATTACAAATGTCCTCGTTCTATAGAGCTGCGCGACGCGCTCCCGGTCTCCGGTGCGGGCAAAATATTAAAACGGGAACTGCGTGGGCCTTTTTGGGCCGGTCACGACCGCGCCGTTCACTGAGCGTCATTTTATCCAAGGAGATTATTTATGGACCTGCGTTACGACGGGCGAGTTGTGGTGGTGACCGGAGCCGGCAATGGTTTGGGCAAATGCCATGCGCTCGAATTTGCAAAACGCGGCGCACAGGTGGTTGTGAACGATTTGGGCGGTGCCGGAGATGGCAGCGGCCTTGATGGCAGCGTCGCGGCGCAGGTCGTGAAAGAAATCGAGGCTTTCGGCGGCAGAGCCGTGGCCAACACCGACAGCGTAGAAGATGGAGCGCGCATCATCGAGCAAGCCATGGACGTCTTTGGCAAGGTCGATGTTCTTGTGAACAACGCGGGCATCTTGCGCGACACCGCGTTCCACAAGATGGACGATGCATCATGGGACGTCATCTATCGGGTGCATTTGCTCGGAGCCTTTCGCACGACCAGGGCCGCGTGGGATTGTATGCGCGGGGCCGGATATGGACGCATCTTGATGACGACCTCGGCTGCGGGAATTTACGGGAATTTCGGGCAATCAAACTACTCGGCCGCCAAATTGGGGATCCTCGGGCTGGCCAATTCGCTGGCGGTCGAAGGGGGCGCTAAGGGTGTCTATACCAACACGATCGCGCCTACCGCGGCCTCGCGGCTCACCGCGACGGTTATGCCGCAAGCGATGCTCGACGCTCTGAAACCCGAATATGTTACCCCGCTTGCCACGCTACTGTGTCATGAGAGTTCATCGGAGAATGGTGGTCTGTTTGAGGTCGGGGGAGGCTGGATTGCGAAGCTCCGTTGGGAACAGGCCAGGGGCGCGATGTTTGCGCCCGGTACGATGACCGCCGAAGCGCTGACCGACCGTTGGCAGGAGGTCGTATCTTTCGAGGACTCCCGGCACCCGGCAAGCATACAGGACACGTTGAAAACGCTTGGCGAGACGATCGGCATGCAATTTGGATTGTCGGTTCAATAGTCGTCGTTCGCTCTTCGGGCCTTTGGCTGACCCGCGCGGTCATCGGCCCGGGTAAGCCAGGAGAGGGAGGTCTGATCGGATCCGCGAACCATGTTTGATTTAGCCGAGGGTCGATGCGACGCTCCGCCGTGTGTGTCCGCTGCACAGAAATAACGACTGGCACGAACGGTTGTAGTAACCGAAGCAACCGATGTAGTCCGGCCTTTTAGCGCGGCGACAATGCTGGTCATCGTTCGCGCTGGACGCACGTCGGCTGCTGCTCGATCTCAAACTGCCAGAAGTCCTCGGCTCGCGGTGTAGGGCGTACGGGCCAGCAAAGTCGGGAATCTGATTACGTCGCGCAATTAGTGGCGCTGCGTCTCCTTCGAGAACCAACGCATGGTCTGGTTCAGGTGCGGGCATAAGCTTGTTGATGATTCGATTCTTGGTTGAAGGAGCCGAAAACGTAGGCCTACGTTGCACCGCAAGATCGCCCTTAATATCACCCCAGGACTAGGCCCGCGCTCCGCGAATTTACGCCGCGAATTGTGCCAACTGTTCTGACGACGGACAACTCAGACAACAGTGTTAGCCATTTGCAATAAGCTTCAAGCCGTTCAGATCGCAAAGCTCTATCTTTCCATAACCGACACGGACAAGACCGTCTCGCTCGAAAGCGGATAAATGCAGATTGACGGTCTTGCGAGTGACACCAATCATTTCACCAAGCATCTCTTGACTGATATTGATCATCGGAACTTCGGCTACAGGACTGTCCCCGACCGTTGCCAGAAGGCGTGCAGCAATGCGCTCGCGCGGGCGAAGCGAGATCACTTCTGCGGCCATGCGTAATGCGCGACGCACATGAGCATAAGCAAATCCAGCAATCGCGCGCCAGATTTCGGGCGAATCGATTGCGATCCGGTCTAGCGCGCTTTCGGACACCTCTAGCAAGATGCTTGGTTGTGCGCAGACGGCGGTAACGAGCCGTGGACCGCCGCTATAGCGTGTTGCATGGCCCAGCACCGAGCCGGGTTCGGCAAAGCCAATCATCACCTCGCGATCGCCAGGCGCGGCGCAAAAGGACTGTAACAAGCCGTCAATGACCACAAAAAGCCCGTTGCGATCATCGCCTTCGGCCTGGGCCCATTCACCGATGTTGAGGTACACAAGTCTTCCTTCGGTTACCAGTTTTCCGATCAAATCGGCCGAAAAATCTTTCAGCCATTCAGCCTCCCGCAGCACCTGCAGCGCCTGATACCGTTCCATTTTTTTCATCGCTGAATTGTAACTATCGTAACGGTTTGTCGCAAGGCTTTGCACTACCCATCCTCACATAAGCATAAGCGTAGAGGATAGGTCATGGCTGCGACGCCTAGCGATGCGAAGGTGATAAGAATCGGCGGCGCAACGGCCTCTTTCTCCGACACTGCGCTCTCTGTCCCCCAATTGCTTGAAGGCGGACAGCTCGACTATCTGATTTTTGATTATCTTGCCGAAGGATCGATGGGCATTTTTGGGCGGTCGCAAGCCGCCGATGCGAATGCGGGATATGGGACCGAATTTTTGACGGTGCATGTCGGACCGCATCTGCAAACAATTGAGTCACAAGGTCTGAAAGTCGTTGCCAATGCTGGAGGCGTCAATCCTTCAGGACTTGCTGCCGCGCTTGAACAACTGATCGAGGACGAAGGTCTTACGCTAAAAGTGGCCTTTGTCGCGGGCGATGACCTACGCGATCGCGTCAGCAGCTTACGCGCCACAGGATATCGTGACATGTTCGTCGGCAGTCCCTTTCCAGCTAATATCGTCAGTGCCAACGCTTATCTTGGAGCCTTTCCGATCGCCGCCGCGCTTTCCAAAGGCGCGGATATTGTGATCACCGGACGCGTCGTCGACAGCGCCGTCGTTCTGGGGCCGCTTATTCACGAATTTGGCTGGGGCAAGGATGACCTGGATTTGCTCGCGGCGGGAACGCTGGCAGGTCATTTGCTTGAATGCGGGGCGCAGGTCACCGGCGGCACTTTCACCGATTGGCGCGACGTCCCCGATTGGGCCAATATCGGCTTCCCAATCGGCGAATGTCATGCCGATGGCAGCGTGGTGATCACCAAGCCCGACGGAACAGGCGGGTTGGTCTCAATCGGAACTGTGGCCGAGCAGATTCTCTACGAAGTGAGTGATCCTGGCGATTATATCGTGGCTGATGTTCGCTGCGATTTTCGCGAGGTGAAGCTTGAGCAGATTGCGCCTAATCGCGTGCGAGTTAGCGGTGCGAAAGGGCGCCCACCGACCGATTCCTACAAAGCGTGCATCACCTTTGACGAAGGCTGGCGAACTATCGCGTATCAGCCGATCATTGGCGAGGAAGCCATTGAAAAGGCTTCACGGCAGGCGGAAGCGTTGGTTGCCCGTGGGCGGACGCTCCTGCGCGCGCACAATCTTCCCGATTTTACACGTACCGAGACGGTGATGATCGGCAACGAAGCCAGTTTTGGCGCGCACGCAATCTCGGGCGGTTGTCGCGAGGTGATCTGCAAGATCGTTGTCGATCATCCCGACCGCGAGGGCGCGGGGCTATTTGCGCGCGAACAATGGGCGGGCATTTCGGGCATGTCGGTAGGCACCTCGATCAATCTGGCCACCCAAGTGCTCCCGATGACCGGCGTGTTCCTATTTTTGATCGACAAAAAGGGGATCATGCCCCTGATGACAATAGATGGCGTCACACAGGAAGTGCCAGCAGCCAAGGGAATACCCGTTCAGCTGCACCAGTCCGCCAGCGCAATCCCCCAACCCGAACATTCCCCGGCTGGCGTCGAAGTGGATCTCGTTCGGATGGCATGGGCGCGAAGTGGTGACAAAGGGCATTTGTTTAACGTCGCGGTCATTGCGCGAAAACCCGAATATCTTCCTTATCTGCGCGCGGCGCTGTCGGAAGAAGCCGTGGGAGAATGGTATAGTCACCTGGGACCTGACGGGCGGGCTCCGCGTGTCGATCGCTATGAAGCACCAGGCCTCTACGCCCTGAATTTCGTAATCCACGACGCGCTGACCGGCGGGATCAATGCCAGCACCCGCCTCGATCCTGCGGCTAAAGGTATGGCGCAAATGTTGCTGCGTTTCCCGATCCGCGTTCCCTCAGCCCTTGCCGCCGAATTCCCTGACGCCCTCAGGTTTTCTGGAGTCTGAAATGCCCGATTATTCCTATCTCATGAAGGGTATCAAACCGGTCTCGACCGAGAGCAGCGTTCTGGTCAGCTCGTCCAAATATCTCAACGATGCGCGCGTGCGCGACTGGGTTGGGACGCATTTATTGCGGCGTAACGGGTCTGATGTACCCACCCCGTCGGACTCGATCCAGCTCGTCCAGATTCTGCGCGAAGTTCAGGATATTGATCATATCAATGCACTGATTGCCGCTGAGCGACAGAAAAACTCCGAGCTCGATGCGTGGTTCAGCGAAGGCTTCTCGTCTAGTTTCACGCTCGAAAGTCTCAAGCAATATAGTCCCGATACGGTTGGCGGAATTTTTTACACGCAGCTCAACAACAATGCGCTCGACGTGAATATTGTCCCCCCATTTACACCGAAGAACGATTATGAATATTTTCAGCTCCGCGCCGGGCAGACCCATGATCTGGAGCATATTATGGGGGGTGGGGGTTTTGATTTCATCGGCGAACTGGTACCTTACTATATGCGGCTGACGAATTTGTTCGTCCATTTGAGCCCCGAACTAGCGGGCGAGTTGTCCGCTTTCTCTATCCTGGGTTCAACCCGCATCATCACGCGAGCGGTTCTCCATTATCCGCAGACGTGGCTGATTACACAAAACGCGATGGAGCGCGGCGCGAGGGTCGGTCGCGATTCTGCGCCGCTTTACATGATGAAGTTTGAAGAGGTGTTCGACATGACGCCTGAGGCAGCTCGTGAAAAGCTTTGCATCAAGAGTGTCGAATTTGTCGATACCGCCCCGGCTTCTGCCCAGTGGAACTGAGACAAGGATTCTGCGAGATGAAAGCTCCGCAACGAAGCAATCCCATGATGGAAAAGCTGGCCCCGCGACCGGGCCGCTACCCGCTGCTTCCCAACCTGACAGCGCATCAGGAAGTGGCCTTGTTGTGCCGTACACTCCACCGCGAGGGCTACGACGACCATGTTGCAGGACATGTCACGCTGGCACAGCCGGACGGGACATTCCTGGTCAACCCCTGGGAACTTACTTGGGACGAAGTGACGGCCGCTGACATCATCCGCGTTGATGGGGACGGGACCGTGATAGAAGGCGAATGGAATGTCACCCCGGCAATCGGTCTGCATCTGGCGGTCCATCGACGGCGGCATGACCTAAGGGTTGTCCTTCACAATCATCCGCGCTGGGGTCTGATATGGTCGGCGTCGGGTCGCATACCGCCCGTGTATGACCAGACATCGGGCCAAGTTGAAGGCGATCCAGTTTTCTATGACGAATATGCGGGGACGGTCGACAGAGCGGCGGAGGCAGAGGCAGCCGCTGCCGCGGTGGGCGGAGCAAAGTGGGCGCTGCTAAAGAATCACGGCGTCTTCGTCGTCGCCAAGGATATTCGTCAGGCGCATCTGCGCGCGATTACCTTGGAACATCGTTGTCGGCTGGCATGGCAAGTGGAAACACTGGGCGAGGGACGGCCGATTACCAACGCTGAATCCCTGCGCGTGGCGCAAATGTCCGACGATCTGGGCTTTCCCTTTATGTGGGAAGCGATGGCGCGTCGCGAAATCCGCTTGGACCCTAAGGTACTGGGCGACAGCGCACCGTAGGACCGAGCGAGCCCGACAAAGGAAGCAAAAAATGAAAATTGTAACAAGGTCCCCGGTCATGGTTTGCTTCGCGTGACCATCGTCGTCATCACGGGCGCGGCGAGCGGCATCGGAGCGGGATTGGCGCGCCATGCTGCGTCGTTAGGCATGAGACTTGTGCTGGCGGATTGGGACGAGGCTGCGCTGGCTGAGGTGGCTGATAGCCTGTTTACCGAAGTGCTGGCGCTGCCCACTGACGTCCGTGACGAAGCCGCCGTTCAAGCACTGGCCAAAGCCGCTTATGATCGATTTGGCGAGGTCGACCTGTTGTTCAACAATGCGGGCGTCCTCTCCAGCGGATTGAGCTGGGAAATTGATGGGACCACTTGGAAACGCTCCCTCGACGTAAACATTGGCGGCGTGGTGAATGTCATCCGGGCATTTGTACCGCGCTTGATCGCTGCGGATCGGCCATCGCGCATCGTCAATACGTCATCCTTGGGAGGGTTTCTGACATCTCCTTTCATGGCGCCCTACTCCGCAACCAAATTTGCGATCGTGGCCATCACCGAAGCCTTGGCAGGCGAGCTGGCCACTCAAGGCTGCAAGGTGCAGGTGTCCCTTCTGGCGCCCGGCCCTGTCAAAAGTGCGATCATGGACGAACAGGCGCCATCGCAAACCGCCGAATTCATGACGATGATGCGGAGCATGACGAGCGAAAATGGCATGACTCCCGACGAGTTCGCGCCGTTGGTTTTCGCCAGTATCGCCCGCGGTGAATATTGGATCGTCCCGCAACCCGAATTTCTCGACACGGGACTTCGAGATCGCACCGACATGATCCTGAACCGAACGCCTCCGACCAGTTTCCTGGTGGTTGGACATCAGGAATAGAGCGACAAGCGCCGCCACTACGGAATGGTCATTTTTTGTATCAAGAGAAAATCTAAACCCATGACTGAAAATTTCGATATCGTGATCATAGGGGCCGGATTCTCAGGCCTTTATGCGGTTCACAAACTGCGCTGCAGCCATAAAGTGGTCTGTTTTGAAGCGGGCGGCGGCGTTGGCGGAACCTGGTATTGGAACCGCTATCCTGGTGCTCGCGTGGACATCAAGAGCGTAGAATATTCCTACGGCTTCGATGAAGAGCTTCAGCAGGAATGGAAGTGGCCGGAATATTTTTCCGCTCAGCCCGAATTGGAGCAATATGCTAATCACGTCGCCGATCGTTTTGAGCTTCGCGACGATATCCGGCTGTCAAACGCGGTGAAGTCTCTTCGTTTCGACGAGGAAAGCGGGCGCTGGCACGTTCGTTCTGAAAACGGCGATCACGTCATCTGCCGATATGTGATTGCCGCGACAGGAAGCCTGTCGGCCCCGAACATGCCCGATTGGCCTGGCCGCGAAAAATATCAGGGGGCGATCTATCATACCACCCAATGGCCGAGCGAACCGCTGGACTGGAAAGACAAGCGCGTCGGAATCATCGGAACGGGCTCGACCTGCATTCAAGCCGCTCCGATCCTGGCGGAGCGCTGCAAGCATCTCATGGTCTTTCAGCGCACGGCCGCGTTCAGCATGCCTTCCGGTAATCGACCCATGGACGCAGATCATGAGCGGAGTTGGAAAGACAATTATAGCGAACGGCGCGCGGCAATGCTCGACACTTATGGCGTGTCGTTGATCGATTATGGCACCAAATCAGCGCACGAATGCACCCCAGAGGAGCAACAACAAATTCTCGAAGACGGCTGGACGTCCAAGAGCGCCTTTCAGATGATGGTCGCCTTTACCGACGTGATGACCGATCGCGACGCCAATGAGGTGGTCTGTGAATTCGTCAGAAACAAAATACGCCATATCGTCAAGGATCCGGAAACGGCCGAAAAGCTGTGTCCGACCACCTATCCGATAGGGGCTAAGAGACTTTGCATCGATAGTGGATATTTCGACATGTATAATCGCGACAATGTGTCGCTAGTGGATGTGAAGAACGCTCCGATTATTGCGTTTACCCCAACCGGACTTAGAACGACCGAAGCGACTCATGATCTGGACGTGATCGTCACAGCCACCGGGTTCGATGCCGTCACTGGCGCGCTAAAGCGGATCGATGTCGAAGGTTTAGATGGAATAAAGCTTCAAGACAAATGGCGCGATGGACCAACCAGCTATTTCGGTTTTTTGGTGGCGGGATTTCCAAATCTTTTCATGGTGCACGGACCGCTGTCGCCGGGCGCTCTTTCGCAGATGATCACAGCGGGTGAGTGGCAGGTTGATTTTATTGCGCGCGTTATTGATGGTGTGGAAAAGGACGGCTATTCGCGGATCGACACGACCGAGGCGGCGGAGAAATCCTGGGCACAGGAAGTCAATAGCGCCGCATCCCACACTGTCCATCACCTCGCTGATTCCTGGTATAATGGGAAGAATATTGTGGGGAAAAAAGGTGGTTTCATGATCTATGTTGGCGGCTTTCCGCGGTATCGCGAGCTTAGCGAAACGGCAGTTCGCAACGATTATGAGGGGTTCTTGAGGAGTTGATCAGCTCGTCTCGAGCGTGGCGGGTACGGGAAATATTCGCCGATTGCATATTAGTTCGGGCGCCGGGCTTGGATCCGTCTCCGTTCTGCAGGCCGCCTCGCTTCGACCATCAGAGGACAATGCCATGATCGATCCCCATATTCAGGCGCTGCTGGAATCGATGGCGGAAAGCGGTTTTGAATTGCCGGATCCGCCGAACGCCGGCAGTCTTCGTGCCGCGCTCGATGCCCCGATCCCCGCTCCGCCTGTCGGCATAGCCGAGCGACGCGAACTCAAGATAGAGACGGATGACGGGGTGCTTGCGGGCCGACTTTACCATCCGTGCCCGGGTGAGATATTGCCCGTTATGCTCTTCTTCCATGGCGGAGGCTGGGTTCATGGGACGCTCGATACGCATGACCGGCTATGTGCCATTATTGCAGCGCAGGCAAATTGTGCGGTGGTGTCGGTCGACTACAGGCTCGCTCCGGAATACCCATTCCCGGCGGCGTGGGACGACGCAGGCGCATCTCTGCGATGGATTATGGATCATCACGGTGCCCTCGGCATTGACGCAAGCTGCATTGCGCTTGCGGGCGACAGCGCCGGCGGCAATCTGGCGGCTGCATTAGCGCTTGCGGTGGCGGGTGATACCTCAATTGTTCATCAGCTGCTTTTCTATCCTGCCCTCGATGCAAGCTGTTCCACATCATCATTTGCTGGCGAGCACCGGGGCTTCTTGTCATCGGCGCAGATGCGATGGTATTGGGAACAATATGCACCGGGCGAAAGCCGCGCGGACTCCCGCGCTTCCCCGGCAGCAGCTTCGATCGCGCAGAACACGGCCTCGGCAACAATCTTTGTCGCTGGCAATGACCCGCTACACGATGAAGGGGTCGCATATGCTGCTGCACTGAAGGAGGCAGGTGTGCCCGTCGCACTACACGCCTACCCTAGCGCAATCCACGGATTTGCAAGCCTGTTCGGCATTATTCCTTTAGCCGATCAGGCCGTTGCAACAGCTTCGGCTGCGCTCCGCGCCGCCTTCGGCTATCAATTGAAGGTGCCTGGCCGGTAACCAAGCTATTCGATCCGAACCCCAAGCAGCGCAGGATGGATCGCACACTGCGCCATCGGGCATGAAAATGGGAGACGCCGCGTCGCAGATTGTCCCGCAATGGGCGCCGCCGTCGGAGATCGGCGCCCGCCGCTCCCTAAGCTCGCGCGTTAATATCGGCCCCGTAACGAAGCCCATATTCGGTTAATTGCACCTGACTTTGTAGCAAATGCTTTGACGACGGCCACTTGCCAGATCGGGATTCTCTATGGCCCAGATCCGAGCAGTGTGACCTGACCCCCATTTTCTCCACCAGTTGAAGCTAGAGTCCGACCTAAAGAAGAGACGGACAGATGAAGCGGAAGCAGTTTTCGGAAGAGCAGATTATCGGCATCCTGAAGGAGGCCGACGCTGGCGCGGTGTTCAGGGATTTACGCCGTTGTCACCGCATGTCGAGCGCGACCTATTATGCATGGAAGGCCAAGATCGGCGGATTGGAGGTGTCCGACCCGAGACGGCTTCGGGTGCTGGAGGAGGACAACGCGCGCCTGAAGCAACTGCTCGCCGACACGATGATCAGCTCGTCACCGGGCGACGCTTCCGGGTGCTCAACATCGTTGATGACATGACGCGCGAGTGCCTGGCCGCGGTGATCGATACGTCGATCTCGGGTCGGCGGGTCGTGCGCCAGTTGGGCGATCTGATCGCGAGGCGGGGTGCGCCGAAGATGATCGTCAGCGACAACGGCACGGAGCTGACGTCGAACGCGGCGCTGGCCTGGTGCGGCGATGTCGGGATCGAGTGGCATTATATTGCACCCGGCAGACCAATTCAGAACGGGTTCGTCGAGAGCTTTAATGGTCGCATGCGCGACGAGCTGCTCAATCAGACGCTGTTCTTCACGATCGGTCGGGCGCGCACGATCCTCGCCCGCTGGGTCGACGATTATAACACAGAGCGGCCGCGCTCCTCGCTTGGCTACGCAACCCCGGCGGCGTTCGCCGCCCAACTCGAAAAGCAACGGGCGGGGTTAATGGCAGACGAGCCCCTCACTTCTCCCGGAATTGCAGTGAGCCATCGGGTTTAGCAAAGGTGACACAAGCCGAGAGAATCTCACGAAATATCAAGCGGAGGTTGATATTTGGTGGATAATGCGTAATAATTGACGCACATTATTACGCAAGAAAGTATTTGTCATGGGTGTTCGTCTGACGAGTGAAAATTTTGGCTGCTTCATTGACGACTTCGACGCCGCTGCAGCCACATCTGACGATATCCGGACCTGCCGTGACCTTCTTTTCCATCACGGCGTTCTCTTTCTCGAAAACCAGAATTGGAGCGTAGACGATCATGTGCGTATAGCGCGCCTCCTCGGTCCGATCGTCATCGACAGCTATTTTGCGGCGGTGGCTGGCCGCCCGGAAGTGGTTACGGTGATCACCGAACCCGGGCAGGGTTGGGTGATCGGCGAGAAATGGCTCACCGATCATAGTTATGACCGCGCGCCTGCCATGGGATCCATCTTGTACGCGGTGAAGACACCGCCGCATGGGGGAGACACCTGCTTTGCGAGCGTGCAGGCGGCGTTTGACGCTCTTGATCCGGCACTCCGCATCCGTCTCGAACGACTGAGCGCCCGGCATGAAAGCCGCCATGTCTTCGCGCCGAGCGAGGCGCAACGCGCCGCTGCGGCCGAGGCGCAGGGCGAGGGCGGGATTGCCGACCGCGCGCGTGAATATCCGGACGCCGTCCATCCAATCGTGGTTCGCCATCCGGAAACCGGACGCAAGGGCCTGTTTGTAAACCCCGAGTTCACGACCAGTATCGTCGGGATGGCGAAGCAAGAAAGCCACCGGCTGCTGGCCGAACTTTTCGATCATATTCTGCAGCCACAATTTCTCTATCGCTTCAAGTGGCGGCCGGGATCGGTAGCCATCTGGGACAACCGGTCCACCTGGCATCGAGCAATGAATGACTATCAGGGCTACCGTCGGCACATGCACCGGATCACGATTTCGGGGATATCGCTCGCGGGTCAGAGGGTCGCGGCATGAGCATGGCGGACGATGCCACACGCGCCTTTCGCGATGCACTCGGCTCTTTCGCCACGGGCGTGACGATCGCCACGACCAGCCATGAGGATGGTACGCCAGTGGGCGTCACCGCGAGCAGCTTTAACTCAGTGAGTCTCGATCCCCCGCTCATCCTCTGGTCGCTCGCCAAAAATGCCCAATCGCGCGCGGCGTTCGGTGCCAGCGGTCACTTTGCCGTGCATGTATTGGCCGCGTCGCAGGAAGCTCTGTCCAACCGGTTCGCGCGGAGCGGAGAGGACAAGTTCGCTGACGTGGAATGGCAGCCCGGGGCGCTGGGCTCGCCAATTCTCGCGGATTTTGCGGCGCGCTTCGAGTGCCGCACCCGGCATGAATATGAAGGCGGCGACCATGTCATCATGGTGGGCGAGGTGGTGGCGTACGAGACACGCGAGGCGGCGCCGCTCCTCTTTCATGGCGGCCGATATGCCGAGCGGCGACACCGTCCCTCTGGTGCCGGGCCGACGGTGGACGTGGAGCATGGCCGCTTCGGGGACGATTTTCTCTTCTATCTCTTGTCGCGCGCGCACTTTCAGACCTCGCGGCCCACACGCGAACGCTTGGCGGCAGAGGGCATGAGCATGGAGCATCATCTTGCCCTGGCGTTGCTCAGCATGGACAGCCCGCTCTCGGGAGGTGAGATCGCAGCCCGTCTTGCACACACCGGTCATGCCCCCAGCGACACTACGCTCGGAACAATGGCAACGATGAGTCTGGTCGAGCTTGGTGCAGCGGGGTGGGTGCTGACCGAGGCCGGCCGCGAACGCCTTATCGAGACGCTCGCGTTCGGAAAGGCGCTCGAGGAGGATCTTACCGATTATTTCACGCCTGCCGAGCTTGCCGAAACCAAGGCGGTGCTTCGCCGCATCATCGATCTTACCGGCGGCGACGTTCCGATCGCCTGGCGTAGCTAACGTGTTCGTCCGCGTTCGGGATCGGGCTGGGGCATGCGCCGGAGAGGGGCGATTCAATTGACACGCGACATGCCACGCCATGCTCTCGATCATCTGACGCTGGTGGATGCGGCTCCGATTGCGCTGGCCCGGACCGCTGCCGAGACCGGTTACCGCGGTATATGCTGTTTCCTGCAATCCATGGATGTGCTGCCGTCGATGCCTTGCTTCGATCTGCCAAGCGATCCCGTCGCTACGCGCGCCCTCCGCCGCGAACTCGATCAATCGGGTGTCGCGATTGACCTCGTGTATCCCTTCACGCTTTCGCGCCATATCCCGATCGAGGATTTTGGCCCCGCCCTTGATTGCGCCGCCACGCTCGGTGCGCGCTTTGCAAATGTGCTAAGCTATGATCGCGAACCGTCCCGCCGCGCCGACCACTTCGCGGCATTCTGCGATCTTGCGGAGGGGCGGGGCATTGGCACTGTTCTGGAATTCTTTCCGCGTTCGGCAGTAGCCACCCTTGGAGAGGCGCTACTGCTTACCAGCGCCGTGGGACGCGCCGGCAGAGTGGGGGTCAATGTCGACCTCCTCCATCTCGCGCGTTCCGGGGGATCTGTGGCCGAACTGGCGGCCGCGCCGTCAGAGCTCCTTCTCTATGCCCAGCTTTGCGACGGTCCGGCCGAATGCTCCGACGAGGCGAGAGACCATGAGGCATCGCGCGAGCGAAAGTTGCCCGGCACCGGTGCCTTTGACGTAGATGCGTTCGCATCGGCGCTCCCCGCCACATGCCTTACGAGCATCGAAGCGCCAAGCGAGGCTGCGCGGCTGCGCGGCTTGCCGCTGAATGTCAGAGCCCGGCTCGCCCTGGAAAGCATCCGCGCCCACTGAAGCGGCCAGCGATCCTGCCGTCGCTATACGCGAAACGCTAGATGCACGCCAGATTGCCGCTCCATATCATGTGCGGTACGCAAGCCCCGCTCGGTAGCCCAACCGGTTGCCGCGTCCGCGGTGTAGGACCCGGACAAGAAAATGCCCGCCCTGTCGCAACAGGGCGGGCAGTTTGAGAGAGAGGGAAGAGCAAGGCCTTCCCTGCGCCAATCAGAATTTCACGCCCACCGTCACGCCATAGGTACGCGGGTCAGCAAAATATCCACCTGCATAGCCAAGCTGACCGAAATCGATGCCGCGGATGAAATCCTTGGCATTCGTCAAATTCTTCACCCAGAGCATCACGCGTGCATCGGCGCCTCCGAGCGGGAGGTTTTCAACCGCGATCTGCGCATCCACCAGATCGCGCGGATCGGTCTTGATCTGCTCATTGAAGGGCGAGGACAGCGCCTGGGCAAAATTGTAACGACCATCCTCGTGCGTGTAGCCCACACGGCCTACGATCACAGTATCCCCCGAACCCACCGGGAAGCGGGCATTAAGCGCGATATTGGCGGTCAGCGGCGCGGTATAAGTCGGCTTGACGACCGAGGCGATATTGACCGCGGGGGCACCTGCAACGGGCTGGATGCCGGCGAGGAACTCCTTGGTATTGATATCGACATAGCCAATCGTGCCATCGATCGAGAAATTGTCGGTCAATGCAGCCTGGAGGTCGGCCTCGATGCCGGTGTAGGTTACCTTGCCGGCGTTGCCGATCTTGGTGGCGAAGGTGCCGGCCGGCGCGTCGGAGACCGGCACGACCACCGCAAGATCGCTGTATTCGTTATAGTAGCCGGCGATGTTCAGACGAACGCGGCGGTCGAAGAGCTCCGATTTCAGGCCCACTTCGTACGAAGTCAGCGTTTCCGGCTTGAAGCTGGGCAAGGTCGTGGTGCCGGTGATCACCGGATCCTGTGCGTTGAAGCCACCCGAACGATAACCCGATGCGGCGCGGGCATACATGCTGATTTCCGGGGTGAATTCGTACCGCGCCATCAGGTTCCAGGTAAATTTGCTGAAGCTTGCCTCGCCCGATTCGGGGAAAGCCAAAGCCGCGGCGCCATTCTGCAGGCGAAACAGCTTCTTGCTGTCCCAGGTATAGCGCGCACCCGCCGTCAGGCTCAGCGGACCGTCGCGGCCGCCAGGGTAGACGGTGGTCTGGGCATAGAGCGCCTTCGATTCACCGCTTGCGGTATAGCGAAGGACGGCGGGCGTAATGACCGCACGGTAGCGAGCCGGGTTGGCTGCGACGAACGACGGTCCCAGCGCGCCGAAATTGGCGAGGAAGATGCTGTTGGTATCGAGAATGAAGGCGCTCGTCTGCGGATTGACTTCCGAGCCCTTTTCCCAAAAGTAGAAGCCGCCCACGACCCAGTCGAGCAGGTCGTTGTCGCCCGACACTTCGAGTTCGGTGCTGAACTGCTTGTGCCGCTTTTCATTGGACGTGGTGAAAAGATCCTGCGTGGTTGTGGGCACCGGCGACGCGGCGATGAAGGGACGCGCAGCGGCCGGGATCGACGGAATGAATTGCAGCAGCGAAGCCGGCATGCCGTTGAAGAGCGTGGCATTGGAGAAGAGCGGGCCGCGGATCGTGCCGAGGCCATCGAGATCATTGCCCGTATTGGAGCTGCGATAGAAGCGATAGCCGCCGGTCAGCTTGATTCGGAACGCGTCGAAGTCGTTCTGGACCTGGAGGTTGTGGCCCCAGAACTTGTCGGTGGTCTGAGCGTCCGAGTTGAGGCAAATCTCGTCGCGATAGGCGCGAGTGGGTGTACCCAGCGCGGCGCAGCCGGGCTCGAGGAAGGTCGCGCCGGCGAGATATTGCGCAACCGGCGCCTGCTGCGTGACGAGGACCTGCTTGCCGTCGATCGTTTGCGGCGGATTCGGCGTTCCGTTGGCAACATGCGTCAGCTGGAATGCCGTGGGGTTACCGCTGATCTTGCTCCAGTCGAACGAATATTGGATGCTGCCCGTACCGCCGAGGTCGGCGAGCAGGGTGCCGCGGAAAGCGTCTGAGCGGCGCGAACCGGGATCGCGTGAATCCTTGGGCTCGAGAATATTGTCCACGGTGCCGTCGCGTTCGCTGTGCGCATAGCCAAAGCTGGTGCGCAGACCGCCGAACAATTCGCCGCTATCGAGCGAGATTTTGCCGTTCCACGCATTGAAATTGCCATAGCCGGCCTCGGCGCTGAGGCGGAATTCCTTGCTCGGCTTGCGCGAGACAAAGCTGATTGCACCGCCCGTGGTGTTGCGGCCGAACAGCGTGCCCTGCGGGCCACGCAGGATTTCGACGCGCTCGAGATCCATGACGCTCATACCGACCGCGCTTGCGCGGGCGATGTAGACGCCGTCGATATAAACGGCGTTCGCAAGGTCCAGTCCGAACGTCTCCTGCGCGCCCGACGGGATACCGCGGATCGAGATCACTGCCGCGCTATGGTTGGTGGTGGGCGGCGTGATGGTGAGGTTCGGCGCAAGGCCCGTCAGGTCATTGGTGTCAGTGATCTGGAGCTGCTCGAGTTTGGCGGCGCCGATGGCGCTGACCGCGAGCGGCACTTCCTGGAGATTCTGTTCGCGCTTCTGCGCGGTCACCACGATCTCGTCGAGACCGGTGCTGCCGTTGTCGGCTTCCTGGGCCGCAGCTGGGACGGCTACGGCCAAGATGCTCGCGCTGGCGGCGAGACGGGTCACGATGGAACGGTAGTGGCTTTGCATAAATCCCTCCCTAGAGCGGCTGCCCCTCCGTGGGGGCGATCCTAGGATTACCAAGCCAGTATTCGTATTGAATGTCAATCTTAATTACGCAAATCATCAAATTTATGTAGGTAAGTTCGATAATTGCGGGGCTTGGACGAATATTCTCTTCATGCTCGCTGGACCCGCTCCCGCCTGCGGATCGGCGGTGGCTCCAACGCTATCCTGCTATATTGGCGGCACTTTGCCCCATATCCCGCGAACCGGGACAGTCGGCTTTTGCGCGGAAGGGTGCCTGCGGCGCGGACCCCCGCGCCAAAGGCAAGGTCTTTGCGCTGCGCCAGGCGGATCGTACCAGACTATCTCATTCATGGCGGCCACCCGGCGGCCCATCCGACGGAGCCCAACCGTCGCGACGGTCGCAAATCTGACGAGCGTGGCCCAGCCAGCAGGAGGGAGGCCGCATATTATGAGCTCCTCCCCGTCGGCGCAGTTCCGCGGCAGACGTCACGGGCCGATTTTAAGCGGGAAATACAGTCAATGATATCGCTCCGCCGATGCCGAAGTAGCTGATAATGGGCCGGAGCCGCCAGATGATCTCATCCTCGTCGGGCACCGCCTCCTCTAAACCGGAGAGTCTGGATAAGATCATATCGCCCGAAATGGTGGCGGCGAACAGGCGCGCCGTGGCCTCGGGATCGTCGATCCGAGCTGCTCCCTCCTGCGACCAGGCAACAAACAGGCTCGCCAACCCGGCGATGAAAGGAAGATGAAGGTCGCGATAGATGTCGGCCGCGAAGGTGCGATCGCGCAGGCATTCGGACACGAGCATTCGCACAAGCGCCGCGGCACGTGGCGTGCGCCAGATCTCGCATTCACTTCGCACATAGCCCAGCAGAACCTCGTGAGGCGATTCGCCACCAGCAGATTCGCGGCGAGCGCGGTCTGAAGTGGTTTCGTCCCGCCAACGGATGGCAATCGCATGAAGTAACCCCTGCTTGCTGGCGAACATATCGTAAAGCGTCGCGAGCGATCCGCCCGAGCGCCGGACGACATCGGCCAGCCCGGTGCGGTCATATCCGCGCTCGATGAAGAGCGTCTCGGCGGCGTCCAGTATTGCGCCCCGCCGCCTTGCCTTCGCGGACAGCTCCGGCGCGCTGCGTCCGGGCGCGTCGGTGCGTGCGTCGCCCGATGAGCAAGCAGATAGCGGCGATCGCGCGGACGCGACCCCCGGTGCGTCAGGCGGCGTCATCCCAGGGGTCCCGGGTCGTGCCACGCCCGACGTAAGAACCATTTACCCGATTCTGGAAGCGCTGCGCTTCCGCGCGGGGATTGTAGAATTGCATGTACCAGATGCGGACCTTGTCAAAGGGGCCATCGCCACGAACCATCATCGGATGGATGCATGGACGCTTGTTCGCCCAGATTTCGAAGTCCTGCGCAAACGCCTTCACCCCCGCCTCGCTGTAACCCGCGGCGATCGCGATATCCTCGTCGGTCGGCGTGTCGGTGGGCGCTTTGACGAACAGGCCGTACCAGACCTTCACCACTCCGTCGTCCACTGGCGTGTGGGCGATAAGCATGTGCGAGGGGTAATCGCCTACCATCGCCGACTGCAGGATTGCAGGACCGGTATACCAGGTATCGTTGGTCATGCCCTCGTCGCCGCTGTTGAGCGTGCGGTGCCCCGCTTTCAGGATCTGTTTGCAGACATGCGCGTCGAATTCATTCTCGAACAACTCCATGTCCTGGCTGCCATGGACCGGAACGAGGTGTCCCTTGTCGGCCATATTGTCCACGATTTCCTGTGGGTGACTGTTGAGCGTACCGAGGAACTGGATATCCCAGTTGACCCAGCTCGGATCTTCCCACTGGGCAAATTCGGGCAGCGGATAATCCGCAGCGGCTCCCTCAGGATCGTACCAGATCCACAGACAGCCCGCACGCTCCACCACCGGCCAGCTCTTGAGGCAGGCCTTTTTGGGCGGCGGTGCGGGCGAGTAAGGAATCTCGTTACAGCGGCCGTCAGGGCCGAAGCGCCACGCATGATAAGGGCAGCGGATATTGTCGCCTTCCACTTGCGTGCCGTCGAGCACCACATATGAGGTGGTGTTGAGAGCAAGATGGGTGCCCATATGCGGGCAATAGGCTTCCATCAGAAAGACGCGGCCGCTTTCTCCGCGATAGAGGACGAGGTCCTCGCCGAAGTAGCGGACAGCCTCGGGCTTGGTCGTAGCATCTTCCGACTTGCCGACCATGAACCAGCCACGCGGAAAGGCGAATTCGCCGAGACGATAATCCTTGCTGGTAGCCATATGCCATCCTCACCTGCGAATCCTGTTTCGTGCAGGCTAGCATAAAGCGTAGAATTGGCAAGCGTCTATCGCGATTTGAGCAATGACACGACTAATATTACACCAAAATGCGTAATCCAGGGACCAAAGTCTTACGCATGACAAGTTTGGGAGGGCCGGTTGCGGGTGATCCGGACGATCCGGCTGTTATATTTCAGCGTCTTCACCGCGACCGATGTTTCAACATGGTGAACGCCCTTCAGCGCGAGGATTTGGTCGGAAGCCACCGCATGGAGTTCCGCAAGCTCGTCGAACAGGCAGATCGCGAGAATATTGAACCGGCCCATGGTGATGAGCACGCTGGTTACCGCGGGGATCTCGGAAATGGCCGAAGCGATATTCCGCAGCTTGCCGGTGTCGGCCTGGACGCCGATAAAGGCCAGCTTGTTCGCCGATTCAAGATCGAAGCTGGTGATCGCAGTGAAGGACATGAGACCTTCCTGCTGCAGCCGTTTGATGCGGCCGCGCACCGTTCCTTCGGTCACGTTGAGCGCAAGGGCGATCTTGCGGTTGGACATTCGCGCATCATGCGAGAGCATCTCGATTAGCTGACGATCCATGTCGTCGAGGGGGCTGTCGGCCATCAGTCTTCTCGTGCCTCGATGGGGGCCACGTCGAACTGATATTTGACGATATCGACGGTAATGGCAGGTATCATCGACCTTATCCCCTTGATCTTGCCGAACTTGTTCAACAGCAGGTCGGGCAGCTGATCGATCGACTGAAGGACCACGAGGAGATCGATATCATAGCGTCCGGTGGTCAGATGGGCCGCGAAGACCTCGGGCAGTTCCGCGAGCTCCTCCGCCACGTCGGTGGCCGGACGGTTATCGACCTCGATCGCTACCTCGAGCAGTACGTTAAAACCATGGGCTCGGAAGTCCGACACGGCCACGACCCGAAGCTTGTTCGCGGCCTCCATTCGCCGGATGCGGCTCGATACCGTCGCCGCCGTCAGATCGAGCCCTTCGGCGATCTGCTGGTTCGTGGCTCGCCCGTTGCGCCGCAGCTCGGCGATGATCGCACGATCGATATCATCGATCTCAAAACCGTTTTTCATGGAAGGACTTCTATGTTTTTTCACAGTCCAGTCCAGCCTTTCATCATGGCCGCCGCAGCACGACCCCATTTATTGCGCCAGCGCGCAGCAGGCAACGGCCTGAAGTCTCGCCCCTCAACGGTCGGCAGTGTCATGGGCCACCGGGTTGCTCCGTGCGATCTCGTCAACGTTCCGCTCCGGCGGGTTCTGCGAGCCGCTGGCGATCCGCCTCGAGGTGTGAGGCTGCGATCCAGGCGAGCAGGGCCCCCACAATACCGGTGGGAATGATGATCGTGAGAGCCCAGCGCAGCGAGAGATCAGCGTCGCCGAAATACTGGCTGAGAGCCCCGGTGAGCCAAGGTCCCACGACGAAGCCGAGGAAGGTCGTGACCATGATGAACAGCGCGGTTCCCGTGGCGCGGAAGCGATCCGGCAGCAGATACTGAAGCGAAGCCATCACGCCGATCGCCCAGCCGCCGCCGAGGAGACCTGACGGGATGGCGAAGAGCTTAGCGTAGACAATATCGTCGCTCCAAGTCACAAGCATGATGCAAACCGAAGCCGCAAAGAGCGCACCCGCTGCCATCAGCAGCGGGCGATGCAGGCCACCGCGCGCCGCGCGGTCGGCAAAAGCTCCAAAGAGGAGCGTGCCGCAAAGGCCGGCGATCCCGAAATAAAGACCGAACGTGCTGCTCGCTTCCGAAAGCGGCAAACCATAGAGCCGTGTAAAGAGCGTAGGACCCCAGAAGCCGAAGCTTACGCCTGAAAGCGTGCCGAGTCCCATACCGAGCATCATCAGCGTGAAGGCGGTGGTTCGCGCAAGCCGGCGTGTCAGGGGCAGCAGCGGCACCTGGGTCTTTGTGGTGACCTGCTGGCGGGCGGGCTCGCGCACGACGAACCACGCTACAACGGAGAGCAGAATACCCGGCACCGCCATCACGAAGAAAGCCATGCGCCAGTCATGCGCTTCTGCGATACGCGGACCCACTGCATAGCCGGTGATCTGTCCGAAATAGACCGCTAACCCGAGGATCGCAAAAGCAAAACCCCGCTTTTCGGGTCGGAAATAATCGGCGAGAATCGAATAGGCTGGGGCGACGAAAGCTGCTTCGCCAATGCCAACGCCGACGCGCGCGAGTGCAAGTGTCCAAGGGCCGGTGGCAAGTCCCGACAAGCCGGTAAAAAGACTCCAGACAAGACATCCGGCGCAAATGATCGCAATGCGCGAGGATCGATCGGCAAGTCGGGCGACCGGAATGCCAATCGTGGTGTAGAGCACCGCGAATGCAGGTCCCATCAGCAACCCCATGAACTGATCGCCTACGCCGAACTCTGCCTTGATCGGATCCACCAATCCCGAGATCAGGTATCGATCGGCATAGTTGAAAATATAGATCAAAAGGAAGACGAAGAGCACCGTCCAGGGGTTGGATCGTCGCATGTCGCTCGTGGATGCCACCGTGGCCATTGTGTCTCATCCTTCCGGTATAACGTCCTGCCGACATGGGGGCGGCGGCAGTCATCGCCCACGGCGCGTCAGTCGCGCATTTGCGTGCCGCCGTTGACGTGCCAGACTTGGCCGTTGACATAGCCGCCGTCGTCCGAGGCGAGAAACGCTACGGCGCCCGCAATGTCGGCGGGAAGACCGAGACGTGCCGAGGGGGTCCGCTTCCGGTGGCTGTCGACCTGCTCGTCGGTCAGATGCTGCGCCACGGCTTCGGTCATGATGAGGCCCGGGCAAATGACGTTCGCCCGCACGCCATCCTTGCCCCATTTGCTCGCGACATGACGCGCGAGGGCGTGAATGCCGTTTTTCGTCATCGGATAGGCGACCTGCCAGGGCGACGCGCCCGAGGCTGCACCGCTGCTCGTGTAGATCATCGCGCCGCCGCCTCGCTCCACGATCGCCGGCAGCGCCGCCTGGGTCGCGAGCAAATGGCTCTTGAGGTTGATGTCGACCGATCGCTCGAACACGTCCATAGGGCAGTTCAGCGCGTCGATGTCGCCTTCGGTGCCGCCTGCCAGATTGGAATGAAAGAAGTCGAGACCGCCGAAGCGGGTTAGCGCGGCGTCCACGATTGCCTGCTGCGAAGCCGCGCTGGTTCCGTCGAGATGGATGCCAATAGCGGTACCGCCCTTGTCGGAGATCACTCGCGCACATTCCTCCGCCCAGGCCTCGTTGATATCGCCCACCACAACGGATGCGCCTTCCTCGGCTAAGCGCATCGCGGTCGCCGCCCCGATGCCGCGCCCGCCGCCTGCCACGACGCCTACCTTGCCCTGCAATCCACGCATCTTCCTAAATCCTCGTCTGATCCGAACTGACTCGCGGCCGCAGGCTATTTGGAATCTATTCTGCCCTTAAGCCGCTCAAGCTCGGCGCGCGCCTGCGCCGCGGCCGAAAGATAGGTGATGCCTTCCTGGAGCGGCGTATCGGGGTTGCCGATGCGCGCCATATAGACATCGATGAAGAGACGCTTTGCAGCGGCATTTTCGGGTGCCCCGTAATAAGCCCAGTCTGCGAGCCGTGCGGCCAGCATCGGCTGCTCGGGCAGCAGATTTCGGGCACGGCGGTCGAGCGCCTCCACCCCGCCCGCGAGCGCCACCGCCTCGCGGGCTTCCACCTCGAATGCAAGCGGCGCGAAATGCGAGGGAATGTCGTCCCACCAGCCGGTCCAGCGTTTCATCACCATCCGCGCGATGTCGGCGGGGCGATTATACTGAGGATCGAGCAGCGGATTCTTCGCGAATCTGTCGGGCCAGTCGATCGATGCGGCGATCTGATCCTTGCGCAGGCCGAGATTAAGACCCTCGATCGCCTGCTGCTCGACATATTCAAGCGCGTCGGCGGTTCCGTCGAGTGCCTCGCGGATCGCGCCATTGCCTTTGATCGAAGCGCCATGCATCGGCAACAGCAGTTCGGGCGAGCGGCTCGTCATGTCGCGAAAGGCGGCAATCCACTCCTCGACATAGCGCTGCTGACGCTTGCCGTTCCCGGCATTGGGCAGAAAACCCTGATAATAGTCCCCGGTCGCAAGCGCCTTGCGCTCGGGCAGCCAGACATAATGCTGGCCTTCCGTTTCGCCGGGGGCATGAATGAAAACGAATTTCTCGCCCCCGATCATTTTTTCCAGGCGGTCGCGGAAGGTTATCGTCGGCACCGCGAGGTCGCTCGCGCGTAGCGGCTGCACGGCGAGGGCCTGATTGTTATATTTGGCAATCGAGCCGCGCAGGCGAATATCCGATGCCACCTCATCCAGATAGGCCTCGGTCGTGATGACGTCGGTCTTCGGCCATTTCTCGAGGAGCGCGTAGGCGCCGTAAGCATGATCGACATGGCTGTGCGAGACCGCGATCGCAAGTAACGGTTTAGGCGACAGGGTGGGAATGAGGTCGCGCAGCACCGGTCCGATCGCGGCATAACCGCTGTCGAGCAGCACCAAGCCACGCGGCGTCTCCACGAGGGTGACGTTCACATAGGGAAAGCGGATGTGCCAGAGGCCGCGGCCCTTCGTCCCATAGTTGACGACGGTCATCTTGGCGCGCGCTTCGGCTACGAGTTCTGGCGCACGGTCTTGCATCCGTCCGGCAATCATCGGCGACGAGGGACCCCCGAAACCATCGTTGCGCATCAGCGTGCGAAAGACGGCCGGATATTCGGCCACGAGCAATTTGCGGCCGGCCGCCCCCATGGTTTCACGCTCGGCGGCCGATGCGGAGACCCTGGCGTCGGCCGCAGCATCGCGCACTTCCATCTGCGGCGCGGGAGCCGGTCCTGCCTCGCCATGGGCTCCGGCGGGGCCGCCTGCCGCAAGCAGCAGAAGACAGGCCGAGAGGCGCGGCAGCATTCGCGGGCGTTCTTGGCGCCTATCGGTCATAGGACGGGCCGCCTGTCGAACCAGGGAACCGCGCGCTCGATCTGACCGGCCAGCCGCAGCAGGGTCGCCTCGTCGCCATAGCGGCCAGTCACCATCACGCCGATCGGAAGGCCATCCTTGGACATCGCAAGCGGGAGCGACATGCTTGGCTGGCCCGTCGCGTTCGACACGCCAGTCCAGGGCGTATAGGCTGCAGCCTCGGCACCCCATTTGTCGAAGTCCGCTGGCATTAGCCCGAGGCGTCCCAGCGGAAGGGGCGGCGAGGCTGTGGTCGGCGAAAGAATGACGTCATATCGCGTCATGAAATTGCCGAGCGTGATGGCAGTTTCCTGGAACAAATTGTTAGCGCGAGCGACGTCAACCGCCTTGAACTGCTTGCTGTACTGAAGGAAAACCAGCGTCACCTTTTCAAGCACGTCAGGACCTGGCGTGATGCCCGTGAGCTTCGCGCGGTCCTCGATATCAGCAGCAAGCGCGCTTGAGAGCGTTGCAAAATTGGCCATGCCCATCCCGGCGGGATCGATCTTCGGCGCTGCCTCCTCGACATGATGGCCGAGCGTTTCAAACAATTTGGCCGCATTGCGTGCGGCCGCTATGCATTCGGGGTCAACGGGCGACCCCGTCGGCGTCTCGAGCATCAACGCCACGCGAAGCCGGCCAGGCGCTTTCGTCACCTGCGAAAGGAAGCTTCCCTCGGGGGCGGGCGCGCCGTAGCGCGATCCAACTTCGATTCCGTGGGTCGCATCAAGCATGGCAGCGGAATCGCGCACCGTGCGGCTAATCGCATGATGGGTAGAAAGTCCGCCCCACCCCTCAGTCCTCTTCGGACCCATCGGGATGCGTCCGCGGCTTGGTTTGAGCCCGAAGAGGCCGCAGCAGGCGGCCGGAATGCGGATTGATCCGCCGCCGTCCGAGGCATGCGCCATCGGCACGACCCCCGCGGCGATCGCAGCGGCGGAGCCGCCGCTCGATCCGCCGGCAATGCGTTCTGGGTTCCAGGGATTGCGCGTCGCCCCATAGGCCACCGACTCGGTGGTACCGGTGAGCCCGAACTCGGGCGTGGTGGTCTTGCCGAAAATGACAAAGCCCGCTGCCTGGTGGCGCTTGACGAGCTCGGACGTGAAGTCGGGGCGATAGTCGGCGTAGAAGCGACTACCCTGGCCCGACCGCTCGCCGGCGATATGCGTGTTGAGATCCTTCACGAGCAGGGGCACGCCCCGGAACGGGCCTTCCGGCAGCCCGGCAGCAATCGCCTGGCGGCCGTGATCGTAAAGCTTCTGTGCCATGAAGTTGAAGCGCGCATTGTCTTCCTCGGCGCGAACGATCGCGGCCTCGAGTAGTTCGCCGGGCGTCACCGCCCTGTCGCGAACGAGTTTGGCAAGACCGAGCGCGTCGTGCTGGTCCAGAATATTGCCCTTGTCGCTTCCCATAATGGCTTTCCTCGCCTGTGCAGTCTGCGGCAGAGTCAAGGCAGCGGCCGCTGCCGCGCCTGCCAGCATCGTCCGGCGCGTGACGGCTCCGGCGCTCGCCGTGTCGATCTTCTTTTCCATATCGCTCAACCTCCGGTGATGGTGCGGGCTCAGCCTTGGGCAACGAGCTTCGGAGCCACCGGAGCATCATCCTTCACATAATAGCGCGAGTAGAACTGGCGGAAGCGCGGGATCGGCCCGTCGCCATCGCAAATGATCGGATTGGGTTCGTAGCGCATGCGGTCCCAGACGACCTTGTCCTGGTCCATCTGCTTGTTGACGTCGGCAATGATTGCGCGCGCGACGCCGGCACCCGGGCCATCCTTTTGGGCTTTCGGCTGGGTGTAGAGATAGCGGACGCTCAGCCGGTCTTTCTCCACCGGGACGATACACGCGATCAGCAGCGTTTCGCAGATGCCGGTAAACCGCACCCAATTCTGACCCGGACCCTGCGACGCCGTGGTGATCTCCCCGTCGATCTCGCCGCGCGGGGTTCCCATCTTGGCCTTCAGGACGCTGCTGCGGTCATAGCCTTCACCCCAGAACAGCTCGCCGCTCGGATAGCTCGCCGTTCCGTGGATATATTTGAAATGCGCGAAATCGACGCCATTCTCGGCCATGTTCTGGATGCTGCCAAAGATCGTCCATTCGAAGATCTGGAAATCGCTCCACGCCGGGTCCGTCGCCTCGGGATTTTCCACCACCTCGAAGAGCGGAGCCGCGTCCTGCGGATGATACCACATCCAGATGATCCGGTTGACTTCGCGGATATGCCATGTGCGCGTACATTTGCGCTTGACCTGCGGCGGGATGATCTTGGCGTAGGGAATTTCCTTCACGACGCCCTCATCGCCGTCGTAGCGCCAGCTGTGGAAGGGACATTCGAGCAGATTGCCGCTGACCTTGCCGCCATGTCCCATGTGCGCGCCGAGATGCCGGCAATAGGCATCGACCATTCGCACGGTGCCGTCCTCGCCGCGCCAGATGGCAAGCTCGGTGGAAAAATAACGGAGCGGCTTGACTTCGCCCACGGCGAGTTCGCTCGCAAGCATCACCGGATACCAGCCGAGGGGATAGGGCGTGTCGAGGTTGCGCTCCTCGATCGTGGCGCGATTAGCGACCTCGGCGAGGCGCCAAGCCACCAGTTCTTCCTTCGACATATTTTCCAGAACCCGCCAGACTGCGACGGGAGCGGTGCGGGCGTCTGTGGCATTGTCGGTCATGTTCAGCCTCCTAATCCGAATACTTTGATCGCGTTCTCGCGCAGGAATTTCGGCCATACCTCGTCCTTGAAAGGCACGTTCGGCATGTCGCCGAAGATGCGGTCGAGGCTCAGACCCATTGGGAAATATCCCGCATAAATGATCTTTTCCGCGCCCCGGCTGTTCGCATAGTCGATGATCGCCTTGGGGTAGTGCTTGGGCGCAAAAGCGCTGGTGGAATAATAGAGATTCGGCCATTTCAGCATCAGTTTGACGGCCAGTGCCTCCCAGGGCTCGGCGCCGTGACGCATGACGATCTTGAGATCGGGGAAGAACCAGCAGACCTCATCGAGATGCTCGACCTTCTGGGTTTCCATCGGGATCCGCGGGCCGGGGATACCCGCGTTGATGCACACGGGAAGACCAAGCTCGGCGGCGCAGGCGTAAAGCGGGAACATATATTTGTGGTTAATCGCCACCTGCGGGAGCGTCCCCGCAGGAAAGACGCTGATCGCCGAAAGACCGACCTCGGCATGAAGTCGCTTGATACGGCGCACTTCCTCCATGCCTTTGTTGGGATCGCAGGGCAGGTCGAAGAAGAAGCGGTCGCCGAACATTTCCTTGGCGCGCCGCGAGGTGGCATTATCGTTCCAGCCCACCAGCGCCCGCTCGATATTGAAGCGGTCCATCTGGTCGACGGTCCATTTCACGAAATCGTCGACGGCGCCCGATTCGGGGATGTCCTTGAACATATATTGCGCGGGCATCGAGAATTGCTGGCGCGATTCCGCGTCCTTGATGAGCGGCTTGAAGCTCTCGAACCAATCGGAACGGTTCTCCGTTTCGGGAATCCCGAGCATGCAGTCGATGATGCCGATATCCTTGGGCATTGCCATCAGGCGGTTACTCCTCTTGTCTTGATCCATTCTTCGCGGAGGCGCCGCTTGTCGATCTTGCCTACGTCGTTGCGCGGCAAAGCGGCGGTACGGACTTCCACCTCGCCTGGCGCCTTGTAGCGGGCAAGCTTGCCGGCGACCTCGGCCACCACCATGTCGGCGTCGACGCCTTCGCCCACCACCGTCGCCACGAGCAGTTCGCCGAGCCTTTCGTGAGGCACGCCGAAAGCCGCGCATTCGAAGATCTGCGGCATCGCGTTCATGACGCGCTCGACTTCGGCGCAGTAGATATTCTCGCCGCCTGAGATGACCATGTCCTTGGTCCGGTCGACAATGAAGATATAGTCCTCGGCATCTACGTACCCGATGTCGCCCGTCCGCAGCCAGCCGTCGACCGACAGAACGGCGGCGGTATCCTGCGGCCGCTGCCAATAGCCCTGCATGACCATCGGTCCGCGCACCACGATCTCGCCAACTTCCCCGGCTGCGAGCGGTTCGCCGTCCGGGCCCTCGATGCGCACGTCAACCAGCGATAGAATCCGGCCCGCGGAGGCGCTCTTGCGAATGAAATCCTCGCCGAGGCCCATCGCGACACTCCCGGAAGTTTCGGTCATGCCATAGCCCGTTCCCATCACCGCCTCGGGACAGGCGGCACGAAACTCGTTCAGCAGATTCACCGGCATCGCCTGACCGCCCATTCCCACGTTGCGAAGACTGGACAGGTCGGCATTGCGGAGCTTTCCCGCCTCGACGATGTCCCACATCATTGTCGGCACCCCCGAGAACATCGAAACCTTTTCACGTTCGATTAGCTCGACGGCCTCCTGCGCCGACCAGCGCCGCATCATGACAATCTTGGATCCGGCAAGAAGGGGCGCAAGAAACCCAGCGCCAAGCCCAGAGATGTGAAAGAGCGGCACGACCAGCATCACAGCCTGCTGGGGCAGGTTTGCGAGAATGGAAGAAACCGGGATGCCGAGCTTCTGGGCCGTGTTGTGCAGCACCATCGTCCCCGATAACTGCATGCTCATGATACCGGTTATGAGATTGGAATGGGAAAGCACAGCGCCTTTGACGCGCCCAGTGGTTCCCGATGTAAAGAGGATCACGGCCGGATCGTCCGCGCGCGCCGCGCGCGGCCGCGGTACCGCGGCTCCCTGGGATGGAAAATCGTCCGCCTTAATCAGCCGCCCGGCATGACCCCCTTCGCGCAGTAGCGCGGCGCGATCGGCGTCGGCAAGCACGAGCGCGGGTGCTACATCGCCGATTGCGGCACATAGTTCGGCGGGCGAGCCGCGGCTGTTGACGAGCGCGGCGATCCCACCGCAATGAATGATCGCGAGAAAGGCCACCATCCACTCGCTGCGGTTGCGCATGCAGATCGCGACCCGGTCGCCGGGCTCGATATCGAGAACCCCCGTCAAGGCATCGCGGCGCCGGAACAATTCGTTGTAGGAGATACGGTGATCGTCTTCGACCAGGCAGATGCTCTCGCCATGACGCCGCGCTGCTTCGAGCATGTCGTTGAGATCGGCAGGTGCGTTAACGAAACGCCGCATACCGCCACTTACGCCCACTTCAAAGGGAGTGCCGGGCGCGGTTACGGCGTCAAAGATAGGGTCACTCCGTCTCACATCGCCTCCAGTTGCTGTTTCGCCCAGGCATAGTCAGGTTTGCCGGCGGCAGACCGCTGGATCTCGTTGGCGAAAGCAAATTGCCTTGGAACCTTGTAGCTGGCTATGCGACCCTTCAGAAACGCCGCAATATCGACCGTGTCCGGGTGGTGCGGGGCGTCGCGAAGCGCCACCACGGCCGCTACTTTCTCGCCCCAGCGTTCGTCCCTCATGCCAACTACAAGCGCGTCGAATACGGCCGGATGGGCTCGCAATTCCTTTTCTACTTCCTCGGGAAAGACCTTTTCGCCGCCCGAATTGATGCAATTGGAATCGCGTCCGAAAAAGGTGATCATGCCCTCATCGTCGAGCCGGCCACTGTCGCCGGTGACAACCCATCTGCGGCCATCGATTTGGCGAAAGGTCTCGGCGCTCTTGCCGGGATCATTGTAATAGCCGAGTGGCAAATGGCCGCTGCGAGCGATGAAACCTGTCTCGCCGGGCAGGGCAAAACGGTCGCCTACGAGAACTTTCTGCGTGTCGTCCGAGCGCAGGCGCAGCATGCCCTCGATTTCCGCTCTGGATGAGAGGCTGGCACCCGTTTCCGACGCGCCCATGCCGTTGGTGATGGAAGCGGTGGGAAGAAGCGTCGCCAGGTCGTCCTGGACATGCTGTGAGAAGAGCGCTCCGCCCGACCCGAAATTGTAGACATGCGCAAGCGCCCACCGCCCGGGTTCGGCGCGCAGCGCATCGCGAAGCGGGATCGCCATCGCGTCGCCCACCACCTGGACCAGATTAACGCCATCGCGCTCGACCCGGTCCCAGATCTGGACGGGATCGAATCGGGCGGCATTGTCGATGACCACGGTGAGGCCCGCAAGCAGGGCGGTCCAAGCCGACCATATTGCAGCGCCGTGCATGAGGGGCGCGACCGTGAAGATCTTGAGCGCGGGCCCTTCGCTTGCGCGCGTGCGGATATCGTCCGGCCGTTCGATCGCGCCTGCCGGATGAAAATAGCCGCCGCCTCCCGCACAGCCGAAGAAGAAGGCTCTGTGAGGCCACATGACCCCTTTCGGCATGCCAGTGGTCCCGCCCGTATAGAGCAGCATATAATCGTCCTCGGAGCGACCATATGCTTGCTTGGTTCCGGGGAGGAGAAGTGCGTCATAGGATATCGAGCGCCCGGCTTCGCCATCGGGCGATACGGTCAGCTGCAGTTTGGGCAGTCCGTCCCGGAGCGCCTCAACCATGTCCGAATAATCGCCGTCGTGGATGATGCATGCGGCGTCGGCGTTTTCGAACAGATAGGCGAGTTCTTGCTGGTGGTAGCGATAATTGACGTTGAATGGCACCGCGCCGAGCTTGATCGCCGCAATATAGCCTTCGAGATATTCGCTGCGGTTGTGCATGTAGAGGCCGACATGGTCGCCGCGCCCGATCCCGCGCGCGGCGAGGCCCCGCGCGAGCGCATCGGTGCGTTGGTCGAGCTCGGCATAGGTGATGGTCCTGTCATTGCCCCGAATCGCGACGCGATCCGGAACGGCCTCGGCAACCATCTCGAACAGGTCGGCGATGTGAAATTGCCTCGTCAAGCCAGCCTCGTTTTCCCAAATCGATCACGTCGACTCCATGTCGATCGCATTATGCGTAATTACGATTGTAGCATTTTACGCTAAATTGCAACAAGGAGAAAAAATTAAGGCGTGTTGCGTAGAAAATCTAGTAAACCGCTGCCGGGTTTGGCTCGCTGGGGCTTCCGAGCATCTCGCGGTAGGAGGGGCGTTCCTTGCCGCGATCGGTAATTCCCAGTTCGCGTGCTACCTCTGCGCCAACCAATGTGCGTCCCGAAAGGGCGGCGCCCTCCGGACGGCTGGCAAGTGCGTGGATAATGTGGCCGGTGAACTCGGGATTCTCGGCGGTCTCGATAAATCCCTCATATTGTTCAGGATTAACCTCACGCGCTATCGCGGAGCGCTCGGTGATCAGCGGACCCATCCATATCGACGCGGTGCGAACACCGGTTCCGCGAAAGTCGTGCTCCATGTCATGAGCAAACTTGTCCACGCCTGCCTTCTGCGCCCCATATGCCGGGCCGTGCATATAGCAGCTCGCGCCGAACGAGGACCCGAATGCGATCATTCCGGACCCCTGCGGGACCATCAGCCGGGCCGCGTGCCAGCTCGCGACGTAGGCCGAGCGGAGCCCGACGTCGAGAATGCCGGCCGCCGCGAGTTCTTTCTCCCAAAAGGGTTTCTTCTCGATGAGCTGATGATGGATGAAGGTCGCATTGTTCACGAGAATGTCGAGGCGCCCGTTCTGTTCAGCCGCGATCCGGGCGAACAGGTTCTCCACCTCGGCATCGTTGCTATGATCGCAGACCACGGCGATGCCCTTTCCGCCTGCCTTCGTAACCGCATCCGCGGTCTCGGCCACGGTGCCCGGAAGCACCGTACCATCCCAGCCTTTGGCGTCGCCAGGAGCGAGGGTGCGCCCGGTCACATAAACTGTCATGCCCTTCTCGCCGAGGCCGCGGGCGATGCCGGCGCCGGCGCCGCGGCTGGCGCCGGTTACGAGTGCAATCTTTGGTTCAGCCATTTTTTTGTGTCTTTCTACTCTCGAGCCCGGATCAAAGCCGTTCGATAATGATCGCGGGCGCCATGCCGCCGGCGGCGCACATCGTTACCAGCCCGTAGCGGCCGCTCGTGCGTTCCAGCTCGTCGAGCACAGTGCCGATCAGCATCGAGCCTGTGGCCCCGATCGGGTGTCCAAGCGCGATTGCGCCTCCGTTCACATTGACTCTTTCGCGGTCGAGATCGAGATCCCGGATGAATTTTTCGGCCACGACCGCAAAGGCCTCGTTGATCTCGAACAGGTCGATATCCTCTACCTTGAGACCCGCCTTGGCAATCACCTTGCGGGCCGCCGCCACCGGGGCGTTCAGCATCAACGTCGGGCAGTCGCCGATATTGGCGGTCGCCACCACGCGCGCGCGCGGGCGCAGCCCTTCCCGGTTTACGTACGCGGCCGAGGCGAGCAGAACTGCCGCGGCGCCGTCCACCACCCCTGAGGAGTTGCCGGCATGGTGCACATGCTGAATCTCGCTGAGCTCGGGATATTTGCGGCGTACGAGATCGCCATAGGTCGTCCCCTGTTCATCGATTGCAATTCCGGCCCATCCGGCGAAGACGGGCTTGAGGCCCGCGAGACTCTCGACGCTGACGTCAGCGCGAGGAAATTCCTCTCGAGCAAGCGCCAGTGAGCCGTCCTCGTTATGGACCGATACAAGCGACCCGTCGAACCGGCCCTCGGCGATCGCCCTTGCTGCCCGGCGCTGCGATTCCGCAGCCAAGCGATCGACCGCCTCGCGGTCGATACCTTCGAGAGTCGCGATTGCGTCGGCGCAGACGCCCTGTTGCGACTGCGGATGGCGTGCGCGCAGGCGAAGATTGCCGGCGTCGATCATCGGCGGCTCGGTGTTGCTGGCAATCGAGCTCGTATAGCTCATCATCTCGCTGCCGCCCGCCACCACGACATCTTCCATTCCAGCGAGCAACTGTGCCGCGGCAAGATTGACCGCAGTGATCCCACCGCCGCAGAAGCGGTCCAGCGTCATGCCCGAGGACTCGACCGAGTAACCGGCGTCAAGCGCCGCCATCCGACCCACGTCTCGGCCCTGCTTGCCGACCTGCGTGCTCGTTGACCAGATCACATCGTCAACATGCGAGGTGTCGAGGCCGTTGCGCTCGGCGATCGCACCTAGAACGGTGGCCGCGAGATGTTGCGGGTGAAGGTGCGCAAGCGCGCCCTTGCCGATCTTGCCGATCCCGCGCGGGGTTCGGCACACGTCGATGATGTAAGCTTGGTTCACGATGATCTCCGGTTCGAAAAATTCGCGCGGATGCGCGAGCTTTGTTAGTCGAAATTCGCCTGGCCGCCGTCGAGCGGGACGGTGGCGCCGGTCAAATAGGACATGGCGGGCGCGCAGAGTGCCACGACGGCGGCGCCGATATCCTCTTCACATTTGCCGATGCGCCCGAGCGGAATGGTCCTGAAGAACGCGGCTGCCTCCTCCGGATTCTTCTCGGCCCACCATTTGAGACCCGGGGATTCGGCGTGCGGAGCAATGTTGAGCACGCGGATATTATGCTTGCCCCATTCGGCGGCCGCACCACGCGTGAGCGACTGGATGGCTGCCTTGGTTGCGGCATAGCCGCCATAGCCTGTCATATCCCAGCGTTCGATCACCGAGGAGACGAGGTTGATAATCACGCCGCCTCCGCGCTCCACCATCGATGGTTGTGCGAGGCGCATCAGCCGAAGCGTAGCAAGCGGCCCAGACTCGAAACCTGCGATGAAAGCGTCGTCGGTGAGGGTAAGCAGATCGCCTTTCGGCACTTCCTGCGCGTTGTTGACCAATATATCTATGCCGCCCAGCGTTTCCCTTACATGCGACGCGAGTGCGTCCAGCGATTCGGCGGACTTCACGTCGCATTCAAGCGCAACTGCCTTGCCCTTGCCGCGCGTCTCGATCAGGTCCTTCGTGGCATCGAGCTTGGTGCGTGTCCGGCCGGCGAGCACGACGGTATCGCCTTCGGCGGCAAATGCGAGCGCTATGCCCTGACCCACGCCCTGACCGGCGCCGGTGATTAGCACGATTCGGGCTGCCATGATCGTTTTTCCTCATGATTCGTAGAAAAGATAATGTCAAATTACGCATGAGCTTGACACGGAAGCGATATGGTCGTCAATTGCGTTAAAGAAATTCACGGGAGAGACTTATGTCAGTAGCGCCGAGCGCGGCCTTCAGTCCGCTGACCATCGGTCCGCTCAAGCTGCGCAACCGTTTCATCAAGGCGGCGACGAACGAGGGCATGGCCAAAAAGGGCATCGTTTCGAAGGGTTTGGCGACCTTTCACGAGCGCGTTGCTGCAGGGGGCGCGGCCATGTCGACTGTGGCCTATTGTGCCACAAGCCTCGACGGACGGACCTTCGTTGACCAGGCGACGCTGAACGACGAATCATTGCCAGACTTCCGGGCGCTCACCGACGGCGTTCATCGCCACGGCGCTGCCGCGTGCGCGCAGATAACCCACGCGGGCTCCTTCACCTTCCTGGGCGAAAAGGAGCTAGAAACGCGGCGACCTCTGTCGGCCAGTGGCGGCTTCAACAAGGTCGGCATGCTCTCGGGGCGATGGCTGAAAAAGCGGATGACCCGCGACGAGATCACGGCGATGGCGGATGAATATGTTTCGGCAGCACGACGCGCGCGCGAGGCCGGGTTCGATGCGGTCGAACTCCATATGGGCCATGGCTATCTCTTGAGCCAGTTCGTATCGCCCCTCTACAACAAGCGGCGCGACGCCTATGGCGGGACGATCGAGAAGCGTATGCGCTTTCCGGCCGAGACGCTCGCGCGTGTCCTCGATGCAGTAGGCAAGGACCTTGCAGTCATCGTAAAATATAGCATGACCGATGGCGTTCCACGTGGGAACCGGATCGAACAGGGCGCTGAAGTCGCGCGCATTCTGGAGCGGACCGGAGCTCATATGGCCGTGCTGTCCAACGGTATGAACGTCGAGTCGATCACGGCGATGTTCGGCTCGTCCTTTCCCAAGGAAAATCGTGCGAGCAATCCCAACCCCATCATCCGGATCGGTATGTGGCTGCAATCGCTTACCGAGCCCGGGCATGTCGAGTTTCACGAAAATTACCTGCGCGATCACGCGCTAAAGGTTCGTGAGGCGGTGCGGATGCCCCTGGCCTATCTTGGCGGGGTCCAGTCGATCGAAGGCGTCGATCTCGCGCTCGCCGACGGTTTCGACGCGGTCGCGATGGGCCGCATCCTCATCCACGATCCCGAAATCGTCAATCGGTGGGCAGCGGGCGACCTTGCCCGTTCGGGCTGTATCGCATGCAACAGGTGCGTCTCGATGATGTATCTTCCGACCGGCACGCACTGCGTGCTGACGGGCGCGCAGGATGCCGCCCTCAACAAGATAGCAGCTGGAGCATAGGCAGATGAGCGGAAGTTTCGAAGGCAGGGTGGCGATCATCACCGGCGGCAGCGACGGCATTGGTCTTGCGACCGCGCAACTGCTCGCGCGGCGCGGCGCTACGGTGGTGGTCTGTGCCCGTCGGGCAGAGAAACTTGCGGAGGTGAAAACCGCCATCGAGGCCGAGGGCGGCCGTGTCGAGACCCATCCGCTGGACGTCACCGATTTCGATGCGCTGACCCGGCTGATCGAGGATGTAGCAGAACGTCATGGACGGCTCGACATGCTGGTCAACAATGCGATGTCGACGCACTATGCGCCGCTCGCCAAGCTCAAGCTCGAGCATTGGCAGAAGGATTTCGCGGTCAATGCCGACGCGGTATTCGTCAGCACGAAAGCCGCGATGGCGATCATGACGAAACAGGGCAAGGGATCGATCGTCAATGTCTCCTCATCCTGCGGCATCCGAGCGGCCACCAATATGGCGAGTTATTCGGCATCGAAGGCAGCGCTGACCCATTTCACCGCCTGCGCAGCAATGGAAGGCGCGCGGCACGGCGTGCGCGTCAACGCCATCGTTCCCGGGCAGGTCCAAACCGCGGGGACGGAGGACTTCGGGCGCAAGGCTCCCGAAGTCGCGGCGCTTACCGCCGACGCCATCCCGATGGGCCGGGGCGGCGAGCCTGCGGAGCTCGCCGAGGCGATCTGCTTCATGCTCTCGGATGCCGCGAGCTATATCAGCGGGACTGCGCTTCCCGTCGACGGGGGCAAGTCCGCGCAGCTCTACATGCCTTATTCCTATCAAAGTTAATGTCTCGGGCATTTTCCCCGCGTCAGCGGACCGGCTCCCACCTCGCCGGCCGCGTGGCGATCGTCACCGGTGCAAGCCGGGGGATCGGCGCGGCCATCGCGCGGCGCTTCGCGGCTGAGGGGGCGAAGGTGGCGCTCGTCGCGCGCACGCTCGAACCGCACGATCAGCTGGCAGGATCGCTGAGCGAAGTTACCCGATCGATCCAGGAAATGGGGGGCATATGCTGCCCGATCCAGGCCGATCTGACCCGGACCGGGGATCTGGCGTCGATCGTGGAGCGGACAGAGCGGGCTTTCGGAAGTGCCGACATATTGGTCAATAACGCGGCATGGGCCCGTTTCCCGCCGATCTGGGAGGCAACGCCGCGGCAAGTGGAACTCGCATTCCAGATGAACCTCACCGCGCCGCACCTGCTTTCACAGCTGGTGTATCCAGCGATGCGCAACAAAGGCGAGGGATGGATATTGAATATCACCACCGCGAGCGCCGATGTACCGCCGCCCGCGCCCTGGAATTTTGATGAGCGCTATTTCCAGTATCAGCGCGACGGCCATGCCAGTCTCTATGGCGCTTCCAAAGCCGCGCTCGACCGGCTTACTGCCGGCTGGGCGATTGAGCTTAGTGGAAGCGGGGTTGCCGTCAACGCGCTGGCACCCGTGGGCGCGGTGGCGAGCGAGGGCGCGTTGGCACTGAGTGGTTGGAACGAGGAAGACCATCTCGAACCGGTCGAGGCAATGGCGGAGGCCGCTTTGCAGCTTTGCTGGCGCCCTGCCGCCGAATGTTCGGGAGAAATCGCGCGGAGCCTCCCGCTGATCCGTCGATTGGGCGTGGCGATCCGGCAACTTGACGGCAAGACACTCCTCGGAAGCGAAGAGGCTAAAATATGAATTGGGACAAAGAGGTCGACATATTGGTCGTGGGCTCGGGCGCCGGCGCGCTGCTGTCGGCGCTGGTAGCGGCCGAGCGCACCGCCGATGTGCTGATCGTGGAAAAGGAGCCGCTATGGGGCGGAACATCGGCGACCTCCGGCGCCGGCATCTGGATCCCGGCGAGCGACCAGGCTGCGGCCGAAGGCTTCCACGACAAGGTAGAAGACGCCTTCCGCTATGTTCGCAAGCTTTCGGCAAAAAATGTGCCCGACGCCAATATCCTCGCCTATGTCTCGACCGCGGCTGACATGCTGCGCTGGATGGGCAACCACACCGATATCCGCTACTGCGCCTTTCCCTATCCCGACTATCACGCGGAAAACCCTGGCGGCAGTCCAGCCGGCTACCGCACGCACATGCCGTTGCCAATGGATGGGCGGCAGCTCGGCAGCGACGTAGAGACGCTTCGCTTCGCTTCGCCCGCGGCGAGCCTTTTTGGCTATCTCAACTGGCATTTCGACGAAACCTACATGCTTCTGTTTCGCCAGAAGGGCTGGCAGCTTCATCTCTTCAAGAGCCTCGCGCGGTACTGGCTCGACTGGCCGTTCCGGTTCAAGTCGCGAAAAGATCGCCGGCTGACGCTCGGCAACGCACTGGTGGGCGGCCTGCGCATCGCGCTCAACCGGCGCAAGGTTCCGCTCTGGCTCGAAAGTCCGATGCGGGAACTCATTGCGGACAGGGGAGCGGTCAAAGGCGCGGTCGTTCGGCATCGGGGGCGCGATCTCAGGATTCGTGCCCGCAAGGGCGTCATTCTGGCCGCGGGCGGTTTCGACAAGAATCAGGACATGCGCGACCAATTTGCGCCGCTTTATCCGGCCGCGCTTTATTCTGGCGGCACCTCGGGCAATACGGGCGATGCGATCCGGGCGGGTGTTGCGGCTGGCGCCGGAACGATGAACATGCAGTCGACTTGGGCTGCGCCGGTCTTTTATGTGCCAGGCGAGGATCGCGGGCGACTGTCGACGATCGAGCGCGCGCTGCCCGGCAGCCTCATGGTCAACCAGAAGGGCGAGCGCTACCTCAATGAGGCCGCCTCTTATCATGTGGTGGGCCAGAAGATGGCAAAGCGGCAGAAAGAGCATGGCGATGCTTCGCCGAGCTGGTTCGTGTTCGACCATGAATATCGTCACAGATATCCGGCTGGGCCGTTGCTGCCGCTGATGCCCGACTGGCTCCACCGCGGCGAGGTGCGCTCAGTCCTCCGGAAGGGCCGGACAATCGCGGAGCTTGGCGAGCGAATGGGGGTCGATCCGGCGGCCCTGGAGAAGACGATCGCGCGCTACAACGGCTTCGCCGCAGAGGGCCAGGATCCCGATTTCGATCGCGGCAAGGCGACCTACGACATGATGTATGGCGACCCGCGCGTGACACCGAATCCCTGCCTCCGTCCGCTTCTGAAAGGTCCCTTCTATGCGATGCCGATCTACCCGGGAGATATCGGCACCAATGGGGGGCTGACGACCGACGATCGGGCCCGCGTTCTCGATACGGATGGAAAGCCCGTGCCGGGTCTCTATGCGATCGGCAATAATGCGGCTTCGGCGATGGGTGAAAGCTATCCGGGCGCCGGTGTAACGATCGGCCCCGCCCTCACCTTTGGCTATATTGCGGCACGCGACGCCTTGGGAGCGAACGAGCGATGATCCGGCGGCTTGAAGGCAGGGGCGCCGTGGTCACCGGCGCGGGGCGCGGTATCGGCGCCGCGATCGCGGGGCGCCTCGCCGCCGAAGGCGCACGGGTAGCGGCGCTCGACCTTTGCCGGCCCGACGCGGCCGACATGCTGTGCCTCGCCTGCGATGTCGCAGACAGCGCCTCGGTCGCCGAGGCGCTGAAGACGGCGCGCGAGGAATTCGGGCAGCTCGATATCCTCGTCAACAATGCGGGCATAGGCTCGGCACCTGGCGACGGCTCGGAGCAATTCTATGCGGCAATGGATCGGCGCGACGCTGCACTTGCCGCGCATGGCAGCTCGGACGAGCGTGTCGACCAACTCATCCATATGGAGGATCGGGGTTGGCGCGCGGTGATGGCGGTCAATATCGACGGTCCCTTTTTTGCGGCTCGCGAGTTCGTCCGCATTGCCGCAGCCGACGGGCGCGGCGGTGCCATCGTCAATGTCAGTTCGACCTCGGCACAGTCGGGCGAGGGATCGCCGCACTATGTGACGAGCAAAGCCGCCATTATCGGGCTCACGAGGCAACTCGCGCGTGAGCTCGCGCCGCGCGGAATCCGCGTCAACGCGCTGGCGCCCGGACCGACAAACACTCCGATCATGGACGGTATCCCTTCAACATGGATCGACGGAATGAAGGCCTCGATTCCGCTTGGGCGGCTTGCCGACCCCGCCGAAATCGCCGCCGCAGCCGCTTTTCTCGCCAGTGATGATGCAAGTTTTGTCACCGGGTCAGTTCTCGCCGCAAACGGAGGGAGCTGCTTCTTTTAGCGACGGGCGCGTCTGACACGGCGCCGGTGTAGAGCTACGCGCTGCAAAGCCGACCGCCTACTCCGGCATTCCGTCTTGAGCGTCGGCAGTGCGCGTCGCGCCGCCGCCATCGGTTTCAACAGGGGAGGGGCTCATGGCCATTAATGGAGTTAACCGCATCCTCATCGCAGTTCATGACCTGGAAAGTGCGAAAGAGAAGTATAACAACCTGCTTGGCGCGACTTTCCTTGATGCGCACTGGACTGGCGAACCGTTCGGAATAGCGGTGTCGATCGCTTGGGACGCCGGGATCGAACTTTGCGCTCCGCTGCCCGGCAGAGAAGCCGACAGCGCCGTATCAGCCTATCTCGCGGCCTGCGGCGAAGGCGTGATGAACATATTCTTCAATGTCTCCGATGGCGAGGCCGCGATGGAACGAGCCATTGGCCATGGCTACCAAAGCGTGCACTCTCTCGACTATACCCAGACCGAAATTGACGAACATCTGAACGGTCTGTTCCAACGGTACCAGGAATTTACGCTCAATACGCGCGAACGTTGCGGTTTCACGGTCAGCCTCGCCCGGATCGAACCAAAGCCGAGCGCCTAGACGGCACCGCCCGAAATCTGCGCTCGAATGGCTGTTCCCATATTGCCGCCCGCGAGCGTGCCGCTTGCGCGCTGCTGCGCCCCCCGCATGCCCGCAGGACGTGCGTTGGTCGACAAGAAAAAGGTCTAGCGTGCCGCCCGGACCTGGACAAACCCCCGACTGGTCCCAGCGTAGATGCTGTCGTCGGGACCGAGAGCAAGCGCGGACCAATTATTGTTCCAATTGTTGCCCGTTCCGAGGGGAATGCGCGCCACCACGCTGCCGGTTGCAAAATCCAGCCCCGCGAGCGACCAGAGCTGATCGTCGGGCCTGCCGGTGTCGGGCTTTCGGACGCCCTCCATCCCAAGGTACCAGAGAATGCCGCTCCGGGTCGCAAGCTTCGCCACGACCGAGGGAACCTTGAGCGGAGAGGTCCAGACAAGATCGCAGCCGCTGCCGTCGTCACGAATGTCGAAGCGCGACACGCCGCCCGCGACGGTCCGATAATCCTTGTGGCTGCGCGCATTGGTGTAGCCGAAATTATTCTCCACGACGACGCTCCGGCCGAAGCCCACCATCGAATTGTCGGTGGCGCTGGCGTCTTTTGCGAACATCGGGATCGAGCAGACCAGTCTTTTCGCGCCCTCGGGTAGCGTACCACGGCGCAGCACCACAAGGTTGATCCGCTCATCTGCATTGTCGGCGATCGCGATATAGTCGCGTCCGACCAGCGTCGGGGTCGTGCCGCTCCCCTGGTTGATCGAGCCGGTCTTGCGTGCCGATCCCCGATCATAGGCCTCGCGCCACCGCAGCTTTGGCGCACCGTTCGAAGCCGCCTCGAACGCATAGAGCGCATGATCCGACAAAATGTAGATTGCGCCTTCTTCCTGTGCCACCGCATTCTGGATTTCCTCGCCCTTTAACAGGGTGCGCGACACCTTTCCTGTATCCGGGTCGAGCGTTCCCACGCGACCGAAGCGCGTCGTCCACCAGTAAAGACCACCGGGCCCGGGAACCACCGAGGTCAGCATGTCGCAGGGTCCGCTTGCTAACCAATTGTCATAGTGCTGGCAATCATGGGGAATATGGGATCGCAGATCCCAGTCGCGCGTGCTCCGAACCGACCAGGCACCACCGCTCTTTACCGCCTCGAGGACACGAACATGCTGGCGGCTGTCGCCGAGGACAAGCCGCTCCTTGTCGTCGAGCACCATATAGGCTCCACCCGATGAATCGCTCGAGGTGATGTCGGGGTCGCGATGTATGATCGTCTGGAAGGCGCTCGGGCGCATCGGCAGGTCATAGACCGCGAGCGCGCGAAGGCTCCCGGGATCGATCAGCACGATCCGGAAGCCGAAAAGACCGCCGCACATCGCAAAAATTTTGCCGTCGCGGCGGAACAAGAAGGTCGCGCACTGGCGCTGAAGCTTGCCACCAGCGCGGCGGGAGCGGACTTCGACGGCTCCACCGAACGGACCGGCTACCGGATGCGTGTCCGACTGCCAGCCATCGCCATGCATCGTCGCCGATCCAACTGCCGCGAGGCCCGGCACCGGCGCTACGGCGCCCGCCACAGGAGCCGGCCGGAAGGCGGAATTCCAGCTGGGGGCAAGAGCCGAGCGGCCATCGAACGGCCGGGCGATCACCGCTTCGCGGTCGAGATACGGGACGCCCACCCCAACTACGGCGGCGAGAGCAACGGGGAGAGCCAGGAGGAACCAGCGCTTCCTCATGTCATTCGGCCCGCACCTTGACCTTCGGCGCAGCCCGGCCGCGCCGCATGCAATTCAGGAAATCGTCGAGAGGGGCGGGGTCGGGAACGGGCGTCGCGGCGTCGCCCGCGCGCGCCCAGAACTCCTCATAGCTGGGGAACAGCTTGTGGAAATTGCCCTCTACGGCCTCTGTGCCGGGCCAGCGCATCTTGGCGGACCCGACCGGGGGGGTGTTGAGGTCGGTCGCATACCAGTAGAGCGGAAGCCGCCGCGCAAAGTACCAGCGCGGTCCGTCGGGACCCGCCGTCCGCACATAGTCGTCGACATACATCATCTGCATGATGACCCACTCGCCGTCGCCGCCCGCGACCGGGGTTTCATGCTCATTTTTCGAATAGACCACGCCATGGGCATGATCGGGGTCGTCGAACTCGATGATATGTCCGCCGATATGGTGCGAGGTTCCGGTGAAGGGCGACCGCAACGTCCTGTCCATATAGGCGCGAAGCGCCGCGCGGCCTGCGGCGTTCCTGCCTACGCGAACATCTTCGGGAAACAGCGAGACCATCGCATCCATATCGCGCATGTCGAGCGCCAGTGCATATTTGGCGGGCAATTGGCGGATCGCATCGAGCGCCTCCAAGCGCGCGATTCGCTGTTCGAGCGTGGCTTCTCCCATCTCGTTTCTCCCAATAATTTCATCGCTATCTTGCCGATTGTGATACGCAAATACAAATCATATTTGCTTCTAGTTCTGCATTTGCGTAACAAACAGCAGAGATGATCAAGCATTGGAGGGTTGAGGATGCGATACAGGTTGATGCAGGCGACAGCGGTTCTGGCAATGGCGGGCGCATTCGTGGCGGACCCCGCACGGGCACAGGAGAGCGCAGCCGCAGACACGGTGTCCGAGCCCGATGGCATCATTGTGGTGACCGCGCAAAAGCGTGCCGAGAATCTCCAGGACGTCCCGATTGCGATCTCCGCGCTTAGTAGCAGCTATCTCGAGGCGCGCGGCATCAGCTCGATCGACAATATCGGCGCGCTGGCGCCCAATGTAAAATTCGAGCGGGCGCCGGCGAGCGGCACGATCGCCCAGATCGCGATTCGCGGCTCGGTGACGATCAATCCGGCGGTGACTTGGGAACCGGCAGTGGGTCTCTATCTCGACGGCGTCTATATTGCCAAGAATCAGGGAGCGATTTTCGACGTCGCCGATCTCGAACGCGTCGAAATCCTGCGCGGTCCGCAGGGCACGCTTTATGGACGCAACAGCCTTGCCGGCGCCGTCAATCTGGTCACCGCGAAACCCAGCGGCAAACTCGCCGCCAAGCTCGAGCTGTCGTACGGCGACTATGACCACAAGCGCGCGCGCGCCGTGCTCGACCTTCCCGCCATCGGACCCTTCTCGATCAAGGTCTCGGGTCAGATCACCAAGCGCGACGGGTTCGTCGACGTGGTGGACAATCCGTTCCCGGCCGCGGCCCCCTTCGCGCGTCCGGCATCGACCAGCCAGGCGCAGTCGCTCGACGGGCGAAGCGCGATGGTCCAGGTCCGGTTCGAACCGACCAGCAATCTGACCTTCGATTACATGTACGACTATAGCAAATATGATCAGCGACCCGGCGCGGGCCAGTTGCTCCGCGTCAATACCAACGGCGATCCTCGCGATATCTTCGATCCCGGCTCGCCGGGATATATCGGAGTTCCGCTTGGCCTCTTTGCGAATCCCGACCGGCAGAAGCGTCTCAGCATCGATGCTGCCCCATTCTCCGAGTTTTCGCGCATCTACGGACATGCCTTGACCGCGACACTCGATCTCGGCGGGGCTGAACTGAAGTCGATCACAGCCTATCGCGATCTCAAGTTCATCGACTCGCTCGAGCTCGACGGTTCGCCGATCGACATCGCGCGCACCTCGCGCATCACCGACATGAACAGCTTCAGCCAGGAGCTTCAGTTCACCGGCACAGCCCTTGGCGACCGGCTGCATTATGTGGTGGGCGGCTTTTATTACGACGAGAGTGCAGGCACACTCAATCCGCAGACCTTCTTCGGCCTATTTGGTCCGTTCGCCAATGAATTCGACTCGCGTTACGCGTCGAACACAACGGCTTGGGCCGCCTATGCGCAGGCCGATTTCGCGATTACGGATGCGTTCAAGGTGACTCTCGGCGGCCGTTACACCGAGGAGAAAAAGGATATCAGCCGGTTCCTCCAGGTGCTGCGCGATCCTGCAATCCCTGCGGCGGCGCTGCCTTTCACGGTTGCCGACGTACGGTTCGGGGATCTGCCAGATGCGCGGTTCAGCAATTTCAGCCCGGCTGCGACGGTTTCCTACGAGGTCAACCGCGACGTGAATGTCTATGCCCGCTTCGCTCGCGGGTACAAGTCGGGCGGCTTTAACGGCGAGACAAATGTGTTCACGGCGCCGACGCCCGATTGTCCCACCGGAACGCCGGAACTTTGCAATCCCTATCGCCCGGAGAAGGTCGACAGCTATGAGGTCGGCATCAAGACAGTCCTCGCGGACGGAGTTATGACGCTGAACCTCGCCGGCTTCTACGACAAGCACAAGGACATCCAGCTCTCCGTATTCGACGCTCAGGGCGCTGCATCGTCGAAGGTGCTCAACGCGGCGGCGGCCACGATTCGCGGCATCGAACTCGAGACGGTGATCCGCCCTGCGCCGTGGCTGACCTTCAACGGCAGCTTTGCCTGGCTCGATGCGGATTATGACAGCTTCATCGAAGGCGGCGTGGATGTCTCGGACAACCGCGCATTCCCGCACACTCCCAAATATTCGGTGTCGGCCGGCTTTGACTGGCGGGTGGCAGAAGGCAAATGGGGTCGGTTCAACCTGCTCGGCGATCTCAGCATGGTCTCCAAATATTACACCTATCCTTATGCGCTCCGCGCCCCGGCGGCTTCAGACCAGATCGCCGCCGACACGCGCTCACCGGGACGGACGATCGTCAATCTGACCGCGTCGGTGACCAAAATCCCGCTCGGCCGTCTCGAGGGCAAGCTCAGTGCTTGGGTGCACAACCTCACCTATGAAAAGGCGCCGAGCAATTTTATCGATTTCGGACCGGGGTTCGGCGGGATTCTCCTCGGATATTTCCCCGATCCCCGGACCTTCGGCCTGACGGCGGGAGTGAGTTTTTGACCGCTGACGATTATTTCGCGATCCAGCGCCTGATCAATCTCTATTTCCACCATGTCGACAGCGCGGATTTCGCAGCTGCAGGCGCGCTGTTCGACAAGGCGGAGATGGTTTATCCCGCGACGGGCAAGACGATCGTCCGCGACGGCGCGGCGGTCGCTGCGCTAATGCGCAGCTTCGTGAAGCTGCACGGGGCGAACGCGCTCCCGCTCACCCGTCATCACAGTGGGAACCTGATTATCGAGCCTGAGGGCGATGCGAAGGCATTGGCGCGCTGCAGCGCAATCATTTTCCAAGCTGCTGACGGCTTCCCGCTGCAGGCAGTAGCTGAGGCCAGATACAGCGATCGCTTCGAATGCTGCGAAGGCATCTGGCATTTCGTCCGGCGCGAGATGCAGCTTGGACTAATCGGCAATCTCAGCCAGCACCTGCAGCGCAGCCTCTGACCAGATCTGAATATGGAGGCTGTGCCTAACTAGAGGCGAGACAATCATGAGGTTCGATGTAGTCATCGTGGGGGCCGGGCACGGCGGCGCGCAAGTGGCGGTCATGCTGCGCACGCAGAAGTTCGAAGGAAGCATCGCAATCATCGGCGACGAGCCCGAGCTTCCCTATGAGCGCCCGCCGCTGTCGAAGGAATATTTCGCGGGCGAGAAGGAATTCGAACGCATCCAGCTTCGCCCCGCCAAATATTGGGACGAACGCGAAGTGACGATGCTGCTCGGCAAGCGCGTCGTGTCGGTCGATCCGTCGGCGCACACGGTGACGACCGACGGCGGTGAGACGATCGGGTACGGCAAGCTCGTCTGGGCGACCGGCGGAGCCCCGCGCATGCTGCCCATACCCGGCGGCGACCTGCCGGGCGTGCAGGGCGTGCGGACCAAGGCCGACGCCGATGCGATGAAAGCAGCGTCGGAGACGGCGAACCAGATCGTCGTGATCGGTGGCGGTTATATCGGGCTCGAGGCCGCAGCGGTGCTGAGCAAGGCGGGCAAGAAGGTCGTGCTGCTCGAAGCGCTCGACCGCGTCCTTGCGCGCGTCGCGGGGGTCGAACTATCGCGCTTCTACGAGAAGGAGCATCGCGACCATGGTGTCGACCTCCGTCTCGGCGTCTGCGTCGATGCGATCGAGGGCGATACGCATGTCACGGGAGTCCGGCTCGCCGACGGCGAGGTCATCCCCGCCGACCTGGTGATTGTCGGCATCGGCATCGTGCCTGCGGTCGAGCCGCTGATTGCGGCAGGCGCCGAGGGCGCGAGCGGTAGCGGGGGCGTGGTCGTGGACCGGCTCTGCAAGACGAGCCTGCCTGACATTTATGCGATCGGCGATTGCGCCGCGCATGTGAACGATTTTGCCGAAGGCGCGACGATCCGGCTGGAATCGGTACAGAATGCCAATGATCAGGCGAATGTCGTCGCGAAGGGCATCGTCGGCGACGAGGCGCCCTATCATTCGATCCCCTGGTTCTGGTCGAACCAGTATGACCTTAAACTCCAGACCGCGGGCCTGTCGACCGGGCACGATCAGGCGGTACTGCGGGGCGATCCCGCGAACCGCAGTTTCTCGATCGTCTATCTGAAAGCGGGCAAGGTCATCGCGCTCGACTGCGTCAATGCGACCAAGGAT
>JAFAGN010000246.1 GCA_023422695.1 Pseudomonadota bacterium
GCCTGCGCCCACCCCGGCGCCGCCAGCGGCGCCCGCCCCAACGCCAACGCCGGTGCCGACGCCAACCCCGGCTCCCACGCCGACCCCGACGCCGCCGCCAACGGGCAATTTCAACACCCCCGAAACGCGGCGGTCGGATGGGGTGAATTTCCACGGCGCGATCACCGCCTATCAGGCGGGGGCGAGCGGGCAGGGGATATTGGCGGGCGTCATCGACGATGGCATCGACGAAGACAGCCCGGAGTTTGCGGGACGGATATCGTCCTTCTCTGCCGACCTCGCCGGATCCCGCGGCATCAATGGCGAGGGCAGCCACGGGACCAATGTCGCGCAGATTCTGCTCGGGGCGAAAAACGACGCGGGCACGATGGGCATCGCGTACAACGCCAATCTGCTGGTGCTGCGCGCCGACCGGCCGGGCAGCTGCGCGACCGAGGATCCCGCCAACGACGAAAGCGGCTGCCAGTTTCCCGAAAGCGCGATCGCCGCGGGCCTCGACCGCGCGATCAGCGCGGGCGCGCGGGTGGTCAATATCTCGCTGGGTGGTGACGATCCGCCCGGCGCAACGCTGCGCGGCGCGGTTCAGCGCGCCACCGCGGCGGGGATCATCATCATCCTGTCGGCGGGGAACGAGGGCGACACCACTGCGGGCGGCAATGATCCCAACAACCCCGAACCCTTTGCCCAAGGGATGCGCGACGCTGGCGGTGGCCTGGTGATCATCGCCGGTTCGGTCGATGAAAATGGCGTGAGCTCGGACTTCAGCAATCGCGCCGGAACCTACGCCGGATCCTATCTGGCGGCGCTCGGTGAGGATGTCTGCTGCACCTACAAGGACGGGGTGATCGAGACCGAGGGCAATTTTGTCTTTGTCATCAGCGGCACCAGCTTTGCCGCGCCGCAAATCGCGGGCGCGGTCGCGCTGCTGGCGCAGGCGTTTCCGAACCTGTCGAGCCAGCAGATCGTGCAATTGCTCTATCAATCGGCACGCGACGCCGGGGCGGTCGGCGACGACGGCGTGTACGGCCAGGGGATTCTCGACATCGCGCGCGCGTTTCAGCCGATGGGGGCAACGACGCTCGCGGGGACTGCGACCGCGGTCGATCTGGGCAGCGCGCTCGGTATCCTCGGTGGGCCGATGGGCGATGCCGGATCGGCGGGCGCGGGGTCGACGGTCGGGCTGGTCGCCGACGGCTTTGGGCGCGCCTTCAGCGTCGATTTTGGCCAGTCGCTGGCGCCGCGACGCCCCGACTTCAAACTGTCGGGTGCGATCGGCGGGCTGATCCGCCAGCAGAGCGCCGCCTCGCGGTCGACGGCGCTGTCGCTCGTCACCGCGCCGGGAATGGGCGCTGGCGACGCCTTGGCAGGGCTGTCGTTTCACGACGCGCGTGCGGCGCGCGCGCTGGCGGCGTCGATGGTCACGCGCCTCGACGCGCGGACACGGATCGGTTTCGCTGCGGGACGCGGAACCGGCGGCTTGGTCGCGGGCGAACGCGGTGACAGCGGCCATGCGATGCTGATCGGCGATAGCGCGCACGACGGCGTCGGCTTTGCCGCCAGCCCGGGCATCGGATCGATGATCCGGCATAATATAACATATAATCAATATGTTACAATACATATGGAAGATGGCCGGGTCGCGGGATCGCGGTGGCAGGACGATCCGTTGCTGCGCTATCGTTCGGGCCGCGACAGCCGATACCAGCGGCTGGGCGCCGCATGGGATGGCCGCTTCGGTGCGGTCCGCGCAGCAATCGGCGCCAGCTGGCTGCGCGAATCGGACAGCCTGCTCGGCGCGCGGCTGGGTCCGGTGTTCGGCGCCAGCGGCGCGATCAGCCTGGTCGGCGACGCCAGCCTGGGAGTCGACCTGGCGGGCGGCTGGCGCCTGGCGGGCGCGTGGCGTCAGATGCGGACGCGCCCCGATCGTGCCGGTCTGGTCGCGGGCGGCGCCTTGTGGTCGTCGGCCTTCTCGTTCGACGTCGCCAAGGCGGGCTTGCTCAGTCCCGGCGACCGCGCCGCGCTCCGCTTTGCCCAGCCGCTGCGCGTCGCGCGCGGCGGTATCGACCTGCTACTGCCGGTGGCGCATGATTATGCCAGCGGGCGCACCGATTTCGGCCGCCGCACCTATAATCTCGCACCGACGGGCCGCGAACTGGTGGTTGAGGCGAGCTACGCGCTGTCGCTGCTGGGCGGCGATCTGATCGCCAACACATGGTGGCGGCAGGATCCCGGCCATATCGCGGCGATGCCCGACGACAAGGGTGCGGCGCTGCGCTTTACGCTCGGCTTCTGATCGGCTTTAACGCATTCCATATTCAAATCAGGGGATGCCAGCATGAAACCGATCCATTGTCTTCCGCTCGTTCTGCTCGGTGCCGCGCTGGCGACACCGCTCGCCGCGCAGGCGCCCGCGCGCACCGTGATTCACGCCGGGCAATTGCTCGCCGAACCCGGCAAGCCGGTGCGCGGCGCGTCGACGATTATCGTCGAGAACGGGCGGATTGTCTCGGTGACGGATGGCTATCAGCCCGCCGAACCCGGCGCGACGCTGATCGACCTCAAGGATAAATATGTCCTCCCCGGCCTGATCGACAGCCATGTCCATCTGACCAGCGATGCGGGCGGCATCGCCGGGCAGCTGGAGGATGTCACGCTCAGCCCCGCGGCACAGGCGTTCAACGCGCAGGTCAACGGGATGAAGACGCTGCGCGCGGGGTTCACCACGGTGCGCAATCTGGGCGACGGCGACGGCGCCACCCTGGCGCTGCGCGATGCGATCCTCGCGGGCAAGGTGCAGGGGCCGCGCATCGTCGATGCAGGAGCCAGCATTTCGGGCAGCGCCGGGCATATGGACGGATCGCTCGGCTACCGCGACGAGCTGCGGCCCTTCTTTGCGGGGGCGGGCAACACCTGCAACGGCGCCGACGATTGTCGCCGCGCGGTGCGGCTCCAGATCGGGCGCGGCGCCGACGTCATCAAATTCGCCTCGACCGGCGGGGTCAACAGCCGCATCGGTGCGGGGCTGGGCAAACAGATGTTCGACGATGAAGCGCAGGCGATCGTCGAAACCGCGCAGCTGTTCGGCAAGAAGGTCGCGGTCCACGCGCATGGCGCCGACGGCATCCGCCTCGCGCTGACCGCGGGCGCCGATTCGATCGAACATGGCACGATCCTCGACGAAGCGACGATCAGCCAGTGGGCGAAATCGAAAACCTATTATGTCCCGACGCTGTCGACGGTGAACGGGTATAAGGAACGCATCGCCGCCAACGCCGCGGCGTATGAACCCGACGTGCTGGCCAAGATCCAGTGGCGCATCTCGATCACCGGCAAAAGCCTCGAACAGCTCGTCCCGCGTGGGGTGAAGATCGCCTTCGGCACCGATGCCGGGGTGTCGAAGCACGGCCGCAACGGCGACGAGTTCGAACTGATGGTCCAGCACGGCATGACCCCGGTCGCGGCGCTGAAAGCGGCGACGGTCAACGCCGCCGACCTGCTCGGCCTCTCGAACGAGATCGGCACGATCGCACCGGGCAAGAGCGCCGACATCATCGCGGTCGCCAGCGACCCGATCGCCGACGTGCGCGTGCTGAAAAAAGTCGATTTCGTGATGGCGCGGGGGCTGGTGGTCGATTGATCACGCCAGATCCTCCCCATCGCGAAGCGTTGGGGAGGGGGACCGCCGCGAAGCGGTGGTGGAGGGGTCTGGCCTTGCACCGACCTCTGACGGCGTCGACCCCTCCGTCAGCCCTGCGGGCTGCCACCTCCCCATCGCTGCGCGACAGGGAGGATCGCCTAATCCGCCACACCTGCGCGCAATTCCAGCCAAGGCGCCAGCTTGGCCGCAAAACCGATCGTATTCGCAGCGCTACTTGATGGCAGATCGATGAGGGCGATGTTGCCCAGCCGCGGCAATTGCCGCCGTCCGATCGCTGCGGCCTTGCCGCCGTTAAACGCGATCATCCGCAGATCGGGCAAGGTCGCGATCAGCGCCGCCAAATCGTGCGGATCGGCGTCGCGGATGTCCGAATCGCTGCTGCTGCCCCGCTCGGCGGTACGGATCACGTCCCACAGGCCGATCTTCGCGGCGCGCAGTCGGGCCAGCCGGTCGTCGTAAGGCATCGTTGCCAGCGGTTCGTCGATCACCGCGCCGACCAGCCGCCAGAACTGGTTGGTTGGATGCGCATAATATTGGCGCTCGGCGAGCGAGCGTGCGCCGGGCAGGCTGCCGAGGATCAGCAGCCGCGTGTCGGGGGCGACGTGGGGCGCAAAGCTGGCGTGACGAACCGCGGACATTGCCGACCGATAGCGGGGTCCGATCGGCGCAACAATCTTGCTGGCCCCTTGACCCTTCAGGGAATCGCCGCTAGGGGCCGCGTCGATCGAAAGTGGCGCTTAACCGCCGCATTCGGTTACAACAGCGCTGAACATTGCTGGCGCGGATGGAGCCTCCGGACGATCAATTGCGATTGGCCGGGGTCTTTTGCTGTTACAAGGTTGCCCGTTTTTCGCGGTTTTCTGCGAAGTTTCGGGTCGATGCTTCATCCACCGCGGTACAGTAACCGTTCGCCTTGATGGGCGGACATTTAAAGGTGAAGCATTCATGCCCACGATCAACCAGCTGGTCCGCAAGGGCCGGACTCCCCAGAAGGTGAAGTCCAAGGTCCCGGCGATGGACGCAAACCCGCAAAAGCGCGGCGTTTGCACCCGTGTCTATACGACGACCCCGAAAAAGCCGAACTCGGCGCTCCGCAAGGTTGCGAAGGTCCGCCTGACCAACCAGCGCGAAGTCATCACCTACATCCCCGGCGAAGGCCACAACCTCCAGGAACACAGCGTTGTGCTGATCCGCGGCGGCCGTGTCCGCGATCTTCCCGGTGTGCGTTACCACGTCCTGCGCGGCGTGCTCGATACGCAGGGCGTGAAGGACCGCAAGCAGAGCCGTTCGAAGTACGGCGCGAAGCGTCCGAAGTAAGGACCGCTTTTTCGGCTATTTGATCATCCCGAGCTGCCCACGCGCCGGGATGCTGTTGTAAAGGAATACCCTATGGCTCGTCGTCGTCGTCCTGAACGCCGCGAAATCCTGCCCGATCCCCGTTTCGGTGATACGGTGCTGTCGAAATTCATGAACAGCGTCATGCTGGACGGGAAAAAGTCGGTTGCCGAAAGCATCGTTTACGGTGCGCTGGAATCGGTCGAAGCCCGTGCCAAGAAGGAACCGCTCGGCGTGTTCCACGAAGCGCTGGCGAACATCCGCCCGAACATCGAAGTCCGCAGCCGCCGCGTCGGCGGTGCGACCTATCAGGTTCCCGTCGAAGTCCGCCCCGATCGTGCGCAGGCGCTCGCGATCCGCTGGCTGATCACCGCCGCGCGCAACCGCAGCGAAACCACGATGGCCGCGCGTCTGTCGGGCGAATTGCTCGACGCGTCGAACAACCGCGGCAACGCGGTGAAGAAGCGCGAAGACACGCACCGTATGGCCGAAGCGAACCGCGCGTTCAGCCACTACCGCTGGTAATTCGGCGAACGCCCCTGCTGGACGGTGGGGGCGTCTCGCAATCGTAACAATCGTTCCTATATCGGGGGCGGCTTCAAACGCCGCCTCCCACATCCAAGGAAAAGACCATGGCACGCAGCCATCCGCTCGAACGCTATCGCAATTTCGGTATTATGGCGCACATCGACGCCGGCAAGACCACGACGACCGAGCGTATCCTTTACTACACCGGCAAGTCCTATAAGATCGGCGAAGTCCATGACGGCGCCGCGACGATGGACTGGATGGAGCAGGAACAGGAACGCGGCATCACCATCACGTCCGCGGCAACCACCTGTTTGTGGAAGGCCGATGAAGGTCAGGGTCCGGAACACCGCCTGAACATCATCGACACCCCCGGCCACGTCGACTTCACGATTGAAGTCGAACGCTCGCTGCGCGTGCTCGACGGCGCGGTCGCCGCGTTCGACGGCGTTGCCGGCGTCGAGCCGCAGTCGGAAACCGTGTGGCGCCAGGCCGACAAATATCGCGTGCCGCGGATGTGCTTCATCAACAAGCTCGACCGCACCGGCGCCGATTTCTATTATTGTGTCCAGACGATCATCGATCGCCTGGGTGCGACGCCGGCCGTGCTGTATCTGCCGATCGGTGCCGAAGGCGACTTCAAGGGTCTGGTCGACCTGGTCAACGAACGCGCGATCATCTGGAAGGACGAAAGCCTGGGCGCCGAATTCTTCTATGAAGACATCCCCGCCGACCTCGCCGACAAGGCTGCCGAATATCGCGAAAAGCTCGTCGAACTCGCCGTCGAACAGGACGACGACGCGATGGAAGCCTATCTCGAAGGCACCGTTCCCGACGTCGCCACGCTCAAGAAGCTGATCCGCAAGGGTACGCTGGCGCAGGCGTTCGTCCCGGTTCTCTGCGGCTCGGCGTTCAAGAACAAGGGTGTGCAGACGCTGCTCGACGCGGTTGTCGACTATCTGCCCTCGCCGCTCGACATTCCCGACGTCCAGGGTCTGAAGCTCGACGGCGAAACCCCCGATTCGCGTCCGCCGGCCGACGACGCGCCGCTGTCGCTGCTCGCCTTCAAGATCATGAACGACCCGTTCGTTGGTTCGCTCACCTTTGCCCGCATCTATTCGGGTACCCTGAACAAGGGCACGTACCTGAACTCGGTGAAGGACAAGAAGGAAAAGGTTGGCCGTATGCTGCTGATGCATGCGAACAGCCGCGAAGACATCGAAGAAGCCTATGCAGGCGACATCGTCGCGCTCGCCGGCCTCAAGGAAACCACCACCGGGGACACGCTCTGCGCCACCAGCGCGCCGATCATCCTCGAGCGGATGGAATTCCCCGAGCCGGTCATCGAGCTGTCGGTGGAGCCGAAGACCAAGGCCGACCAGGAACGCATGGGCATCGCGCTCAACCGTCTGGCCGCCGAAGATCCCTCGTTCCGCGTGTCGACCGACCATGAATCGGGCCAGACGATCATCAAGGGCATGGGCGAGCTTCACCTCGACATCCTCGTCGATCGCATGAAGCGCGAGTTCAAGGTTGAAGCGAACGTCGGCGCGCCGCAGGTGGCGTACCGCGAATCGCTCGCGAAGGCGGTCGACGTCGACTATACCCACAAGAAGCAGTCGGGCGGCTCGGGCCAGTTCGGCCGCGTCAAGGTCAGCGTCGCGCCCGGCGAACGCGGCGCGGGCATCACCTTCATCGACGAGATCAAGGGCGGCAACATTCCGCGCGAATATATCCCGTCGGTTGAAAAGGGCATGCGCGAGTCGGCCGAAAACGGTCACATGATCGGCTTCCCGATCATCGACTTCGAAATCAAGCTGACCGACGGCGCGTACCACGACGTCGACTCGTCGGCGCTGGCGTTCGAAATCGCGGGCCGTGCGGCGATGCGCGAAGTGGCGGCGAAGGCCGGCATCAAGCTGCTCGAACCGGTGATGAAGGTCGAAGTCGTTACCCCTGAGGAATTCATGGGCGACGTGATCGGCGATCTCAACAGCCGCCGCGGCCAGATTCAGGGCACCGACAGCCGGGGCATCGCCCAGGTCGTCGAAGCGATCGTGCCGCTGGCGAACATGTTCGGTTATGTGAACCAGCTGCGCAGCTTCAGCCAGGGTCGCGCGAGCTACTCGATGCAATTCTCGCATTATGAAGAAGTGCCGACGAACGTCGCCGAAGAAGTGAAGGCCAAGATGGCCTGATGCTCTGGCCGTGCGGGGGTTGCCTCGCACGGCAAGACACTCTAAGGGCGGCGCCTGATTCAGCAGGCTCGTCCAGGACTGATCAACGCAAACATTGAACAAGAAGGTTATACCATCATGGCCAAGGCTAAATTTGAGCGGACGAAGCCGCACTGCAACATCGGCACCATCGGTCACGTCGACCATGGCAAGACCTCGCTGACCGCAGCGATCACCAAGGTGCTCGCCGAAAACGTCGCCGGCAACGCCGCCGTCGACTTCGCGAACATCGACAAGGCTCCGGAAGAGCGCGAGCGCGGCATCACCATTTCGACCGCACACGTCGAATATGAAACCGATGGCCGCCACTATGCGCACGTCGACTGCCCGGGCCACGCCGACTATGTGAAGAACATGATCACCGGTGCCGCCCAGATGGACGGCGCGATCCTGGTGGTGTCGGCCGCTGACGGCCCGATGCCGCAGACCAAGGAGCACATCCTGCTCGCCAAGCAGGTCGGCGTGCCGACCATGGTCGTCTTCCTGAACAAGGTCGACCAGCTGGACGATCCCGAACTGCTCGAACTGGTTGAGCTGGAAATCCGCGAAGAACTGTCGAAGCGCGATTTCGACGGCGACAATATTCCGATCATCCCCGGTTCGGCGCTCGCCGCCCTCGAAGGTCGCGACGACGCCATCGGCAAGGACGCGATCCTGAAGCTGATGGCCGCCGTCGACGCGTGGATCCCGCAGCCGGAACGTCCGCTCGACAAGCCCTTCCTGATGCCGATCGAAGACGTGTTCTCGATTTCGGGTCGCGGTACCGTTGTGACCGGCCGTATCGAAACCGGCGTCGTCAAGGTGGGTGAAGAAGTCGAAATCGTCGGCATCAAGGACACCAAGAAGACCGTCGTGACCGGCGTCGAAATGTTCCGCAAGCTGCTCGACCAGGGCCAGGCTGGCGACAACGTCGGCGCGCTGATCCGCGGCGTCGGCCGTGAAGAAGTCGAGCGTGGCCAGGTTCTTTGCAAGCCCGGCACGATCAAGCCGCACACCGAATTCACCTCGGAAGTGTATGTCCTGTCGAAGGACGAAGGCGGCCGTCACACGCCGTTCTTTGCGAACTATCGTCCGCAGTTCTACTTCCGCACCACCGACGTCACCGGCGAGGTCATCCTCCCCGAGGGCACCGAGATGGTGATGCCGGGCGACAACGTCCAGCTGTCGGTCAAGCTGATCGCCCCGATCGCCATGGACCAGGGTCTGCGCTTCGCGATTCGCGAAGGTGGCCGCACGGTCGGCGCAGGGGTTGTGGCGACGATCACAAAGTAATATAGGGCCGCGAGCCGCCTGATTCGGTAACGATTCGGGCGGCTCGTAGCTTAAAGATTTTGATGGCCGATCCGGCTTCCATGTGGAGGTCGGAGCAGGCCATTTCGGCTCTTTCGCATCGTCAGACGGGATTCGACTGGAACAGTCATGGAAACGCAGAATATTCGCATTCGCCTGAAGGCCTTTGATCACCGCGTGCTCGATCAGGCCACCACCGACATCGCCGACACGGCGCGTCGTACCGGAGCGCTTATTCGCGGCCCGATCCCGCTGCCGACGCGCATCGAGAAATTCACCGTGAACCGCGGCCCGCACATCGACAAAAAGTCGCGCGAGCAGTTCGAGGTGCGTACCCACAAGCGGCTGCTCGACATCGTGCAGCCCACCCCGCAGACCGTCGATGCGCTGATGAAGCTCGACCTTGCAGCGGGCGTGAACGTCGAAATCAAGCTGGCCTAAGCCAGCGCAGCCCCGGCGAAGGCCGGGGTCTCTATCGGTAGCCGCTTCGGTGGCTGCATTGTCCGGAGCGATCCGGACCGACGATAGGGTGGATACCGCCGGACCTCTTCCTTGCGAAGAAATATGGTCCGGGCTGCGTCCCCCGTCTCGCCGCTCTCTTCGGAAGGCGGCACCTCAGCCCGGACGGGGCGACCATCGAAATTCCGGGCTGGGAGGGTTCGCATCGGGCTTGCCTGATGCGGTCCCACACGCCGTGCGGAATGGTCCGCCCGGCCTCTGTTGAGGAGTATGATCATGCGGACTGGCGTGATCGCGAAGAAAATGGGGATGACCCGCCTGTTTCAGGACGACGGCCGCCACGTGCCCGTCACCGTCCTGAGCCTCGAAGGCTGTCAGGTCATTTCTGTACGCGAACAAGAACGCGACGGCTATGTGGCCGTTCAACTCGGTGCCGGCTCGGCGAAGGCGAAGAATGTTGCGAAGCCGCAGCGTGGCGCTTTCGGCAAGGCCGAAGTCGAACCCAAGGCGAAGGTTGTCGAATTCCGCGTCGCTGACGACGCGACGCTCGACGTCGGCGCCGAACTGTCGGCCGACCATTTCGTCGCTGGCCAGATCGTCGACATCCAGGGCGTGACCCAGGGTAAGGGCTTTGCCGGTGCGATGAAGCGCTGGGGCTTCGGCGGTATGCGCGCCAGCCACGGCGTGTCGATCAGCCACCGTGCACATGGTTCGACCGGTAACCGCCAGGATCCGGGCCGCGTCTTCAAGAACAAGAAGATGGCTGGCCACATGGGCGCCCGCAACCGCACCCAGCAGAATCTCGAAATCGTCCGTACCGACGTCGAACGCGGCCTTCTTTTCGTCAAGGGCTCGGTCCCTGGCTCGAAGGGTGGCTGGCTGATGGTCCGCGATGCCGTCAAGCTGCCGCGTCACCCCGAAGCCCCCTATCCGGCGGGCATCAAGAGTGCGGCGAACGCCAATCAAGAAGCCCCGGCTGATGCGCCTGTGGAAACCCCGGTCGAAGACACCGTGGTCGACACTGCCACCACCGACGGCGCACAGGAGTCCTGATCATGAAGGTCAAGGTTCACACCATTGACGGCAAGGCCGGCGCAGACATCGATCTCAATGACGATGTGTTCGGCGTCGATCCGCGCGCCGACATCCTTCACCGCGTTGTCGCATGGCAGCTCGAGAAGCGTCGCGGCCCCGCCCGTGCCGCCCGCGAGCGCAGCGATGTGTCGCGCACCGGCAAGAAATTCGGTCGCCAGAAGGGCGGCGGTACCGCCCGTCACGGCGATCGCGCAGCCCCGATCTTCATCGGCGGCGGCAAGGCGCACGGCCCCCGCGCCCGCACCTTCGGCCACTCGCTGAACAAGAAGATCCGCACGCTCGGCCTGAAAATGGCGCTGAGCGACAAGGCCAAGGGCGGCAAGATCCTCGTTCTCGACACGCTCGAGCTCAAGGATGCCAAGACCAAGGCGCTCGCCGGCAAGCTCGGCAAGCTCGAACTCGGCAATCGCGCACTCTTCATCGATGGTGATGCGGTGCACGAAAGCTTCGCCATGGCGTCGGCCAACCTGATCGGTATCGACGCGATGCCGGCGATGGGCGCCAACGTCTATGACATTTTGCGCGCCGATACGCTGGTCCTGACCCGCGCCGGCCTCGAAAAGCTGGAGGCACGCTTCAATGGCTAAGGCAAAAACGGTCGACGCACGTCACTATGACGTGATCCTGGCTCCAGTGATCACCGAAAAGTCGACGATGCTGAGCGAAAATAACGCGGTGGTGTTCAAGGTAGCGAATGACGCGACCAAGCCCGCCATCAAGGCCGCCGTCGAGGCGCTGTTCGATGTCAAGGTGATCGGCGTGAACACGCTCGTCACCAAGGGCAAGACCAAGCGCTGGAAGGGCAAGCCCTACACCCGCAGCGACGTGAAGAAGGCGATCGTTCGCCTGGCCGAAGGCCAGTCGATCGACGTCACCACCGGCGTCTGATTGTAGGAAGAGGCAAAGAAAATGGCACTTAAATCCTATAATCCGACCAGCCCCGGACAGCGCGGCCTGATCCTCGTCGACAAGTCGGCGCTGTGGAAGGGCAAGCCCGTCAAGGCGCTGACCGAAGGCAAGCGCAAGACCGGTGGCCGCAACAACAAAGGTCATGTGACCTCGCGCGGCATCGCCGGCGGCCACAAGCAGAAGTACCGCTTCATCGACTTCAAGCGTCGCAAGTGGGACATGCCGGCCACCGTCGAGCGTCTGGAATATGATCCCAACCGCACCGCCTTCATCGCGCTGGTGAAGTACGAAGACGGCGAGCAGACCTATATCCTGGCGCCGCAGCGTCTGGCGGTTGGCGACACCGTCGTCGCGGGCAAGAAGACCGACGTGAAGCCGGGCAATGCGATGGAATTGTCGCAGATGCCGGTCGGCACGATCGTCCACAATATCGAGATGAAGCCGGGCAAGGGTGGCCAGATCGCCCGTTCGGCAGGCACCTATGCACAGGTCGTCGGTCGTGACCGCGGGCTCGTCATCGTGCGTCTCGGTTCGGGCGAACAGCGTTACATTCGCGGCGAGTGCATGGGCACGGTCGGTGCGGTGTCGAACCCCGACAACCAGAACACCAACCTGGGCAAGGCCGGTCGCGGCCGCTGGCTCGGCAAGCGTCCGCTGACGCGCGGTGTTGCCAAGAACCCGGTCGATCACCCGCATGGTGGTGGTGAAGGCCGCACCTCGGGTGGCCGTCATCCGGTGACCCCGTGGGGCAAGCCGACCAAGGGCGCCCGTACCCGCCACAACAAGTCGACCGACAAGATGATCATCCGGTCGCGTCACGCGAAGAAGAAGAGGTAAGCCATGGCTCGCTCGGTCTGGAAGGGTCCGTTCGTGGACCTCCATCTGCTCAAGAAAGCCGAAACGGCCCAGGACGGCGGCAGCTCTGCCCCGATCAAGACCTGGTCGCGCCGGTCCACCATCCTGCCGCAGTTCGTGGGGCTGACCTTCAACGTCTATAACGGCCGCAAGTTCGTGCCGGTGTCGGTGAATGAAGACATGGTCGGCATGAAGCTGGGTGAATTTGCGCCGACGCGCTTCTTCCCCGGTCACGCTGCCGACAAGAAGGGCAAACGCTAATGGGCAAGGAAAAGTCCCCCCGCCGCGTCGCCGATAACGAGGCTCTCTCGGTCGGCACGCAGATTCGCGGCTCGGCGCAGAAGCTGAACCTCGTTGCTGCGCTGATCCGCGGCCGCAAGGTCGAAGATGCGATGAACGTCCTCGCTTTCTCGAAGAAGGCGATGGCTGTCGACGTGCGCAAGGTTCTCGCCAGCGCCGTCGCCAACGCGGAAAACAACCACAATCTCGACGTTGACGCGCTGGTCGTCAAGGAAGCGAGCGTGGGCAAGTCGATCTCGATGAAGCGCTGGCACGCTCGCGGCCGCGGCAAGTCGACCCGGATCGTCAAGCCGTTCAGCCGCATCCGCATTGTCGTGCGCGAACAGGAAGAAGAGGCGTAAGATGGGCCAGAAGAGCAATCCGATCGGCCTGCGCCTGCAGGTCAACCGTACCTGGGACAGCCGCTGGTTCGCCGAAGGCCAGGACTATGGCCGCATGCTGGTCGAGGATCTGAAGATCCGTCAGTATGTGTTCAAGAACCTGCCGCAGGCTGCGATCTCGAAGGTCGTGATCGAACGTCCGGCGAAGCTGTGCCGCGTGTCGATCTATGCCGCCCGTCCGGGCGTCATCATCGGCAAGAAGGGCGCGGACATCGAAAAGCTGCGCAAGAAGCTGGGTGAACTGACGGGCAGCGACGTGTCGCTGAACATCGTCGAAATCCGCAAGCCCGAGGTTGACGCCAAGCTCGTCGGCCAGGGCATTGCCGACCAGCTCGAACGCCGCGTCGCGTTCCGCCGCGCCATGAAGCGCGCCGTTCAGTCGGCGATGCGTCTGGGCGCTGAAGGCATCCGCATCAACTGCGCCGGTCGTCTGGGCGGCGCAGAAATCGCGCGTACCGAATGGTATCGCGAGGGCCGGGTGCCGCTGCACACGCTGCGCGCCAATGTCGACTATGCCGAATCGACCGCGCACACCGCCTATGGCGTGTGCGGGATCAAGGTGTGGATCTTCAAGGGCGAGATTCTTGGCCACGACCCGATGGCGACCGACCGTCTGATGCTCGACGCACAGACGACCGGCGTGCGTCCGGCTCGTGAAGATCGCCGCTAAGGACAACTGACATGTTGCAACCGAAAAAAACCAAGTTCCGCAAGGCCTTCAAGGGCCGCATCCATGGCAATGCCAAGGGTGGGACCAGCCTGAACTTCGGCTCCTACGGGCTGAAGGCGATGGAACCCGAGCGGATCACCGCCCGCCAGATCGAAGCGGCCCGCCGTGCGATCAGCCGCGCGATCAAGCGTCAGGGCCGTTTGTGGATCCGCATCTTCCCCGACGTCCCCGTGTCGTCGAAGCCGGCCGAAGTCCGCATGGGCAAGGGCAAGGGTTCGCCGGAATATTGGGCCGCGCGCGTGAAGCCGGGCCGCATTCTGTTCGAACTCGACGGCGTTCCCGGCCCCGTGGCCGCGCTGGCATTCGAACGTGCGGCGATGAAGCTGCCGATCAAGACCAAGGTGATTGCCCGTCTCGGCGACACCTCGCATCTGGAGGGTTAAGGGCCATGTCCAAGACCGAAGATTTCAAGGCCAAGACCGACGATCAGCTGTCGGAACAGCTTGGCGAACTGAAGCGCGAGGCGTTCAACCTCCGCTTCCAGGCGGCCACCGGCCAGCTTGAAAAAGCATCGCGCGTCAAGGAAGTCCGGCGTTCGATCGCCCGCATCAAGACGCAGCAGACCGAGCGCGCGCGCTCGACCGCGAAGTAAGGAGACTATCGATGCCGAAGCGCATTCTGACCGGTACGGTGGTGTCCGACAAGGGCGACAAGACCGTCGTGGTGAAGGTCGAACGGAAGGTGAAGCACCCTCTGTACGGCAAGATCATCCGCCGTTCGAAAAAATATCACGCCCATGATGAGGACAACGCCATCAAGGCTGGCGAAACCGTCCGCATCGAGGAAACGAAGCCGATTTCGAAGCTCAAGACGTGGAAGGTGCTCGACAAGGTCGACACCCACAGCAAGCCCAAAACGGCTGCTGCTCCCGCCGCGGCCGAAGGCTGACACCAGTTCACGGAACCGCCGGGGTTGCCCGGTAGGCCAAAAGAGAAGGAAATGCATCGATGATCCAGATGCAGTCACAATTGGAAGTCGCTGACAACAGCGGTGCCAAGCGCGTCCAGTGCATCAAGGTGCTGGGCGGGTCGAAGCGCCGCACTGCCGGCGTCGGCGACGTCATCGTCGTGTCGATCAAGGAAGCCCAGCCGCGCGGCAAGGTGAAGAAGGGTGACGTGCACCGCGCCGTCATCGTCCGCACCCGCAAGGATGTGCGCCGCGCCGATGGCTCGGTCATCCGCTTCGACACCAACGCCGCCGTGCTCGTCAACAAGAATGAAGAGCCGATCGGCACGCGTATCTTTGGCCCCGTCGTCCGCGAATTGCGCGGCCGTGGCTATATGAAGATCATCAGCCTGGCGCCGGAGGTGCTCTGACCATGGCCAACAAGATCAAGAAGGGCGACACGGTTGTCATCCTGTCCGGCAAGGACAAGGGCAAGACCGGCGAAGTGACGCAGAGCCTGCCGAAAGACGGCAAGGTTGTCGTCGCGGGCGTCAACATCATCACGCGGCACCGCAAGCCGAGCCAGGCCAACCCGCAGGGCGGCTTGGAGCGCAAGGAAGCGCCGCTGTTCGCAAGCAAGGTTGCGCTGGCCGATCCCAAGGACGGCAAGCCGACGCGCGTGCGTTTCGAAACCAAGGACGGCAAGAAGGTGCGTGTCGCCGTGAAGTCCGGGGAGACCATCAGTGGCTGACAATTATACCCCCCGCATGCGCAAGCGCTATGACGATGTGATCGTCAAGGCGATGACCGAGAAGTTCGGTTACAAGAATGCGATGGAAGTGCCGAAGATCGAAAAGATCACGCTCAACATGGGTGTCGGCGATGCGACGCAGGACAAGAAGAAGGTCGAAGCGGCAGCGGCTGAAATGGAGCTGATCGCGGGCCAGAAGCCTGTCGTGACCAAGGCCAAGAAGTCGATCGCCCAGTTCAAGCTGCGCGAAGGCATGCCGATCGGTTGCAAGGTCACCCTGCGCCGCGAACGCATGTACGAATTTCTTGATCGTCTGATCACCATCGCAATGCCGCGCATCCGCGACTTTCGCGGCGTGTCGGCGACCAGCTTCGACGGCCGCGGCAACTATGCCATGGGCCTGAAAGAGCAGATCATCTTCCCCGAAATCAACTATGACCGCATCGATCAGGTGCGCGGCATGGATGTGATCGTGACCACCACGGCGCGTACCGACGACGAAGCCCGCGAACTGCTCAAGCTGTTCGGCTTCCCGTTCCCGATCGCAGCCGAAGAAAAGGCAGCCGCCTGAGTCCCCGACGGGACCAGGCCGGCTCTTTCAAGAAGGAAAGAGAACTTAAGTCATGGCGAAACTGAGTTCGACGAACAAAAATGAGCGTCGCAAGCAGCTGGTGAAGAAATATGCCGGCCGCTACGCGAAGCTGAAGGCGATTGCAGCGGACACCTCGCTCGACGAAGGCGAGCGTCTGATCGCGCGCCTCAAGATGGCGGAAATCCCGCGCAATGGTAACCCGACCCGCATCCGCAACCGGTGCGAGATGACGGGGCGCCCGCGCGCTTATTATCGCAAATTCCGGCTGTGCCGTATTCAGCTCCGCGATCTGGCCAACAAAGGCCTGATCCCCGGTGTTGTTAAGTCGAGCTGGTAAGGGACTGACAAGATGGCAATGACCGATCCTTTGGGTGATATGCTCACCCGCATCCGCAACGGCCAGACGGCGAAGAAGGACAGCGTCCTGACGCCGGCCTCGACCTTGCGCGTCCGCGTTCTCGATGTTCTGCAGCGCGAAGGCTATATCCGTGGCTACAGCGAAGAAGCGCTGGGTGCCAAGGGCGAGCACAAGGGCATCCGCATCGAGCTGAAATATTTCGAAGGGCAGCCGGCGATCCGCCATGTGGCGCGCGTTTCGAAGCCGGGTCGCCGTATCTATTCGGGGTCGAAAGACCTGCCGATCGTGCGCAACGGCCTGGGCATCACCATCGTGTCGACCCCGCGCGGCGTCCTGTCGGACGCCGAAGCTCGCGAGCAAAATGTCGGCGGCGAAGTGCTAGCGGAGGTGTTCTGATGTCGCGCATTGGTAAAAAAGCAGTCGCGATCCCCAGCGGTGTCACCGCTGCGATTGACGGCGGCCAGCTGTCGGTGAAGGGGCCGAAGGGCACCCTCGCGATGCCGCTGTCCGACAACATCAAATATGAAGTCGGCGAAGGCAGCATTTCGGTGCAGCCCGCGAACAGCAGCCGCGAAGCTCGCGCCTTTTGGGGCATGCAGCGCACGCTGGTCCAGAACCTGATCACGGGCGTGACCGAGGGTTTCACCAAGGTGCTCGAAATCACCGGTGTCGGCTATCGCGCCAACTCGCAGGGCAAGAATCTGAAGCTGCAGCTCGGCTACAGCCACGATGTCGATTTCGCGGTGCCCGAAGGCATCGAGATCAAGACGCCGGACAATACGACGATCGAGATCAGCGGCATCGACAAGCAGAAGGTCGGCCAGGTCGCGGCGGAAATCCGCCGCTGGCGCAAGCCGGAGCCCTATAAGGGCAAGGGCATCAAATATCGCGGCGAGTACATCTTCCGCAAAGAAGGCAAGAAGAAGTAAGCCATGGCACATCTTACCCCATTCGAAAAACGCCGTCAGCGCGTTCGTACCGCCCTTCGCAAGCGTGCTGGTGGGCGTGCCCGCCTGTCGGTGCACCGTTCGGGCCGTCACATCTATGCCCAGCTTATCGACGATGCCGCCGGCCAGACGCTGGCCGCGGCTTCGACGCTGGACAAGGACGTCCGCGGCAAGACCGGCGCCACCACGGCGGCGGCTGCCGACGTTGGCAAGCGCCTTGCCGCTGCCGCCAAAAAGGCGGGCGTGACGCAGGTCGTGTTCGACCGCGGCGGTTTCCTGTTCCACGGGCGCATCAAGGCGCTGGCCGACGCGGCTCGCGAAGGCGGATTGGAGTTCTAATATGGCTGACGAAGTACAGAACGTCGAAGGCGCTGTTGAAGCGACCACCGAAGGCCAGGCTCCGCGCCGTGGCCGTGGCGGCCGCGATGGCGGTGCCGGCCGTGGCGGCCGCGACGGTGGCCGTGGCCGCCGCGACGATCGTCGCCCGCGCGATGAAGATGGCGGCGAAGAGCTGATCGAAAAGCTCGTTCACATCAACCGCGTGTCGAAAACCGTGAAGGGCGGCAAGCGCTTCGGTTTCGCGGCGCTGGTCGTGGTCGGTGATGGCAAGGGCCGCGCCGGTTTCGGTCATGGCAAGGCGCGCGAAGTGCCCGAAGCCATTTCGAAGGCGACCGCAGCTGCCAAGAAGTCGATGATCCGCGTTCCGCTGCGCGATGGCCGCACCCTGCACCATGATGGCCGTGGCCATTTCGGCGCCGGTCTGGTCACCGTTCGCTCGGCACCTGCCGGTACCGGCATCATCGCCGGCGGTCCGATGCGCGCCGTGTTCGAATCGCTGGGCGTGGCTGACGTCGTGACCAAGTCGAACGGCACCTCGAACCCCTATAACATGATCCGCGCGACCTTTGAGGCGCTCGGCGAACAGACCAGTCCCAAGTCGGTCGCGCAGCGTCGCGGCAAGAAGGTGTCGGATCTGATCAAGCGCGGCGGTGCATCCGACCGGGCAGCCGACGCCGAAGCGGCAGCGGTGACGGAGTAAGATCATGGCCGACAAGAAGATCAAGATCCGCCAGATCGGCTCGCCGATCCGTCGTCCCAAGGGCCAGCGCGCCATCCTGACCGGCCTTGGCCTGGGCAAGATGCACCGCGAGGTCGAACTGGTCGACACCCCCGAAGTGCGCGGCATGATTCGCAAGCTGCCGCACATGGTGGAAGTCGTCGAGGGCTAAACCGCGGTGAAGCTGTATCGCCTGTTGACCGGTCCCGACGACAGCGCATTCTGCGCCCGCGTCGAAGGATTGCTCAACCGGGGATGGCAGCTTCACGGCAGCCCGTCGATTACCAGTGTCGATGGCCACGGCTATGTCGCCCAGGCCATTGTGATGGAAAAGGCGGGGGACTATCCCGGCTTTCAGCCATCGAGTGAAATTGAACCGGACTGACCGTCTTTCCCCGGAAAAATGCCAGTCCATAGCGCGACTACAGCGAAAGCGAGTGCAACCATGACGATCAAGCTTAACGAACTTCGTGACAACAACGGTGCCCGCAAGGGCCGCATGCGCGTCGGACGCGGCATCGGCTCGGGCAAGGGCAAGACCGCCGGCCGCGGCCAAAAGGGTCAGAAGGCCCGCAGCGGCGTCGCGATCAACGGCTTCGAAGGCGGCCAGATGCCCCTTCACATGCGCATCCCGAAGCGCGGCTTCAACAACATCTTTGGCAAGGACTTTGCGATCGTCAATCTGGGCATGATCCAGAAGCTGGTCGACGCGAAGAAGCTCGATGCTAAGGCTGTGGTCGATCACGCCGCGCTCAAGGCCGCTGGCGTTGCCCGCGGCGGCAAGGATGGCGTCCGCCTCCTCGCCAAGGGCGAATTCACCGCCAAGCTGAACTTTGCCGTTGCCGGCGCGTCGAAGGGCGCGATCGAAGCGGTCGAAAAGGCCGGTGGCAAGGTCGAGCTTCCCGAAGTCAAGGAAGCGGCACCCGAAGGCAAAAAGGCTCAGCGCCGCGCCAAGGCCAAGGCCGAGTAATTCAGACAAGGGCGGCTCCTCAGGAACCGCCCTTTGTCATTTGAAGAACATCTATTTCCCGTTCGTGTCGAGCGAAGTCGAGACACCCGTCGGACCGGCGCAAGATCGAGGGGTATCTCGACTTCGCTCGATACAAACGGACAGATGGGATGCCTGTTATCGACAGGCTGCATCTACAAATAGGCCTTTCCCCTTGCGCTTCGTGACCGCCGAACGCACATAGGCGCCGGGTCGCGGGGGGCGCGGTCCGGAATATCCGAGGAAACTACCCATGGCCTCTCGCGCCGACCAGCTTGCTTCCAACCTGAACTTCTCGAAATTCGGGCAGGCGACCGAACTCAAGAACCGCATCTGGTTCACGATCGGCGCGCTGATCGTCTTCCGCTTCCTGTCGTTCGTCCCGCTGCCGGGTGTCGATCCGGTTGCGCTGTCGACGCTGTACAGCCAGGCTGCTTCGGGCGGCGTCCTCGACATTTTCAACACCTTTTCGGGCGGCAGCCTGGAGCGCATGAGTATCATCGCGCTCGGCGTCATGCCCTACATCACGGCCTCGATCGTCGTGCAGCTGGCCGCGGCGCTGTCGCCCAGCCTTGCCGCGCTCAAGAAAGAGGGCGAAAGCGGGCGCAAGAAGCTCAACCAATATACCCGCTACGGCACGGTGTTCCTGACCGCGATCCAGGGCTATTTCATCGCCGTCGGGCTTGAAACCCTCGGCGCCAGCCAGGGCATCGCCGCGGTCGTCGACCCGGGCATGATGTTCCGCATCGGCGCCGTCATCAGCATCGTCGGCGGTACGCTGTTCCTGATGTGGCTGGGCGAACAGATCACCGCGCGCGGCATCGGCAACGGTGTGTCGCTGATCATTATGGCGGGCATTCTGGCCCAGCTGCCGCGCAGCTTTGCCCAGATGTTCACGCAGGTCCGCGAAGGATCGATGGGCGGCGGCACCGTCGTCGCGGTGTTCGCCGGGGCGATCCTGGTCATCGCCTTCATCGCCTTCATGGAACGCGCCCAGCGCCGCGTGCTCGTCCAATATCCCAAGCGCGCGACGCAGCGCGGCGGGATGCAGGCCGATCGCAGCCATCTGCCGCTCAAGGTCAACACCGCGGGCGTCATCCCGCCGATCTTCGCCTCGTCGCTGCTGCTGATGCCGCTGACGATCACCCAGATGATGGGTAACAATGTTCAGGGCGACACCGCGACCGGCGATTTCCTGATCACGCTGAACCAGTATCTGGCGCACGGCCAGCCGCTGTACATGGCGCTTTATGCCGCGGGCATCATCTTCTTCTGCTTCTTCTACGTCGCGGTCGTCTTCAACCCCGAAGAAACCGCCGACAATCTGAAGCGCCAGAACGGCTTCATTCCGGGCATCCGTCCGGGCAAGAACACCGCCGCCTATCTCGACCATGTGCTGACGCGCATCACCGTGCTCGGTGCGGCCTATCTCGCGGCCATCTGTCTGGTCCCCGAATATTTCATCGCGCAGTCGGGCCTGCCCTTCGCGCTCGGCGGCACCAGCCTGCTGATCATCGTCAACGTGACGATCGACACGATCAGCCAGATCCAGAGCCACATGCTCGCGCATCAATATGGCGACCTGATCAAAAAGGCGAAATTGAAGGGCGGCGTTGCGCGGCGTTAAACGCCAAGCTACGGCAACTGCGACACGGCAGAGGCAACAGGGGCTTCCATGACGCTGAACATCATTTTGCTGGGTCCGCCGGGGGCGGGCAAGGGAACGCAGGCGGTCCGTCTGGAAGACGAGCATGGCATGGTCCAGCTGTCGACCGGCGACATGCTGCGCGCCGCGGTCAAGGCGGGAACCCCGATCGGCTTGCAGGCCAAGGCGGTGATGGACGCGGGCGAGCTGGTGTCGGATGAGATCGTCTCGGGCCTGATCGGCGAACGGCTCGATGCGCTCGGCAATGAAACCTCGGTGATCTTCGACGGCTATCCGCGCACCGCGGCGCAGGCCGACGCGCTCGATACGATCCTCTCGGCACGCGGGCGCAAGCTCGACCATGTCATCGAACTGCTGGTCGAAGAAGACGCGCTGGTCGACCGCATCACCGGGCGCTTTTCGTGCGGCAATTGCGGCGCGGGCTATCACGACCGCTACAAGCAGCCGAAGGTGGCTGATGTTTGCGACGTTTGCGGCAGCACCGAATTCAAGCGTCGTCCCGACGACAATGAAGAAACGGTGCGCACGCGCATGGCCGAATATCGCGCCAAGACCGCGCCGATCCTGCCGATCTATGAGGCGCGCGGCATCGTGACGCGGGTCGATGGCATGGCGCCGATCGATCAGGTCAACGACGCGATCGAAGCCGTCCTCGCGCCTGCGGGCTAACGAGCCCACTTAATCGTCATTGCGAGGGCCGCAGGCCCGTGGCAATCCAGAGCGGTGCAAGGCCGCCTTGGATTGCTTCGCTTCGCTCGCAATGACGAAGCCCGGTTGCGGCAAGCGGGGGGACGGGTGATGAACTTCAACAAACTAATGGCGACGGCAATCTCGGCAACGGCTGGATTGACCCTCTCGCCCGGCGCAACCGCCAAAGTCGTCGATCAAAACGAAGCGGGCTTCACCGTCGCCCACACCGCGCAGGTCGCCGCGACCCCCGCCGATGTGTGGAAAATGCTCCGCATGCCGCAGAACTGGTGGTCGAAGGATCATAGCTGGTCGGGCGACGCCGCGAACTTCTGGCTCGATTCGCAGGCAGGCGGCTGTTTCTGCGAGAAATTGCCCGACAGCGGCGCCGAGGTGGGCAGCGTCCAGCATGCGCGCGTGCTGTTCTCGAAACCGGGCCAGCTGCTCCGTCTGTCAGGTGCGTTCGGACCGCTGCAGGGCGAGGCGGCAAACGGCACGCTGACAATCCAGATCAAGGCCACCCCGACCGGCAGCGCGCTCCGCTTCGACTATGTGGTCGGCGGCTATATGCGCTTCAAGACCGCCGACATTGCCCCCGCGGTCGACAAGGTGATCGGCGAGCAACTGATCGGGCTGGCGAATGCGCTGGGCGGTGCTTTGCCGCCGTCGCGTGACGAAAAGGCTGCTGCGGCGGCCGAGGTAGCGGCCAAGCCCGCGACCGAAGCCTCGCCCGCTCAGGAAGAGCCGGGCCTCGACGCCGCGGTCGCCGATCTGGTCGAGGAGACGCCGAAGGCCGAGCCGGAAGGCGGGCGCTAAACTCCGACGGTACAATGTGATCCGTTCGCCCTGAGCTTGTCGAAGGGCCGCTCTCTCTTTGGGCGCGGTAAGAAGAAGGACGGTGCTTCGACAAGCTCAGCACAAACGGTTGGGATGGACGGTCTGTCGTTAGGCGTCCGGCGTACCGCGCAATTTCGCCAACGCTGCAAACGGCCCCGCCGCTTCTTCGCTCAGCACGCCTTTTTCGGCGAGGATGCGGGCGGCGTCGGGGTGGCGCGGAAACGGGTCGAGCGCCAGTGACAGCGTCTGCACCGCCGCCTCGCCCAGATCGACGCGGTCGCCCTCCAGCGGCAGCAGGTCGCAATCCTCGCTGCTGATCTCGATTTCCTCGTCGACGTCGACCGGCGCGTCGATGTCGCGCAGGAACCGCAAGTCGAACGGCTCGTTCAGCGTCGCGGGGACCGGCAGCCCGGTCGCGGCGCAGGTCTGGACGACCTTCGCGTGCACCATGCCCTTGGCGCCGATTCCGCCCGCGACGGTGCGGATTTCGGCGGAGAGGGCGAAATGATCGACCGCGATCAGCGCCAGTCGCTGCGCAATCCGCCCGCGCGCTTCCTCATCGGCCTCCACCACTATAGCGCGGCCCTGTGCGGCATCGGCCAGCGTCACGATCAGCGAAAATTCGGGCGCTGCGCTCATGCCGCGGCCCCGCCCAGCCGGTCGGCGACGATCAGATCGGCCACCGGGGTCGCGGCCAGCGCGGCGCGCAGCTTGGCGACCTCAGCCATCACATGCGCCAGTCCCGCGGGATCGGGTTCGGTGCCGCGCCACAGGTTACGAACGAGCGCGGCGCGCAGTTCGTCCGTCCCGTCGGCAGCGCGATAGACGCCGAGGCGGCCGCCGAGCGCGCCGACCATCCGCCCGATCTGTTTGCCGACGACCATGTCGCCAAAACCGATCTGGCGCATCTGGCCATCCATGTCGGTGACAAACAACTCGGTCAGCTCGACCCCGGCGCGCGCCTGTGCCGGATCTTCATCGATGCGGTGGAGGACGAGCGCGAGCACCAGGCTGACCATGTCGAAGCGGCCATCGAGCGTGTCGGGGACGTGGCCCGCCGCATACCAGTGCGGGGCGCGGGCGGTCGCAACGACGGCGTTCCATAGCGGGCGGCGCGCCTCGCGCGGGTCGGGCTGCGAGCGGAAGAGATTGCGGAGCGAGAACATGCCCACCGCTTAGGCGCAATTCGTGCCGCCGAAAAGGGGCGCCGGTCCGCCGTGCCGGTCAGCTTCTGGCAAGCTTCGCCGCGCCACAAGCAGCTTGTGCGCCGCATCTGCTTGCGGTTAAGAGGCGCGAGAGCGAGCGCCGACCGCTGGCAAAGGCCGCGACAGGCGCAACGGAGATTAGTGATGCCGAATTTCAAGCTTTCGTCTGCCGCTCCGCGCGCGCGCCTGATCGTCCTAGGGCTTGCCGTCGTGCTTACCGCCAGCGGCTGCGCGCAGCTCAAAGGTCGGCAGGGCTATGTCGTCGATCCGCTGCTGACCACCGCGATCACCCCGGGCGTCGATAATCGCGAATCGGTGGAAAAGACGCTTGGCCGCCCGACCTTCGTTGGCCAGTTCAGCGACAATGAATATTATTATGTCTCGCGCGAAACGCGCCAGCTGGCGTTCGCCAAGCCGCGCCCGGTCGATCAGCAGGTGCTGCGCGTCCGCTTCGACGCCGCGGGCAATGTCGCCGCGGTCGACCGCACCGGGCTGGAACTGGTGAGCAAGATCAGCCCCGAAGGCGACAAGACCCCGACGCTGGGCCGCGAACGCAGCTTCTTTGAAGATATCTTCGGCAACATCGGCGCGGTCGGCGCGCCGGGTGCGGGCGCGCCGAGCGGGCAGTAAGGCAGCCGGCGCCCCCGCGCAGGCGGGGGCCGCTGTCGGTTTATGCGGCGGCGCAGGAATAGGCGGCTAGCGGCCCCTGCCTGCGCGGGGGCGACGGTATCGCTACTGCGCGATCCCGCCTGCGGCCAGCACCGCCAGCGTGACCAGATCCGACGCCGGCGATGCCATCGTCGCAACCTGCACCGGATGTTCCATCCCGACCAGCATTGGGCCGATCACCGCCCCACCGCCCAGTTCGCGCATCAGCTTTGCCGACAGATTCGCCGATTGCAGCCCCGGCATGACCAGCACATTGGCCGGGCCCGACAGGCGGCAGAAGGGATAGTTGGCCATCACCTTGGGATTAAGCGCAACGTCGGGCGACATTTCGCCTTCATATTCGAACGCGGGCTTGCGCGCGTCGAGGATCGACACCGCGTCGCGGATATTGTCGAGCCAGCTGCCCGGCGGATTGCCGAAGGTGGAATAGGACAGGAACGCGACGCGCGGTTCATGCCCCATGCGCCGCGCCACCTGGGCGGTGCGTTCGGCGATGTCGGCAAGCATCTCGGCGCTCGGACGCTCGTTGACCGTGGTGTCGGACATGAAGATCGTCTGATGCTGTCCGACCAGCACATGGATGCCGAACGGCGTCTTCCCTTCGGCATGGTCGATCACGCGACGGACCTCGCGCATCGTCTGCGAGTAGGTGCGCGTGACCCCGGTGATCATCGCGTCGCCCAGTCCCAGCTTGAGCATCAGCGAGCCGAAGATATTGCGGTCGCGATTGACCATGCGTTCGACGTCCCGGCGCAGATACCCCCGCCGCTGTAGCCGTTCGTACAGAATATCGACCATTTGCGGCACATGCGGCGAATTGACGCTGTTGTGGACCTCGTAACTTTCGGGGTCGGCGACCCCCATTTCCTTCAGCTTGTCGCGCAGCCCCTCGCGCCCGACCAGCACCGGGATGCCATAACCGCCGTCGCGGAACTGGATCGCGGCGCGCAGCACCACTTCCTCTTCGCCCTCGGCAAAGACGACGCGCTTGGGATTGGCGCGCGCCGCTTCATAAGCGAGCGTCAGCACCGACGTCGTCGGGTTGAGCCGCGCGCGGAGCGACGTGCGATAGGCATCGAGATTGTCGATCGGCCGCTGCGCGACGCCGGTATCCATCGCCGCCTTTGCCACCGCAGCGGGGACGATCTCCATCAGCCGCGGGTCGAAGGGGGAGGGGATGATATATTCGGGGCCAAAGCTCGACGCCCGCCCGCCATAGGCCGCGGCGACCTCTTCAGGCACCTGCTGGCGCGCGAGGTCGGCGATCGCATAGGCCGCCGCAATCTTCATCTCTTCGTTGATCGCGGTCGCATGAACATCGAGCGCGCCGCGGAAGATGAAGGGGAAGCAGAGAACATTGTTGACCTGGTTCGGATAGTCCGACCGTCCCGTCGCGATGATCGCGTCGGGCCGCGCCGCGCGCGCATCGGGGGGCGAGATTTCGGGATCGGGGTTCGCCATCGCAAAGATGATTGGCGCAGGCGCCATATCCTTGACCATCGCAGGTTTCAGCGCGCCCGCTGCCGACAGCCCCAGGAACACGTCGGCGCCGACCAGCGCCTCGGTCAGGTCGCGCGCTTCGGTCGGCACCGCGTGCGCCGACTTCCACTGGTCCATGCCTTCGGTACGGCCCTGATAGATCGTGCCCTTGCGGTCGCACATGATGACATTTTCGTGCCGCACCCCCATCGCCTTGATCAGCGCGGTGCACGCGATCGCGGCGGCGCCGGCGCCGTTGACGACGACTTTCACGGTCGCGAGGTCGCGCCCGGTCAGGTAACAGGCGTTGATGAGGCCGGCGGCAGTGATGATCGCGGTGCCGTGCTGGTCGTCATGGAACACCGGGATGTTCATCTTTTCCTTCAGCGCCTGCTCGATGATGAAGCAGTTCGGCGCCGCAATGTCTTCCAGGTTGATGCCGCCAAAGCTCGGTGCGAGCAGTTCGACCGCCTCGATAAAGCGCTGCGGATCCTCGGTGTCGACTTCCAGGTCGATCGAATCGACGTCGGCGAAGCGCTTGAACAGCACCGCCTTGCCCTCCATCACCGGTTTCGATGCCAGCGCGCCGAGATTGCCGAGCCCCAGGATCGCGGTGCCGTTCGAGATGACCGCGACCAGATTGCCCTTGATCGTATAGTCATAGGCCTTAGTCGGATCCTCAGCGATCGCCTTCACCGGGACGGCGACGCCGGGCGAATAGGCAAGGCTCAGGTCGCGCTGGGTCGCCATCGGTTTCGACGCGACGATCTCGATTTTTCCGGGGCGTCCATATTCGTGGTAAAGCAACGCCTCGCGGTCCGAAAACTGCACTTTGCTGCCGCTGTCCATCATCTATCCCCTATCCAATCGCATCAGACGCGCGCCCGAGCCCTTTCCCTAACGTCGCGGGCGCCGATTGTAACCCCGCCAACGTCGGTTATCGACCGATAGCGGACCCTAAAGATCCTCCCCGCTTGCGGGGAGGGGGACCACCGAAGGTGGTGGAGGGGGCTGGTGGCCTGAAACGACGTTGCGCGAGGACGCCAACCCCCTCCGTCAGCGCTGCGCGCTGCCACCTCCCCACAAGTGGGGAGGATCGGCAACGTCAGCTTCCCACCCCAAAGTCGCCATTCCCTTCACCCCACCTTGCCATGCCGCCCTCAATCACTAAGCAGGGTCCAATGCCCGCCGCCGCTCCCAAACCCGCCAACAGCAACAGCGCCGTACCCGCGGCGACGCCGATGATGGCGCAATATTGGGCGCTCAAGGAAAAGGCGGGCGACTGTCTGCTGTTCTACCGCATGGGCGATTTTTTCGAATTATTCTTCGACGATGCCAAGGCGGCGGCGGCGACGCTCGACATCGCGCTCACGTCGCGCGGTGAGCATGATGGGCAGCCGGTGGCGATGTGCGGGGTGCCCGTCCATGCCGCCGAATCCTACCTTGCGCGGCTGATCCGCGCCGGACACCGCGTTGCGATCGCCGAACAGGTCGAAACGCCCGCCGAGGCCAAAGCGCGCGGCGGGTCGAAGGCACTGGTGGCACGCGCGATCGTGCGCTTCGTCACCGCGGGGACGCTGACCGAGGAAAGCCTGCTCGAAGGGCGGAGCGCCAACCGGCTCGCGGCGCTGGCCGAACTCGGCAGCGAGGGCGAGGTCGCGATTGCCGCCGCCGACATCTCGACGGGACGGTTCGAGGTCGTCGCGGTGCGGCGCGAAGCAGTCGATGCCGAACTCGCGCGGCTGGCGCCGTCGGAACTGCTCCTCAGCGAGAGCGCGGGTGACCTGCCGATATCGTCGGCGCGTCAGCTCGTCCGCCGCCCCGCCGCCGAATTTTCCAGCACGGCGGCGCAAAAGCGTCTCGAGCGCTTTTTCGGGGTTCAGACGCTCGATGGCTTCGGGACGTTCTCGCGCGGCGAGGTCGCGGCGATGGGCGCGCTTGTTGCCTATCTCGATCATGTCGGTACCGGCGCGCCGACCTTTCTCCAGCCGCCGCTACGCCACCTTGCCTCTGGCCGCATGGCGATCGACGCGGCGACGCGCGAAAGCCTCGAACTCGTCCGCACGATGGCGGGGACGCGCGAGGGCAGCCTGCTCGGCACCATCGACCGCACCGTCACGGCGGCAGGCGCGCGCCTGCTCGCCGACGAACTACCC
>JAFAGN010000058.1 GCA_023422695.1 Pseudomonadota bacterium
CCCCCCCCCCCCCCCCCCCCCCGCCCCCCGCCGTGGGGGGGGGGCCCCCACGGTTCACTATTAGCCGTCGTTCAGTGAACGAACCGCGCGACCACATCGCGGTAGCTGCGGCTGACCTTCACCTGCGCGCCTGATCCGAGCACCAGAAAGCATTCGCCGTTGGTGTGCGGCTTGACCTGCTTGACCTGTGACAGGTTGACGATCGTCGAGCGATGGACGCGCTGGAAGTTGCGTGGGTCGAGCCGCTTTTCCAGATCCTTCATCGTCTCGCGCAGGATCAGGCTGTTGTCGGCGGTATAGATGCACATATAGTCGCCCGCAGCGTCGATACGTTCGATGCTATCGACATCGACGCGGAAAATCTGGCCGCGATCCTTGATGTTGATCATCTTTTCATAGCGGTCGGCGGCGTGTGCGTCGGGCGCGTTCTCGCTGCCATAATCGTCGGCGGCATCGGGGGCGACCTCGGCCAGCACCGTTTTCAGCCGTTCGACCTCGGCCGCACCGCGCTTTTCGGTCAGCCGCTGGCGCACCCGGTCGAGCGCGTCGGCGAGCCGTTCGGGCTCGACCGGTTTGACCAGATAATCGACCGCCTGCGCCTCGAACGCGCGGATCGCATGGTCGGAATAAGCGGTGACGAAGACGACCAGCGGCGGTTCGACCTCCATCAAGCCCTGAATCACCGAAAAACCGTCGAACCCCGGCATCTGGATGTCCAGAAACACTAGGTCGGGCTTGTGCGTCTTGATCTTGCGGATGGCCTCGCGGCCATTTTGCGCCGTATCGACGATCTCGACATCGGCATGCGGTTCGAGCCGCAGTTGCAGGCCTTGGGTGGCCAGTTTTTCATCATCCACCAGGATGGTTCTGATCGTCATGTCCGTTCGGTTCCAATCGTCATTTGCCCGTCGGGCTGAAACGGAAACTCGATAATCACCGTGAATCCACCATCAGCGCCGCGTTGGGCATCGAACCGGTGCTGGTCGCCAAAAGCCTGCGCCAGACGGTCCCTGATATTGGCTAAACCCACACCGGTCGATTCCGTTGCAAGGCCAGTGGTGGGGTCCGTGCCGTCGCCTGGCAATCCCGCGCCGGTGTCGGACACGGTGATCCGGACATTTTGACCGGCCAGCTGCGCCGAAAGCGTGATATCGGCGCCGTCTTCCTGCGGCGTCACCGCATATTTGATCGCATTTTCGACCAAAGGTTGCAGCAGCAGCGACGGCAGGCGCGCCCGCGCCACCTGCGGATCGATCTCGAAATGCGAGCGCAGCCGTTCTTCGAAGCGCATTTTTTCGATGTCGAGGTACAGCTTCAGCGTCTCGATCTCCTGCGCCAGCGTCACCTGCGCGGTCGGCTCGTTGGCCAGCGTGTAGCGCAGGAAGGCCGAAAGCCGCGACAGCATGGCGTTGGCCGGTTCGGATTGTTTGAGCAGCACCAGCGTTGAAATGCTGTTCAGCGTGTTGAACAGGAAATGCGGATTGAGCTGATAGCGCAGCATCGCGAGTTGCGCCGACGCCGCCTGCGCCTCGAGCCGCAGGACGCGGTCGTTCTGTTCCTCGAGCTGCAGGAAATAGTTGATCGCGAAATAGAGCGCCGACCAGGCCGCGAGCGACGTCGCGTTGATGTACATCGCGCCGAGCAGCAGGCTGGTAAAGCCCGTCTCGCTCGCCGGGTTCTGAATTTGCGCGACCCAGGCGTCGATAAAGGCCCAAAGCGCGGTGGCGAGCCCGGCGAGGCCGAAGCTGACCCCCCACATCAACAGCGGTCGCCGGTTGATCAGCGCGCGGTAACAGACCGACAGGATCAACGAGAGCGAGAAGCCTGTAATCGCCGAAATCGTCTGCGGGATCAGAAAGGTGAAGGGTTGGCCATTGGCCAACCCCGACACCCCGCGCAGACCCAGCCACGCGGCCCAGCCCAATATCTGCAGGTTCCAGAAGGCGCGGACCTTGTTGTCGAAAAAGGGTCCCGGCGAAGACAGGCGAAACAGCGGCATAGCGGTCCGGTGGGTTGCGATGGTCAGCAGCCGCGGCCACGGCGCCAGAAACCGGCGCAGCCGGTCATTCGGCAGCCACCGGTGCCATCGCGCCGTCGGCGCGCACCCGCGCCTGGCCCAGCGGCTGGAGTTCGGCGCGATGCTTCCACAGCAATTCCTTGTACCCGATCACCCGGCCATCGTGCGCGGTCAGCGTCACCGGCCCGATCGGCTGTTCGTCGCGCGCATCGACCAGCACCGGGGTCGACGGCACGCCGGCGCCCCATTTCTCGCCCCATTGGCGCAGCGCGATCATCGCGGGGAGCAGCTCGATACCCTTTTGGGTCAGCTGGTAACGCACCTTGCGGCGATCCTCGGTCATCACTTCGCGCGCCATGATGCCATGGTCGACCAGCCGCGACAGCCGGTTCGAAAGGATGTTGCGTGCGATGTTCAGTTCCTGCTGGAACTCCTCGAAATGATGAACGCCGTTAAACGCGGCGCGCAGGATCATGAACGACCAGCGTTCGCCCATCGCTTCCAAAGCCAGCGGCAGGGCGCAATTGCCCCCATCCATGTCGTTCAAGACTTCGCGTAATTTTGTCATCGCCATGCCCTAACGTAAAATCGACCCCCACGCCAAAAAAATATAGGGGCTTCGTTGCATTTCGCAACGCGATACATTGGCGGTCGCGGGTCGCGCCCCATGACCGGAATGGCACATCCGACTCGGTCGCGATGGCGGCGGTCCAAAGCATGGCCGGGCGGCCGGCGACCGATGCTTTCAATCGGGCTTGCTAAAGTTGCTAACGCCTTGGCGAATGGCGCAATCAAATTTCGCATTGCATTTGTGGCGACATGAACGACATTGAACGCGATGCTGCGCCAATATGAACTTGTCGAGCGCGTGCGCGCTTATGACCCCGACGTCGACGAGGCGCTGCTCAACCGCGCCTATGTTTTCACCGTCCAGAAGCACGGCAGCCAAAAACGCGCATCGGGCGACCCCTATTTCAGCCATCCGGTCGAGGTTGCGGGGATTTTGACCGATCTGCACCTCGACAGCGAGACGATCGTCACCGCGCTGCTCCACGACACGCTTGAGGATACGCTGACCACCCCCGAGGAAATCGAGCGGCTGTTCGGTGCCGACGTCGGGCGGCTGGTCGACGGGGTGACCAAGCTCAGCAAGATCGAGGCGCAGACCGAGAATGAGCGCGCCGCCGAAAATCTGCGCAAATTCCTCCTCGCGATGTCCGACGACATCCGCGTGCTGCTGGTCAAGCTCGCTGACCGGCTGCACAATATGCGGACGCTGCATTTCATCAAAAATCCCGAGAAACGGCGCCGTATCGCCAAGGAGACGATGGATATCTATGCCCCGCTCGCCGAGCGGATCGGCATGTATGAATATATGCGCGAGATGCAGCTGCTGGCGTTCAGCGAGCTCGAACCCGAAGCCTATGCGACAATCACCGGGCGCCTCGCCAAGCTGACCGCGGGCGGCAAGGACAAGGTCGCCGCGATCAGCCGCGATTTCAAGGAATTGCTGGCGGCCGCGGGGATCGAAGCCGAGGTGTCGGGCCGCGAAAAACACCCCTATTCGATCTGGCGCAAGATGCAGGAGCGCCACGTCAGTTTCGAACAGGTCACCGACATCATCGCGTTTCGTATCGTCACCCCGACCGACGCCGACTGCTACGCCGCGCTGGGGCTGATCCACCGTAAATGGAAAATGGTGCCGGGGCGGTTCAAGGACTATATCTCGACCCCCAAGCGCAACGGTTATAAATCGCTGCACACGACGATCATGCACCAGCAGAATATGCGGATCGAAATCCAGATCCGCAGCCTGGGGATGCATCAGCAGTCCGAATTCGGCTTTGCCGCGCATTGGGCGTACAAACAGGGCGGCGCGGTTCCCGACGGGCAGGCGGGGTGGATCCGCGACCTCATCGAAATCCTCGAGCAGACGCACGATCCCGAGGAGTTCCTCGAAAACACGCGCATCGCGATGTACCAGGACCGCATCTTTGCCTTCACGCCCAAGGGCAGCCTGCACCAGTTGCCGAAGGGGGCAACCCCGGTCGATTTTGCCTATGCCGTCCACACCGGGCTGGGCGACCGCACCGTCGGGGCAAAGGTCAACGGACGGCTCGTGCCGCTGCGCACCCAGCTGAACAACGGCGACACCGTCGAAATCCTGTCGTCGGACAAGCAGACGCCGCAGCCCGCCTGGCTGGGCTTTGCCGTCACGGGCAAGGCGCGCGCCGCGATCCGCCGCCATGTGCGGTCGAAGGAAAAGGTCGAACTCGCCGCGCTTGGGCGCAAGATGTACGACGAGATCGCCCTCCGCCTGCCCAACAAGGTGGGCGACAAGGCGCGCGCCGCAGCGCTGACGCGGCTCAAGCTCGACAGCGACGCCGCGCTGTATGTCGGCATCGCCAAGCAGCGGCTGACCGACAATATGGTCCTCGAAGCGCTGGTCCCCGGCATCACCGCCGAAATGAAGGCGAAGCCCGGCAAATTCGCGCAGGGCGCGGCAGTGTCGATCGCGGGGCTGACCCCCGGCGTCGCCTACCAACTTGCCGATTGCTGCCACCCCGTCCCCGGCGACCGCATCGTCGGGCTGGCCCGCCCCAGCGAAGGCATCGAGGTGCATGTCATCGACTGCCCCAGCCTCGCCGACGGGGTCGATGCCGACTGGATCGACCTGCGCTGGCAGGAAGACAGCGAGGGCGGCAACGCGCGGCTGTGCATCGTGATCCTGAACGAGCCCGGCACGCTGGCCGAAATGTCGGGCATATTGGCGGCCAATATGGCGAACATCACCAATTTGCGGCTGTCGAACCGCGAGGGCGGTTTCCACACCTATGACGTCGTCGTCGAGGTGCGCGACGTCCAGCACGTGATGCGCATCCTGTCGGCGCTGCGCGCGTCCGACATGGTGGTTCAGGCGGAACGGCTTTGAATGGCGCAGCTTTGGCTGCTTTGGGGTGGGAAGTGGACGAAGCCGATCCTCCCCACTTGTGGGGAGGTGGCAGCGCGCAGCGCTGACGGAGGGGGTTGGCGTCCTCACGCAACGTCGCTTCAGGCCGCCAGCCCCCTCCACCACCTTCGGTGGTCCCCCTCCCCGCAAGCGGGGAGGATCTTTAGGTCCGCAACCGGTCGTTACCCGCCTTTGTCGTCAGTTCGCGTACAGCAGCGGCGGCCGCCACGCGCCCTGATCCACCTCGTCGCGCACCTTGTACACCAGTCCTTTGCTGTTCAGGAACAGCTTCTCCATCTCGGGCCGGGTGAAGGGCCGCGAGCCGAGGCGGCCGAACACCGCCATCTGGCCGCCCGTCTCGTCGACTCCGCGGTCGCGATCCAATCCTTTCGACAGCGCGAGCGCGGGTGAAGGCGTTTTCGCCCAGGCGATCAGTTCGGGGGTCGGTTTCGGCGAGAAGCCGTAGAGGCCGGGGTTGTCGGGGCTGGTCAGCTGGATCACCTTGATCCCCCCGCGCCCGTCGGCGACATAACCGAACAGCGAGGCGTTGGTCGACGCGACGATCACATCCTCGGCATCGGTCATGGTGCCGCCAAAGGTCAGCCCCGGCCAGACGATCGGCGCCGCGGGGCGCGTCACATCAACGATCACCAGCCCGTCGGACTTGGCAGCGACATACATATAGGTGCGCGCGAGATAGATTTTGCGCGCATTGGCCAGCCGCACCGTGCCTGCGGGGACCGCGACCGGCTGCGCCAGATTGGTGACGTCGAACAGCTTCACGCCCTCGGCGTCGGTGACCCAGAGGTAGCGGAACTGCACCGCAGATGCGCGCGCATCGGTCAGCGGCAATTGCGCGGTGACCTTGGGCGCGAGCGGGGTCGAGAGGTCGAGCACGACCAGCCCGGCGTCGGTGGTGATATAGGCGATGCTGCCCGCCAGCGTGACGTGGCGCGCCCCGGCCAGCACATTGCCCTCGTTCCAGGTCAGCGCGCGCTTCAGCTTGTTGTTGCGGAATTCGCCGTCGGCGAGCGTGTCGATGTCGACCAGCACCAGCCCTTCAACGCTGTCGGTGATGACGGCGTAGCGATAGATGTCGTGCATCACCTGTTCGTGGTTTTCGGGGAAGTTTTTGACGATATTTTCGTTGCGGCTGACGCTGATCGGCTGTGTCGTCGCCAGCGCCATGCAGGTCGCATTCTTCGTCTTCACATGCGTGTCGTGGCCGAGCGCCGAGAAGGGCGAACGGATGATGCGTTCGGAAAAGCCCTTGTTGCCGATCGACGCAACGTCATAAACGCGGAAGCCGCCCTTGCCTTCGGCGACGAACATATATTCGCCGCGCTGTTGCAGGCAATTCACGCGGCCGCTGGTGTCCTGAACGATATTCTCGAACTCTTCGAGCGCCTGTGTTTCGCCCGATCCCTTTTTATCGAAAATCTTGCCGCGCACCCAATTCTTGAGCTCGCGGCCGTTCTGGTCGACATGCAGCCGCCAGTAATCGGGGTAGCTATATTTGTGGAGGTAGCTGCCGATCACCGCCTGTGGTTCGTCCCATTCGGTGACGCGGGTCGCCTGGAATCCATCCTCCATCCCCGACCACACATTCAGCCCGACGAAGTTCACGAAGTTGGTGCCGAGCAGCATCAGCTGCGACATGATCGCATTGTTGTCGTCATTCGCCGACACATGGCAGTCGCTGCACTGTTTGGTTTCCTGGCGGCGCACGGTGTGCGGGAAATGCGGGGCAAAGGCCTGGCTGGAATAGCCCGCCGACGAGACCGGCGGCTGCTGCACATAGATGCGCTCGCGGTTGATGTTTGTCGACGACAAGATCAGCGCCGATGTCGAGCGGACCGGGGTGATGATACCGCGCACTTCGCCGTTGGGGCCGGGTTCGCCGGGTTTGGTGAGCTGGTGACGGCCAAGCTGGAACATTTCGTCGCGCGCGACCTGCGGGTTGTAGGTCGCGAAATTGCGCGTCTCCTCACCCTCGAAATGGTGCATCTTGGTTTTCCAGTTCGCCTCGATCGGCAAATGGCACCCGCCGCAGCTGGTCGTCCACGACAGGTGGCAGGTGAAGCAGGTCAGCTTGTCGTCGCCGTGCGCGCGGTCTTCCTTGGCAACCCCCGGCCCCCATTCGAACTTGCCGTCGTCGGCGCCGCTGCGCGCCATCAGCTTGGCACGCGCGGCCTTGGCGTTGAAATGCGGCCCCGGGGTCACCGCCTGCTTGACCAGGCTGACCTGCCATTCGAGCTTGGGATCGACGATCGAGCGCTGGATCAGCCCGATCACTTCGGCGTCGTCATTATACTGGAATTCGAAGCGGCGGCGCCCGTCGGGGTTGCGGAGCAGCGCCAGATTATTGCCCTGCGGGCGCGCCGCGACGTTCGAGGTGAGCAGATTGGGGAACGCATCAGCGGTGCCGTGGCAATCCTTGCAGCTGATCTCGACGGCATTGGCGACCTCGCCCTGGATATAGCCATTGCCGTGGCTGTCCTGCGCGAAGTGGCAGTCGGCGCATTGCATCCCCTTTTCGGCGTGGATGTCCATCATGTGGACCGCCTTGCCGGGGTTGAGGCCCGGCGGCACAAACTTGCCCTCGACCCCCGGTTTGCCCGGATCGGCGCTCGACAGGCAGAGGTCGCGCTCCTTGGGATCGGTGTAATGGCTACAGCTTTTGCGCCATTTCTCGGGGTCCCTGGGATCGATGATGTTCGCGGTATCAGTGCCATAGGTCGCCATATTGCCGTCGGCGTTCAGCAGATTGCCATTGCGGTCGCGCTTGAAGATGCCGCGGAAGTTCCAGCCATGGCCGTGATAGTCGGCGAATTGGGTGTCCTTGTTGCTGTCGTTGACGTCGTAAACGTCGCGCAGGAACTCGACATCGGCCCACAGCCCGCGCGTCGCTGCGGCCTCGGGATTGCGTTCGAGCACCTTGTGCGCCTCGGCGGCGGTCGGATAGCGCTGCTGCTTGTATTTCTTCTGATATTCCTCGTCGCTCATCCCCGGCGGTCGCGGCGCGGTGTTGTCGGGTCCCGGCCACATCTGCGGCGCGTCCGATTCATAATCCCACATCGTGTAGCCGAGATAGGAGTTCAGGAAGATGTTCGGCTGATGCATGTGGCACGTCATGCACTGCGATGTCGGGATGGCGCGGGTGAAGGCGTGGCTGATTGGATGGCCTGATTCGCGGCGCGGGCGCGGCTCGCGCTGCGGCGCGCCGGGTGCCGCGGCGGCGGGATCGATCAAGCCGCCATGGCCGGTGCCGCCGACAAAGCCGTCGTCGGGCGCCATGTGCGACGCGTCCGAATGCCCGCCGCCCGCGGGCTTTTTCTCGCCGCCATGGCCATCGCCCGCCCATAATTTCTCGCGGATTGTCGGGTCGACGGTGTCGGTTTCGCCGTCGCGGCCATATTTGGCATAGGTCAGGCTGTGGCGCGGTTCGCGGTCGTTGGCATAGACGACGTGGCAGCCCGAACAGCCCGAATGGCGATAGTCGCCCGGCTGGTCGTTGGTCCCCATGAACCACATCAGCGGATCGTTGAGGCGCGTCTTGTGGATGTTGAGCACGGGAATCGCAACGCGGAGGCCAGTGCCGGGACCGCGGTTCGACTGCTTGAGGTCGGGGCGCCCCGGCTCCTCCAGCCGCTGGATGCTGCCGGTCGGATTGGGCAGGCCGATTTCGGGGAATTGGGTGTTGATGTTACGTCCGCCGCGTTCGAACACGCGGAACACGTCGCCCGGCGGGATCACGCTCCAGCGCGGCAGCGGATACATTTTGGCGAGCGCGCCGCGCTTTTTCTCGTCATCGGTCAATATCTTGTCGAACCCGAAGCTCGGCTTGCACGCCTCGGCATATTCCTCTTTCGTGAGCCGCGACGAGGGCGAGAGGATGCACGCGGGCTTGCCGTCGCGCGTATAAGCCTCTCCAAACACGTAATTTTTATACGGCACGATGCCGTTGTTATACGCCGCGCCGCCCCACAGCATCGCCGACGTCGACATCAGCGAGCGTTCGGTTGCCTCGATCACCTCGAGGTGGCACGCGCCGCACGCCTCGCGCGCGACGCGGTAGTCGCTCGGGTTCACGAAGCGGATGAATTCAGGCGATTCCTTGTTGAGCAGGGTGTAGCTGCGCACCGGGTTGGCCGAACTGTCGTGCCAGGCGCCGGGCAGGGTCGGCTGCGGATGCGCGAGCGCCATCACCGCCTTGTTCGTCGGATGTTTATAGCCGAGCGACGGGGTGCCGACCTGGCTCGCGTCGCCGCCGTGGCAGTCGGTGCAGCCGAGGCGTACCGCGGGGGTCGCGTGCATCGACGGCTGGTCGGTGCGCGTGTGGCAGCTGTAGCAACCCTCGGACTTGGCGGCGACGTCGGCTTCGCTCTGTTGGCGCGGCGCGGGCGGGGTGAAGCGATAGGTGATCTTGAGCGGTTTCTCTTCCTCTGCCGCGCGCGTCACGCTGACGCCAAAGGCGGCGCCCATCGCGATGAAGGCCAACAGGGCAAAGAGTTTGCGCATCAGCATCTCAGAAACTCAAAATCACATTGGCGAGGATCGACACATAGGCGTCGTTCTTCTGCTTGTTGTCGAACAGATCCTTGAACCCCTTGCCGGGCAACAGCACCGCGCCGCTGAGGCGCCCGACGATGTTCTGCGTTGCCTTGGGCCGCCAGATCGTCGCCACCGACAGGTCGAAGCCGATATCCTTGGGGATCGAGCCTTCCATGCGCAGCGCCTGCAACGACGAGGTGTCGGCGAACCACAGATGATTGGCGTTGGCGCTGACGCGAAATTCGGGGGTCAGGTCGAAATCGGCGCCCGCGCCGACGAACACCGTGCCGGGGTTGTTGAAGTTCGACTGTCCCTCTTCCTTTGACGAGCGCAGCGAATTCAGGATGCCGTTGCGTCCATTGATCGAAATGACGCGCCCGCCGCCCGCAAAGGGGATCGTCTGGCGGATCCAGTAGCTGGTGTCGGCGCCGCCGAAAATCGGGTTCTCGAAGATCGCGTCGAAGCCGCCCTCGGTCTTGTTATACGGGTCGCCGTCGCCCGTGGCGTACAGCCCCGAGAGGCGAAAGCGCATCCAGTCGACGTCATAGCTGAGTTCGACCGCGCCGAACCCCGCGCGGATCTGCGCCGGTTTGCTGGTGAAAAAGCTGTTCCGATCCTCACCGAGCGCGGCATAGAAGCTGGCGGTCAGGTTGATCCGCCCGATCCGCCCGTCGGCACTATAACCCAGATAGACGACATCATATTCGCGCCCGCGCAGGTCGCCGAGCAGCGCCGGGCGCACCGGGAAGCCATTATGGTCGATCTGCACATCATTTTTTTCGCGGTTCATATTGTAGGTCACGCTGACCTGGCTGGTCAGCCCGACGACCGGAAAATCCTGGCGATAGAGGTTGGCGGTCAGGATGAAGTCGTCGCGCGGGGTCTGGGTGATGTCGTTGAGGCCCGAATTGGTGTCCTTTTCGAGCCGCCAGAAGGCCGCGAAATTATACTGGAAGCGGTTGTTGTCGCGGTTGCCAAAGAAACGCAGCCCGAGCTGGCTGTCGTTGAACAGGAAGCCGCGAAAATCGCTCTGGAACGGCTGAATGCCGAGCCGCACCGAGTAAAAATCATAACGATCGGACGTGTTGCCGAGATGCTTGTCGACGAACAGTTCCTGCACGCCGAGGAAGCTGTCATAACGATGGCTCGCCTTCGACGGACGCACGTCGAGCACGCGCCGTTCGGGCACGTCGACATAATTGGCCTGATAGGCGAGGGTAACGCGATATTCGATGTCGGGCGGCTTGAACGCCGTCGACCCCTTGATCAGCGCCGCGCCGACGATGAAGGTCTGCGCAAAGACAAAGCTGCGGTCCTTGCCGAACACGTCGAGGCTGCCCGGACGTTCGGTCGTCTGGACCCCGACCGGGATCGGAAAGGTGCGCGGTTCGAACACCGTGTCGGACACCGCATTGGCGACGATGAACCAGTCGTCGCCCTTGATCGGCAGCCACGGCACCTTGGCCGGATCGATCGCGCGGTCACCCTTGTACGTATTCTGGTGATAGGGGTCGAACCAGCGTTCCTTGACCACCCCCAGGCTTTCGATCAGGCGCCAACGATCGGGGACCGGCAGTTGGTCCTCCATCCCCGGAAACGCCTGCGGCGGCGGCGGGCGCAGCGCGCCGACATTATCCTGGCTGAGCGCGTCGGGCAGGTCGGGGCGATAGCCGGGACGGCGGCGTCCCTCGATGATCTGGGTGACCAGATCGTCCTTGATCATCTCCTGCCAGTCGACCGGCGGTGGGGGCGGGATCAGTTCGTCGGCGGGTTGTTCGGCGGTCGCGGCATCGGTGGCGACCGCGGGATCGTCGGGCGTCGGCGGTGGCGGCGTGACCTCGCTCCCCGGCGCGCCCTGCGCCGCGAGCGTCGCGATGATCGGCCAAAGGCTGCCCCCCGCCATCATCGCCTACAGCCCGTCGCAGACATTTTGCGTCGCGCTGTCGAGGAACGGCGCGAACGGGCAACTGATGTAGCGCAGGCGAACGGTGCGATTGTCGGTGAGGGTCACGACGACATTGTCCGACCGTATCCCCTTGGGCGCATTGCCGATGCCGCCGACGCGCGCGCCGCCATTATGCGCGCCGAGGAAGCTGATCATATCGTCCTGATCGATGCCGTCGCCCGACACCCCGATTGCGCCGACCAGCTGGTTGCCGCGATAAATCGGAACCGAGCCGGGGAAAATCTGGATGCCGTTCTGCAATCGGTTCTGCCCCGCCGCGACGTCGGGCAAGGTGGTGCAGCGTTGCGGCGTATCGGTCGGACTGGCGCCCGACACAAAGCCCAGATGCGCGCCGAGATTGCCGATGATCAGCGCCGATTGCAGCCCGGTCGAGAAGGGGTTGAACTGCGCGATCGGGCGCGACAGCGGCCCCTGCGGCCGCCCGACTTCGCCATCGGGGAAATAGGGGCGCGAGAGGTTCCCATTGGCGCGATCCGAAAAGGCGATGGTCCCGGTGAGCGCCGCTGAATTGTTCAGAAAACCGCGCGTCGCGGGAACGAACTGGCGGATGTCGGCGCTGGCATTGGCGCTGAGCTCGGCGCCGGCCTGCGGATGCGAGAAGAAGGCTGCGGTGCGCGCTTTTTGCAAGGACACATCGGTGCCGAATATCGGCGCGTCGGGCGAGCGTACGATGCCGAGCACCGAACCATGGGTATCGACGATGCTGATCGTCACCTGCGCCCGGCTGTCGAGCGGGCGGCGGATCTGGGCGCGCGCGCGGCTCATCACCGCGAACGCTTCCTCGAGCACCGCGCGGGCTTCGGCCTGCGTCAGCGGCGCGCTGTTGGTTGCGCCATCGGTCCCGGCGCGCAATGGATAGCGGTTCGCGCCGCTGCCGTCGGTCAGAACAAAGGCGTCGCGGTTCGAAAATTCGGCGGCGGTCGAAGCGCGGATGCCCGACGCCTCACTGCCATAGGCAACCCCGGCGGTGATCGCGGCATTGGCATAGCCGATCACCGCCACCAGATTGCCCGCGCTGCCGTTGAGGCTGGCAAAGCTGGCGCTGCCGCTCGTTTGCACCCCGGCAAAGGTCGCGTCGGAAAAGCGCAAGCTTGTGCCGTCGACGGTGATCTTGTCGGCGGTGATCGTGCTCGGCGCTTCGAACCCGCGCGTGCCCGCGAGCGCGATAAACTCCTCAGCGTCGATGTCGATGTCGAGGATGTTGGGGTCGCTGCCGTAAATGCCGTCGCCCATCACCCCGATGCCGCCGACGAGCACGCCATTCTTGTAGAGCGGCAGCCCGCCGGGATCGGCGGCGAGGCCAAGCGGCGAGCGTTTCGGGCCGATCAGCGCCGCGCTGCCCGCGGCGCCAAAGCGCGCCGACAGGTCGCTGCACGGCAACTGGCTGAACTGCACCCCGAACAAAGGTCCGCTTTCCAGCCCGACCGTGGTCGGCGCGGGCGGGAAATGTTCCTGAACGATCTGGCTGGCGGTACGGGTCGAAAAGGCGTTGCCGCCGCTCGACAGGTACGCGCCGGTGACCGCCTTGGCGATCGCACCGCCCTCGGCCGGGAAGGTCACATTCTGCGCGTCGATATTGACGCCATTGGGCGCAGCCGAGGTCGTCGCGGTGGCGCGCGCACCGGTCATGCGGAACACGCCGAGCACATTGCCGACGCGGTCGGTCACCGCGATCACCGACGGCAGATTACGTGCCTGCGCTTCGGCGATCGCCTGCGCCATTACGCGCTCCACGTCGGCAACGGTCAGCGCTTCGGCGGCGGGCGGGGTATAGAGGCCGCCGGTCGGGGTCGGCGTTGGTGACGGCGCGGGGCTGGGGGTCGGTGTACTGCCGCCGCCCCCGCCACCGCCGCACGATGTCAGCAGCAGCGCCCCCATCGCCGCAAAGGCTGCCGAGCGGAAGAGATGGCTCTTGCCCTGCATGGCCTTACCGCAGCGCCCGGATCGCGCGCACCGCGCTGCCCAGCGAAGCCTGGAATTCGGCGGGCTTATACGCATTGGGATCCTTCACCGCGGCATAAGCGCGGTCGATATCGCTGCGGATGCCCGCCGCCGCGCCGACGGTAACGCGGCCCGACGACACCATCGCGTTGAGCAGGGTGTCGACCCCCATCACCGCCTGCTGCGACCCCGAATAGTCGGTGAAGCGGTCGCCGATCGCTTTCGCCGAAATCGCATCGACCATCGCAAAAGCATCGGCGCCCGAAAAACTGCGCGCCGCGAACGCGCTTTTGAGCGCGGCCACGGTCTGCGACAGCTGCGCCGCCGCCGCCACCGCGCTCGCCCGGTCGGTCGCCATCGCCGTGTGGAACGCCGCGGTGCGCGCCGCGAGTTGGTCGGCCAGCGCGGGCGATGCCATGCGCGCCGCGGCGGCGAGCATGATCAGATTTTCGTCATTATAGGGCGGCATGCCTTCGGGAATCTGGCGCCCCGGATTATCGACGCCGGTACGCACCGGCTTCGCCTGGTCGAAGATGCGGCGGTGGCAGCTGTGGCAGTCGAGGAAATAAAATTCGGGGAACATCCCCTCGGTCCCGCGCCGCGACTGGAACAGCGCCAGGCTGCGTTCGATCGCGGTCGCCTGTCCCACCGCCCACATCTGGACATGGTCGGTGCGCCCATTGGCGGCGCCGAATTTGCGCCAGCCATAATCGGCATCCTCCTGATGATGCGCCTGCAACGACGAAAACAGGTCCAGTTCGAACGCGATGCGCGGATGCCCCGCCGCCATGATGCGGTGGGTGACGAACTGCCCGTCGCTCGCTGACCCGAAATGACAATCGACGCACACCCCGGCGCGAACCACCGGATCTTCGAGTTTCTTGAGGCCTGCCGCCAGATTGGCGAGATGTTTCTGGCGCATTTCGGCGTCGGGATTGGCGCTGGTGCCGACCCCGGCATAGTGGCTGGCAAGCCAGCCCCCCGCGGGACCGTGGCACGATTCGCAGCCGACGCCGTCCTCGGTCGGCACGCTGCCGCGCATCGCGCCCTTGGCGGCAACCGCGCCTGCCGTGGCGTGACAGCCAATGCACATCTGCGCGGTGGCCGGGTCGCCGATGCCGAGGTTGCGCGCGATGAACTGGCTGCGGTTGTTGCTGAGCACCGCCCAGGCGCGGCTGTGCGCGCCGCCGGGGGTCGAGGGCTCCTGCCATTTCATCAGCTCGTCCTGGCGGACGACGGTGCCGTCACCCTCCATCCGCCCGTGACAGGTCGACCCGGCGCACGAGGCGACCCCGGTGTACTGCGCGGCGGCCTCACCCTGCGAGCGGGCGGGAGGGGCAAAGACGAAAGCTGCGATCGCAAGCAGCAGCAGCGCCAGAACGGCAAGCGCCGCCCAAGCCCGATCGCCGCGCCCCTTTCCAGCGTGCGTCGTCATTCGCGAATACCCCTTTTCCCCCGACCCGGCGCTACTACGCTTTAGGATCGCAATTACACTACCCCGAAAGCCAGCATGGCGTCAGCGACTTTCTTGAACCCGGCAATATTGGCGCCCTTCACATAGTCGATATAGCCGCCGCCGCGGTCGCCATAGGTCAGGCAGCTTTGGTGGATGCCGTGCATGATGTCCTTCAGCATCTGTTGCAATTCGGCCTCGTTCCAGCTGCGGCGCCCGCTGTTCTGGCTCATTTCCAGCCCCGACACCGCCACGCCGCCGGCATTGGCCGCCTTGCCCGGCGCGAACATGATCTTCGCGTCCTTGAACACATGCACGCCTTCCAGGTTGGTCGGCATGTTGGCGCCCTCGCTGACCGCGATACAGCCATTGGCGACCAGCATCTTCGCATCGTCGCCCAGCAACTCGTTCTGCGTCGCGCAGGGCAGGGCGACGTCGCATTTGACCCCCCACGGGGTCTTGCCCGCGGTGAAGCTCGCCGATTTAAACTCGTCGCAATATTCCTCGATCCGGCCGCGGCGATGCGTCTTGTGCGCCTTCACCCAGTCGATCTTTTCCTGGGTGATGCTGTCGGGATCGTGGATGAAACCGCCCGAATCGGACAGCGTCAGCACCTTGCCGCCCAGCTGGACGATCTTCTCCGCCGCGTGCGTCGCGACATTGCCCGACCCCGAAATGACCGCGGTCTTGCCGACGAGATCCATATTCTTGGCGGCGAGCATGTTCTGGAGGAAATAGACCGCGCCATAGCCCGTCGCCTCGGTCCGGATCAGCGAACCGCCCCATTCCAGCCCCTTGCCGGTCAGCACGCCGGTGAACTCGTTGGTGATCCGCTTGTACTGGCCGAACATGAAGCCGATTTCGCGCCCGCCCACCCCAATGTCGCCCGCCGGAACGTCGATGTCGGCGCCGATGTGGCGATACAGTTCGGTCATGAAGCTTTGGCAAAAGCGCATGATCTCGCGCACGCTCTTGCCCTTCGGATTGAAATTCGACCCGCCCTTGCCGCCGCCCATCGGCAGTCCGGTCAGTGCGTTCTTGAACGTCTGTTCAAAGGCGAGGAATTTCAGCACCGATTCGGTGACCGACGGGTGGAAGCGGATACCGCCCTTGTACGGGCCGATGGCATTGTTATTCTGCACGCGCCAGCCGCGCTGGACGCGGATATTGCCGTTGTCGTCTTCCCAACAGACGCGGAACGACACCACCCGGTCGGGCTCGGCGATTCGCCGCAGGATTTGCTGCGCGTGATATTCTTCCTTGTCGGCGATGAAATCAAAGATGTCCTCGGACACCTCCTGCACCGCCTGGACGAACTCGGGTTGCCCCGGGTTGCGCCGTTTCACGCCCTCCATGAACGTCGCAAAATCGACGTGATCCGAAACTGCCATGCACCCCTCCCCTAGTATGACTGGGAAAGCCGGTGCGACCCCGACGATATTTTAATCGTTGACCGACCTTGTATGTCAAAGGCTACACCATCGCCAAGCAAAGGCAATATGACAGCGCGCACAGGCGGCATTTTTTCACCCGCCGCGCAAAGGGGCAAAAATGAGCGAGACCAAGAGCATGGCCGACGAGAAAAAGCGCGGCGTGACCGGTACCAACCGCGCGATCCTGATTGTCGCCGTCGTGCTGCTCGTCGCCGCGGTCGGCTATGCGATCTGGCGCGATTCGGCGCCTGCGGTGGCCGATCCGGCAACCCAAAGCGCCGCGATGCCCGCCGACCAGCTTGCAGCCTTGGAGGCGCGGACCAAAAGCGATCCGAACAGCGCCGAGGCGTGGACGGCGCTGGGTGCGGCGCGATTCGATCTTGGCGATTTTGCCGGAGCCGCCGCAGCCTATGAGAAAGCGACCGCGCTGTCGCCGGGTTCGGCGGGGCTGTGGTCGGCGCTCGGCGAGGCGCGGGTGATGGGCAGCGACAGCGATCCGATGCCCGCCGCCGCGCTCGCCGCGTTCGACAAGGCGATCGCGCTCGACGCCAAAGACCCACGAGCGCGCTATTTTCTCGCGGTCAAAAAGGACATTGGCGGCGATCATCGGGGCGCGATCGACGACTGGTTCGCGCTGCTCGCCGACACGCCGCAGGGCGCACCGTGGGAGGCGGACCTCCGCCGCACGATCGAGCAGGTCGGCGCGATCCACAAGATCGACGTTGCCAGCCGCCTTGCCAGCACGCAGGCGCGCCCTTTGACCGCCGACGAAATGCCGGTGGCCGCGCGCGCAATCCCGGGGCCGAGCCGCGCCGACATGGAGGCCGCCTCGCAGCTGCCCAAGGGGCAGCAGGACCAGATGATCCAGGGCATGGTCGACGGGCTGGAGGCCAAGCTGAAAGCCAATCCCGCCGACGTCGACCGCTGGATCATGCTGATGCGCAGCCGGATGACGCTGGGCGAAAGCGCGAAAGCGGCGCAGGCGCTGAAGGACGGGATCGCCGCGAATCCAGCGGCGGCGGGGCGGCTGAAGGCGCAGGCGCAGTTGCTGGGCGTGCCGGGCGCGTGAGGATCATATCAAGGGGGAATGGAATGAAAAATCGGACGGCCATGTGGCTGAAAACAATCATCGCGGCGGCGGGCGTTACAGCGGCCAGCAGCGCGCTTGCGGCCAGCCCGCTGACCTTTGGCGTCGGCGATGTGGCGATGAAGGGCAGCATCCCCGACGGTTATTGCCTGCCTACCGGCCGCGCCAAACTGGCGGCCGATCTGCTGGCCAAGGGCGACGTGGAGAATCAGACCCCGGCGATGCTGGTTCGATGCGAGCATAGCGAAGACGCCAAGGATCTGAAATATGACTATTATCTGATCAAGGCGCCGCGCGCCGACTTCCCCGCCATGACGCGTGCCAATTTTATCGCGATGATGGTCAAGGAACTGGCGCTGCCGATCTACAAGGACGGCGGCGCTTCGCTGGGCAAGGCCGAGGAAGGCTTGTCCGATGCCATGGGGACAAAGGTCGACCTGAGCGGCGAGATCAAGCCGCGCGGCAACGACAATGTCTGCATCTATCTGGGCGGCGAGATCAAGGTTGCGAGCGCCGTCGCGACCTATCCGATCGCGGTCGGCGGCTGCGGCACCATCGTCGGCGGCAAGATGTTGTTCGTCTATTCCTACGACGATCCCGCGAAGGCGAACAGCGTCGCGGTTCAGCTGCGCCGCGCGCGGGCGCTGGCCGATACGCTCGCCGCCGCCGACGGGCGCGCCAACTAAACGCTTCAGCCCGCCATCAGCGCCGCATTGCCGCCCGCCGCGGTGATGTCGGTGCTGATCGTCTTTTCCTCGGCAAAGCGGTGCAGATAATGCGGGCCGCCCGCCTTGGGTCCGGTCCCCGACAGCCCGCGCCCGCCGAACGGCTGCGACCCGACGATCGCGCCGATCTGGTTGCGGTTGACATAGACATTGCCCACCTGCGCACGCGCCGCGATATGCGCCGCGACGCCGTCGATGCGGGTGTGGACGCCAAGCGTCAGGCCGTAACCCGACGCGTTGATCGCATCGATCAGCGCGTCGAGTTCGCCGCCCTTCCACGTCGCGACATGCAGCACCGGACCGAAAATCTCGCGCTTCAGGTCGGTGACATGGTCGAGGCGGATGACGACCGGCGGCACGAAATGGCCGCCCGCGGGCAGGTTCGTCCGCCCCGCTTCGGCGATCACGCGGCCCGCCGCGCGCGCCTCGGCGACATAGGCGGCGATATTCGCCTGCGCCTCTTCGTCGATGATCGGGCCGACGTCGGTCGAAAGAGTCGCGGGGTCGCCGATATTAAGCTCGGCCATCGCGCCCGCGACCATCGCGGTCATGGTATCGGCGACATCTTCCTGGACGCACAGCAGGCGGAGCGCCGAACAGCGCTGGCCTGCCGACTGGAACGCACTGGCAACGGCATCGCGCGCGACCTGTTCGGGCAGTGCGGTCGAATCGACGATCATCGCGTTGGCGCCACCGGTCTCGGCGATCAGCGTCGCGATCGGACCGTCGCGCATCGCAAGGCCGCGGTTGATCGCGCGCGCGACTTCGGTCGAGCCGGTGAAGGCGACGCCGATGATATCGGTGTGGCCGGTCAGCGCCGCACCGACCGTTTCGCCGCGACCGGGGAGGTAATGCAGAACATCGCCGGGGATGCCCGCTTCAAGCAACAGCTCGACCGCGGCGTGGGCGATCAGCGGTGTCTGCTCGGCAGGCTTGGCGAGCACGCTGTTGCCCGCCGCGAGCGCTGCCGCGACCTGTCCCAGGAAAATCGCGAGCGGGAAGTTCCATGGGCTGATCGCGACGAACACGCCTTTGCCCTCGAGCATCAGCTCGTTGCGTTCGCCAGTCGGGCCGGGCAGCGCCACCGGATAGGTGAAATCGGTGCGCGCCTGCGCCGCATAATAGCGTAGGAAGTCGACCGCCTCGCGCACCTCGGCAATCGCATCGACCAGCGTCTTGCCCGCCTCGTCGATCGCGAGGCCCAGGAACAGCGCCTCATTTTCTTCGAGCAGATCGGCCGCGCGTTCTAGCCGCTCGGCACGGAACGTGCCGCCCGCGAGGCTCCAGTTGGTCTGCGCGCCGCGCGCCGCGGCCACCGCGGCATCGACCGTGGCCCCGTCGGCTTCGATCACCTGCCCGATGACGGCGCCCGTCGCCGGGTTGTGGACCGGTTCACCCGCGCCTTCGCGCGCCACACCGCCGACGATCGGCGCTGCGACCCGGTCGCTGCGCCGCGCCGCGCCGATCGCGGCAACCAACGCTTCGGGGACACCGGGGTCGCCCAAATCATAGCCGCGCGAGTTGCGCCGCGCCGGATCGAACAGGCCAAGCCCCGTCGCAATGGTCGATGTTGCCGCGCTGGCGACGCTGCGCGGATCGACCGCCAGCTGTTCGGCGCTGACGTCGGGGTCCGAGAATTGATGCACGAAGCTCGAGTTCGCGCCATTTTCGAGCAGACGGCGGACCAGATAGGCGAGCAGGTCGCGGTGGGTGCCGACGGGGGCATAGACGCGCACGGGGCGCGGCGGCGGGAACAGCGCGACCAGCGCGTCATGCGCGCCTTCGCCCATCCCGTGCAGCCGCTGCAGTTCATAATCGGCGCCCGCGAACAGTTCGGCGACGAACGCCAGCGTCATCGCATTGTGGCTGGCGAAGGCCGGATAGATGCAATCCTGTGCGTTCCGCAGCAGCTGGGCGCAACGCATATAGTTGAGATCGGTGTGGAGCTTCGCGGTGAACACCGGAAAATCGCTCAGCCCCAGCGTCTGTGCGCGCTTGATCTCGGTATCCCAATAAGCACCCTTGACCAGCCGCATCGACAGCTTGACCCCGCGCGCCCGGGCGCAATCGGTGAGCCATTCGATCACCGCGGGCGCGCGCTTCTGATACGCCTGAATGACGATGCCCAGCCCGGTCCAACCGTCGGCAATCCCCGCGTCGACCAGCGCCGCGAACACATCCATATGCGGTTCCAGCCGGTCGCTTTCCTCGGCATCGATCATCAGCGGGATGTTCACCGCGCGCGCGGCCCGCGCGAGCTCGATCACCCGCGGCACCAGCTCGCCGATCACCCGCTCGCGCTGCAGATATTCATAGCGCGGGTGGAGCGCCGACAGCTTGATCGAAATGCCGTGGTTGGCATGCGGATCGCCCGGCTTGGCGTCCTTGCCGATCCGCGTGATGGCATCGGCATAACTGTGATAATAGCGCGCCGCATCCTCCGCCGTGCGCGCCGCTTCGCCCAGCATGTCGAAGCTCGCGAGCTCCGACTTTTCCTTGTCGGCGCGCTTGACCGCGGCGTCGATCGTCTCGCCCATCACGAACTGCTGGCCGAGCAGCTTCATCGCCGCGAGCGCCGCCTGGCGGATCACCGGCTCGCCCGATCGGCGGATCATCGATTTCAGAAGCGTGAGCGGGTTCGCTTTGCTGCCCATCGCATCGAGCATCAGCGTCGCCGACCCCAGCGACAGCCCGCGCGCCGACAGCGCCACGATCAGCGGGCTGTCCTCGTCCTCGCCTTCCTTCCAGTGACGCCCGGCGATCTTGTCGCGGATCAGCGCATTGGCGGTCGCGCTGTCGGGAACGCGCAGCAAAGCCTCGGCGAGGCACATCAGCACGACGCCTTCCTCGGTCGACAAGCGGTAGCGGTTCATCAATTGCGCGACGAGCGTCTCGCGGTCGCCCTCGGCCTTCGCCTTGCGGATCAGATCAAGCCCGCGCCGGGTCACCGCGTCGATGCTGGCGGGCGAGGTGGCAAGGGCGGCGCGCAGATCGGCGACGATGTCGGCTTCGCTGCGGCGGGCCAAAGTGCGCAGCGGGGCGCGAAGGGCAGCGCGGTCGTCGGTCTGGGTCATGCGCGCAGCATACCGCAGCATCGCGCGGCGATCCGACCAATTATCGGCGCGCAGATTTATCTTTTGACCTATTATTGGATCAGTTTTAGGCAAGTTTCATGAATATTGCGCCCATCACAGTCGATTTGGACGAATTCGACCGAAAAATCCTGTCGGTTCTGCGTCGCGACGGGCGCATCACCTACACCGATCTGGCGGAGCAGGTCGGCCTGTCGAAAACGCCCTGTCAACAGCGCGTCAAGCGCCTCATCGACAAGGGCGTGATCACGGGCTTTGCGGCGATCGTCGATCCGGCCAAGGTCGGCCTCGACCATGTCGCCTTTGCCGAAGTGAAACTGTCCGACACGCGCGAAGCGGCATTGAAGCAGTTCAACGCCGCGGTGCGCGCGATCCCCGAGGTTGAGGAGTGCCATATGATCGCCAGCAGCTTCGACTATCTGCTCAAGGTCCGCACCCCCGACATCCGCCGCTATCGCATCGTGCTCGGCGAAAAAATCTCCAGCCTGCCGCACGTCGCCAGCACCTCGACCTTCGTCGCGATGGAAACGATCAGCGAAACGGCGCGCTGACACCGATATTGACCGCCGCCCCCGCCTGTGCCAATCGCGCAGCCCCGGGCGGGTGTAGCTCAATGGTAGAGCAGAAGCTTCCCAAGCTTACGACGAGGGTTCGATTCCCTTCACCCGCTCCACTCTCAATACGGCAGATATTAGCCACTTTTGCCACCCTTAACAAGCGATAGTTTCTGTCCCGTTGCGGTGACGTTGCGGTAAAAGGCGCCCGGCGCCAATGCCTCGATCTCATCGATGATCGATTCGGTCGCTGCCAGTGCGAGGCCCAAATTCGCCGGATCGGGCAGCGCGTATATGTCGCTGACGTCGAACCGGACATGGCCCAGCATCATCTTTCCCTGCTGCCAGTTCGCCTCACCAATGCGCTTGCGGGCAAGCGTCGCCATCGACCGCCTAATCAGCTTTGGCCCTGCCTCGCGCCCGGTCGGCAATCCCAGCTTGCGCGCCATCTTGGTCCACGGCTGGTTCAGCACCGTGACGCCGATCCACGGCCCTTGCATCTCGTCGAGAAACGGCACCATCTGGCGAGCGATCGGAACCTTGGGTCGGTGCTTTTTCGTCTGCCGCCGTCCGGGTGGGTTCAGGTCTAGAACGCGCGCCGCCGATACCCATTGCTTGTCGGTGACGTCAAAGATCGCATCGGGCCGCGCCCATGTCGCCACCGACAGGCGCAAAAAGCCAAGCAGGTTCGCCCTCGCGCCGCGCAGATAGTCGCGCTCCTTTTCGGTGCGAGCTTCCGGGTTGAGGCAGTAATCGAACATTGCCGCCAGCGTTTTCACGTCGGCGCGGTACGACGGGCTGTTCGCGACCGCCTTTTGTTGCTCCGCTGTGAACGATGCCGACTCCCCTGGGGTCGCGTTGATCGCGGCGACCAGCTGCATCACGCAACCCTCGATATGCGACAGCGAATAGGCGCCGCCAGCGGGGTTCGGCTGCTTTGCCATCCACGCACGAAAGCCGTCTGCCCAACGCCCATCGACCGCCGCGCAGACGACGCTATCGTGATGCTGTTCGGCATAGCGTATGACATGACCGATCCGGGTCTTTGCGCTCTTGTATCCCGCCTTCCCTTCCGACAGGATGACATAATCGGTGAGGGCCGTAATAAGCAGGGGGGAGCCGCTATGCTCCCAAGGGCGGTGGCAGGTCGGGCAGACGCGCCGTTCGTCGTCGTGGAGGTAAAGCCGGTCACGGGTGCATCGCGAGGCCTGACGGTGTGCGGGTCGCCGGACCGGCCGGTTCGATGACGCGATCACGCTGTTGCGAGGGACGCTGGACAACGCCGACATCGCCTATGCCGACAATTATCGCGACCGGATGACGGTCTACAACAATCTGCTCGCCTAGACGGGCAGCCGATCGATGTTTTCGTCCGCGAGAGCAATGCCGACCTTTTCACCCGGCTGCGGCTGTTCGAAGACATTTGCGGGGCCGTGGCCTACGCGCATGCTCGAGGCATCGGCAAGGCCGATCCGGTGGCGACCGCGCAGCTCAAGATACGTGCTGCCGCCTCGGCCGCCTCTTTGGGCAAGACCGACGCAATGGCGCCTTTCATCGACGCAGCAGAATCGGTTTTCCGGACCGATCCGATCCGGTTCCGCCGCGAACTGGTCGATGTAAACCTGACCCGTGCGCAGTTGTTTCATCGAATTGGCGGGAATCGGTCCTGCACCCTTTTGTGGCATGATGCTTGCCGACCATGGCGCCGACGTTATTCGGATCGACCGACCCGGCGGCAGCGATCCGCTGGCCCAGGATCAGGGCCGCGATGTGCTGCTGCGCTCGCGGCGTTCGATCACACTTGACCTCAAGCGGCCAGAAGCGGTCGAAATCGTGGCCCGGCTGGCCGAAACGGCCGACGGTCTGATCGAGGGGTTCCGACCGGGGGTCGCCGAACGGCTTGGCCTTGGTCCCGACATGTTGCTGCGGCGCAATCCGGCGCTCGTTTATGGCCGAATGACCGGCTGGGGCCAGGATGGTCCCCTGTCCGACCAGGCGGGACACGACCTCAACTATATCTCGCTCAACGGCTGCCTTGGGGCGCTAGGGGCGGAGGGCGAACCGCCGCCGCCACCCCTGAACCTGATCGGCGACTATGGCGGTGGCGGGATGATGCTGGCGTTCGGATTCGTCGCGGCGCTGCTGGCAGCGCGGCAGAGCGGCGAGGGGCGCGTGATCGATTGCAGCATGGCCGAAGGCTCGGCGGCGCTGATGGCGGGCATGTGGTCGCTAACGCATAATGGCATGTGGGATCGGGGGCGTGGCCAGAATCTGCTCGACGGCGGCGCGCCCTTTTATGCCTGTTACGCCTGCGCCGACGGCGCCTTTGTCGCGATCGGCGCGATCGAGGCGCAATTTTTCGCGCGGCTGATCGATGCGCTGGGGCTTTCCGGCGATCCGCTGTTTGCGGTGCAGCACGACCAGCGCCAGTGGCCCGCGATGAAGGCAAGATTGGCAGAGATTTTTGCGTCGGCACCCCGTGCTGTCTGGACCGAAAAATTGCAGTCGCGCGACTGCTGCTACACCGAAGTGTTGACCATGGTTCAGGCGCCGACGCACGCGCACAATCGGGCGAGGGGCAGCTATCTGGAAGCCGACGGGCGGATGCAGCCGCATCCGGCGCCGCGTTTCGCGGACACCGCGGTCGTCGCGCCGACGATGTGGCGGCGCGATTCGGCGCGGAGCGACATTCTGGCCGAGATCGGGGTTGCCGACCCCGAGCGGGCGACTGCGCAATAGCAATCTTGAGCGAAAATGACGGGCGCCAGTCAAGGCGCCGTCGCATGATTGGAGAGAGTAATGACGACGACGAACGCCGATACAAGCGTGGCCACCCGAAATCACGGCGATCAACCGGCGCTGGATTATGACGCGATTGTCATTGGTGCCGGGTTCGCCGGGCTGGCCCTCATCCATTACCTCCGCGAGATCGGACGGAAGGTCCGCGTGTTCGACCGCGCATCGGATATCGGCGGGACCTGGACCTGGAACCGTTACCCGGGCGCGGCAACCGACAGCGAAAGCTATTATTACTGCCTGACCTTCTCGCCCGAACTGTTGCAGGAATGGTCCTGGTCGAAACGCTATCCGGGCCGCGAGGAAACCCAGAATTATATGCGCTTCGTCGCCGACAAGTGCGACATGTGGCCGCATATCCAGTTCAACACCGAAATTGTCGAAGCCGAATATGTGGAATCGCGCGGCTGCTGGCGGGTCAAGACCGGCGACGGCGACGTCTATACCTGCAAATATTTTATCAGCGGGATGGGGATGATCTCCGAACCGATGATTCCGAACATCCCCGGCATGGACCGTTTCCAGGGGCCGATCTTCCATTCCTCGCGCTGGCCGCATGAAGGGCTCGATTACGCGGGAAAGAAGGTTGGCATCATCGGCGCGGGGGCAACCACCGTCCAGATGCTGCCCGTCGTCGCGGAAACCGCGGGCAGCGTGACGGTGTTTCAGCGCACCCCCAATTATGTCCTGCCCGCGATGCAAAAGGCGATGACCCCCGAGTGGGAGAAGGAGATCAAGGACAACTACCCGGCGATCGTGGCCAAGTGCCGCAACCATGTCTTTGGCATGGCCTTCGACAGTCCGGTCGGACGCAACGTCATCGACACGCCGCCGGAGGAGCGGCAGCGCATTTTCGAGGAAAATTGGACCGGCAGTTTTCGCTGGGTGTTCGAAACCTTCGACGACCTGCTTGCCAGCCCCGAAGCCAACCGCATCGCCGGCGACTTTATCGCTGCCAAGATGCGCGAACGGGTCAACGACCCCGCGCTGGCCGACCTGCTGACCCCCAGCTTCGACGATTATCCGCTGTTCGCCAAGCGTCCGCCGCTCGACCATGGCTATTTTGAAGCCTTCAACCGCGACAATGTCCATCTGGTCGACATCAAGAAACGCGAACCGCTGGTCGAGATCACCGAGACGGGCGTGCGGACGACGCTCAACGATTATGAATTCGACATCATCGTGCTGGCGACGGGTTTCAAGGCCTATACCGGGGCGCTCGAAGCGTTTCCGATCCGCGGCGAGGGCGGGCAGACGCTGCGCGACAAGTGGCAGGTGCAATCATCGTCGATCATGGGGGTATGCGTCGCCGGCTTTCCCAACATGTTCGTCGTCACCGGCCCGCAGGCACCATTTGCCAATCTGCCGACGTCGATCGAGCAGAATGCGATCTGGATCTCGCGCTGCATCGCGAAGATGGAGCGCGAGGGGCTGGATGTTTTCGAGCCGCGCGAAGAGGCTGAGCGCGAATGGACCGCGGCCACGGCGAACATTCACGGTCAAACGCTGATGGCCGAAGGCGACAAGGTCAATTCATGGATGATGGGCGCCAATCGCGACGACAAGGGTGCGCGCGTGCTGATCTATTTCGGCGGCGCCAATCTCTATTATGACGCGCTCGATCAGTCGGCTGCCGAAGGATTTCCCGAACTGGCGTTCAAGACGCTTTCATAGGCGGCGTCTCGGCACGGCGCGCCAGAGCTACGGTGAGTGCCCAGACAGTTGTGCAAAAGGGCTCCGCCGAACCGTCGGCGGAGCCCTCTGCAATCACGATCAGCCGTTCAGGCGATCCTTGACGGCCTTGGCCGGACCAAAGGTCAGCTTCTTGGCGGCCTTGATCTGGATCGTCGCGCCGGTCGACGGGTTGCGGCCTTCGCGGGCCGGGGTTGCCTTGACCTTGAACTTGCCAAAGCCGTTGACCGAAACTTCGTCGCCCTTGGCGGCGGCATCGGCAATCGCGGCGAAGACGGCGTCGACGGCCTTGCGCCCGTCGGCTTTGCTCAGGTCCAGCGACGCGGCGACGGCGTCCGACAGTTCGGCGTGATTCATAAATTCTCTCCTGGTCTCGACCGGGCGATTCCCGATCAATGCGCTGCCATAGCCGCATGATACGGCGTTCGCCAAGTCCCGGTTTTACGGGCGGTCGATGCGCGAATCAGCGCGTTACGGAGCGATGGTGCGCGCCTTGAGCGTCAGCGGCAGCCCCGCGGTGAGCAGCACGACCTCGGTCGCGGTCGCTGCAACCGTCTGATTGAGCCGTCCGGCGGCGTCGCCGAAACGCCGCGCCAGCGCATTGGCGGGCACGATGCCCAGCCCGACCTCGTTGGACACGAGGATGATATGACCGGAGAACCGGTTGATTGCATGGGATAATTCACGCTCGGCCCGATCGATGTCGGCGTCGGCGAGCATCAGGTTCGACAGCCACAGCGTCAGACAATCGACCAGCACCACCGCGTCGGGGGCGGTCAGCGCGTCGAGCGCGGACGGCAGGTCGCGCGGCGCCTCGACGGTGGACCAGCGTGTATCGCGATCGGCCTGATGCCGCGCGATGCGCTCGCGCATTTCATCGTCGAACGCTTCGGCGGTTGCGACAAAATGATGGCGGCCCGCCAGCATTTCGGCGCGCGCCTGCGCATAACGGCTCTTGCCCGACCGCGCGCCGCCGAGCACGAACAGACGGGTGCCGGTCAAGCTCGCACCCCGGCGAGCGCCAGCAAGCCGTCGAGGTCGACATGCACCGCGAGCTCGGCGGCGATCGCGTCGAGCGCGGCGTCGACGTCGGCGGCATAGTCGCCGCCGCCGCCCGCTACGCCGATACGGGCGAGCAGCGCGCGGCGCAGATCGGCGGAGGCAAACAGGCCGTGCAGGTACGAGCCGATCACCCGCCCGTCATGACTGACCGCGCCGTCGCTGATGCCGCCCGCGAGCGTTGCAAAGGGATGCGCCGTACCGGGGCCGCGCGTTTCGCCCATGTGCATTTCATACCCTTCCACGGCCGCGCCCAGCGCCGACCCGGCGACATGGCGCAGCGTCTTGGCGGGCGACAACGTCGTTTCCACATCGAGCAGCCCCAGTCCGTCGACCGCCGCGGCCGTCCCTTCGATTCCCAGCGGATCGGCAATCCGCCGCCCGAGCATCTGATAGCCGCCGCACAGCCCGACGATCATCCCGCCGCGCCGATGATGCGCCCTGATGTCGATGTCCCACCCCTCGACGCGCAGCGCCTTGAGGTCGGCGATTGTCGCCTTCGATCCGGGCAGCACGACGATCGCCGCTTCGGCGGGGATCGGCCGCCCGGGTGGGGCCATCACCACTTCGACCCCGGGCTCCAGCTTGAACGGGTCGAGATCGTCGAAATTGGAAATGCGCGGCAGGATCGGGCAGGCGATCATCCGCCGCCCCTCGCGCGGATCGGCGGGGCATTCGAGGATCACGGCATCCTCGCTCGGCAATCGCGCCGCCGCGCTCAGCCACGGAACGACCCCGAACCCCGGCCAGCCGCTGCGCCGCTCAATCTCGCGATAGCCGTCGTCGAACAGCGCCGGATCGCCGCGAAACTTGTTGATCAGGAAGCCGCGGATCATCGCGGCATCGTCGGGGTCGATCACCGTGCGGGTGCCGACGACCGCCGCGATCACCCCGCCGCGATCGATATCGCCGACCAGCACCACGGGGACGTTTGCGGCGCGGGCAAAGCCCATATTGGCGATGTCGCCGGCGCGCAGGTTGATCTCGGCGGGCGACCCCGCCCCTTCGACCACCACGATGTCGCATTGCGCGCGCAGCCGGTCATAGCTTTGCAAAACTTCGGTCAGCAGCGCGCCGCGCGCTTCGCGAAAATTGCCGCTGCCCAGCGTCCCGCGCACCCGGCCATGAACGATCAGCTGCGACGTGCGATCGGCTTGCGGCTTCAGCAGCACCGGGTTCATGTCGCTGTGCGGCGGCGTGCGGCACGCGATTGCTTGCAGTGCCTGCGCGCGCCCGATCTCGCCGCCGTCGATCGTCACCGCGGCATTGTTCGACATATTCTGCGGCTTGAACGGGCGAACGGTCAGCCCGCGATTGGCAAAGGCGCGGCACAGTCCCGCGACCAGCACCGATTTGCCGACGTCGGAGCCGGTCCCCTGAAGCATCAACGCAGCCATAGGGTCACTCCTGCGATCAACCATAGCATCAGGCAAGCGCGCAGATAGAGCGTCAGCGCCCGGTCGATATCACCGGCATCGGCGTCGCACCGACCATCGCCGATCCACGGCTTGTCATGCATCACCCCGTCATAGGCGATCGGTCCCGCCAGTCGCAGCCCCAGCGCCCCCGCCATCGCCGCTTCCGGCCAGCCAGCGTTGGGCGAGGCATGGTTCCCCGCGTCGCGGCACAGGATGCGCCATCCGCCGTGCCCGGTGAGGCAGATCAGGGCGCCCGACAGCCGCGCCGGGATCCAATTGGCCAGATCGTCGCTGCGCGCCGCCGCCCACCCGAACGCGCGCCAGCGATCTTCGCGGTGGCCGATCAGGCTGTCGGCGGTGTTGATCGCCTTATACGCCCAGATCCCGGGCAGGCCGAGCAGGAGCAGCCAGAACAACGGCGCCGCCACCCCGTCGCAAAAGCTCTCGGCCAGGCTTTCGATCGCGGCGCGGGCGACCCCCGCTTCGCCCAGCGCGCCGGTATCGCGGCCGACGACCCTGCCGACGGCGCCGCGCGCGGCGGGCAGGTCGCCGCGGTCCAGCTTGTCCGCCACCGCACGGACATGGTCGAACAAGCTGCGCTGGGCGAGCGCGGGCCATGCCAGCACTGCAACGCCGACCCAGCCCCATCCATCAAACGATGCGAACAACCAGGTCTGCATCGCCCACGCCGGACCAGCGGCGACGAGCACCAGCAACAGCAGGGTGAGTGCGCCAAGCGCGTGGCGCCTTCGATCGCTCCGTTCGAGGCGATTCCATCGCGTCTCACAGGCAGCGATGATCCCTGCGAACAGCCCGACCGGATGACCGATGCGGCGATAGAGCGCCGCGGGCCAGCCGAACGCGGCGTCGAGCGCGAGCGCAGTGAGAACGACGGGCTCAGCCATCGGCCAGCGCCGCGTCGAGTCGCGCGAGCGCATGGACGTCGGCGGGCAGACCGATGCGCAGCCAGCGTGGCTGCGCGGCGAAGGGACGGGTCAGGATCGCGCGCCGCGCCAGCCGCTCGAACAGCGTGCGCGCGTCCTCGACCGCGATCAGGCGGAACAGCGGGCAGGCGCCGATGGGCTGATGCCCATGGCGGATCAGAACAGCGTCGAGCGCAGCCGCGT
>JAFAGN010000079.1 GCA_023422695.1 Pseudomonadota bacterium
CATGAGGGATGGCGCTGGAGCGCCATCCCTCATGCACCGACAAAGTAATAGTCCCTTGCGGCTAGGTTGGGTTGATTTTGATCGTGCAACGAACGGGCCGTGTCGATTTGGCAGCGGCTCGTTCGCAGTCATCAATTGCTTTCCGATTGTGATGCCGCATCTCGGCTGCGGCAGATATCGCCCGATACGCCTCCGGGCTGCCAGCCTGCATAAGCCGCACACCACCCTCCCATATTGATGGCGCGCCAACGATGTGGGCGGCCATTCGCTCGGGAAGCTGCAATCGATCAGGCAGCATCCGTGCAACCGCGCCCGGAAGGATTGCCCACAGCAAGCACCCGGCGAGCACGCCGCCGCATGCTGCCCAGAGAAGGTGAAGTTGCTGTTCATGCGCTGCCCGCAATGTCGAGGTCGTGCCGCGCAGTTCATAGGCAGCGTTGTTGAGCTGCACCTGCGCCCGCCGCATTTCGCCTTCGGCAGCCTCACGCGCCTGCCGAACGGCGCGGTCGATGCGCCCCGCGACATCCTCGGGGGTCAACTCCATCGCTGGCTTGGCAACGATGACCTTCAGTGTCTGCGCTGCGGAGCCGAGGTGTTTCGAGAGTTCGCCGAGCGTATTGCTGTAATCGGGGATGTGGATATCGGCCCTCTCGGCCGCGAGCTGCTCTACCGCGCGGCGCATAAGCGCGACTTCGCCTTCGAGGCGGGTGAACGCCGCGGTGGCGGGATCCTGATCCTCCATTTCCTGTTCACGCATATCCTTCCTCCTACATACCAATGCCAATGCCGCGCGATCGCCCGTGACCGATCCCGGCGATGTCAGCCAAATCCTGTCCGACTGATCGAACTGAGCGCGCGTCGATGCCGAGCGCCGCCTTACGGGCGCTGAGGATCGATTCGACCTGCGCGTCGCGCTCAAGGCTCTTCGCCATCGCGCCCATCTCGCCGGAGAGGCGGCTGGCGGTGCGCTGCTCGCCTCTGGTGAGCGATCGCTCGCGCTGCTGCTGGAGCTTCTGCCAGCCCTCGACGAAGCGATCGGCGCGGCGCGCCGGATCAGTGCGGATTTCGGCTTCGAGTTGCATCGCGCGGATCGCGGCCTGGCTATTGCCCTGCGCTGCTTGCGCAACCAGTTCGGGCTGGCGCTCGAACGCCGACTTCAGATCGGCCCGCGCGTGCGGCCCGATCGCGCCGAGCGCATCGCCCGCCCGCGCTAGCGCATCCTGCTGGTGCCGCAGCACCGGCAATTCTTTAGCGTGCATGCGATCGATGTCGGCTTGCGCGCGGGCATAGCGTTCGACCGCGCGGCGCTGGTCGGCCGTGCGTGAGGTATCGCGGGGCTCGACGCTGGCGCGCTTCACGACCGGCTTAAATCCGGCAAAGATGCTGCGGGCCTTTTCGGGGACTTGCTTTGCAATCCTGCGGCTCGCTCGGGACAGGTTCTCGGGAAGCTTTTTCGCGGTTTCGACAATGCGCTCGCGCAAGGCGATACCGCGCCGCTCGGCAAATGACCGCGCCGAGTCAGCCTTAGCATAGTCCGCCGCCATGTCCTTGGCGCGCTCGCGGCTGAGGGTGCGAACGAGCTTGCCCTGATCCTTGAAGTCATCGCGGCCGTAATGGAGGCTCATACCGTCACGGTGGCGGCTGAGTCCGACATAGGCGCTATGCCTATCCATTCCCGGCGTTGCCAGCACATGGGTGCGGTCGACCGTCATGCCCTGCGCCTTGTGGATCGTTGCCGCATAGCCATGATCAACATGGGCATAATCTTTAAACTCGAACGCCACCGACCGCCCGTCGGCGGTGGTCACCGTCATGCCGCGTTCGCTGACCTGTTCGATCGTTCCGAGCGTCCCGTTCTTCACCGCCAAGCTGCGCTCGTTGCGCAGGAAGATGACCTGGTCGCCAGAAGCAAACATGCGGTCGCCGCGCTCGACTCTGATCGCGACATCGGGGCCGAGATCGCCCGACGCGCGCATCCGTTCCCGAGCTTCCTCGTTGAGCGCGCGCACCTCGTCATTGGTGTGGGTGAGGATGATGCGGCTGGCGTCTGGATCGCGCTTCCGGTCGCGATCCCATTGCGCAACGAGGTCCGCGCGCGCCGCTGCCCGCGTCTCGGCGGCGCGCACCAGAGCCGCCTCGTCATAGGCGCGGATCGCCTCGCCGGTGCGGCCCGTGGCCAGCGCGCGCGTCGCTTCGCGCTGCCAGCCTTCGTGCTGGCGCCGCACCTCGGTGATTTCAACACCGCCATGCCGTTCGTGGAGCGCGCGGAACGCCGCGCCCGCTTCGATCGATTGCAGCTGCTGCGGATCGCCGACAAGCACGACCTTGGCGCCCGCGTCGGTTGCGTGCGACAGCAACCGCTCCATCTGGCGCGTGCCGACCATTCCGGCTTCGTCGATGACAAGAACGTCGCGCGCGGTGAGCAGATCGCGGCCTTGCGCCCAGCCATGCTCCAGGCTCGAAATCGTGCGCGAGGCGATGCCCGAACCATTCTCCAGCCCTTCGGCAGCGATGCCCGACAGCGCGGCGCCGCGCACTTCGAGTCCGGCAGCTTCCCAAGCTTCGCGCGCCGCGCCGAGCATCGCGCTCTTGCCGGTCCCGGCATAGCCGACGACGATGCCAAGATCGCGCCGCGCGGTCATATGATCGAACGCGGTGCGCTGTTCGCCCGACAGGACCAGACCGCGCTCAGCCGCTTGGCGTAAGGCGTGGTGCCGGTCGGCGTCCGCGACACGGTGGCGTTCGCGCGCTGCCATGACTTCGGCGGCGCGGTGCAGCCGCTGCTCAGCCTCGATCATATCGCGCGAGGTGAACCGGTCCTCGCCGCGGCCGTCCTTGCCGAGCGCGATCAGGTCGGGCGATGCGCGCACCGCACCGATGACGGCGTCGAACTGTTCGCGCCCGTCGCTGTTGCGGTGCGCGAACATCGCCAGGTCGCGGTCGGTAAAAGTCGATTGGTCGTGCGTGATCGCGTCGAGCGCGATGCGCGGGTTGGCGATGATCCGTTCGCCGTTGCGCTGCGCAATCTCGCGATGTTCGGCGAGCCGCTCGGCTTCAAGCCCGCGGTCCCCCATGCGCGATGCAGCAGGGCCGATCTTGTCCTGCGGTTCGAGGGCGATTCCCTGCGCTTCGAGACTGCGGTGATCGATCCGCGCATCGATATCGAGTTCTGCGAGCCGCTCATTGACATGGCTCGCCCAGCGTTCGCGCCATTGCTCGACAAGTTCGGTGCGGTTCCAGTTGCGGACCTTGGCCCCGAACCCGGCTTCGTCGTCGTCGTTCACAACGATCTCGCGCATCGTCAGCATGACGTGCGCGTGGGGCTTGGCCATTCCATCGGCGCCCATGTCCCAATGGACATTGAGGTCGGCGACCATGCCGACGTCGACGAACTCGCGCTGCACAAAATCGCGGGCCAGTTCGATACCCTGCTGCTGGCTCATCTCGCGCGGGATCGCGAACTCGACCTCGCGGGATAGCTGCGCGTCCTTGCGCTTTTCGAACGCCTCGACGTCATTCCACAGTCGTTCGCGGTCGCTCCATTCATCGTGCGCGTTCTCGGGAAGCAGCACTTCGCTATGCACGACGCCCGGCTTGTTGGTGAAGTCGTGCGCGCGGTCGAGCCGCTCGTCGTGCAGCCGCTCGGCGGACCGATAGGCAGCAGCGGCCACGGCGCTGCGACCCGCGGCGCGGCTGATGACTTTGACCGAGAGATGGAAGATCGCCATGACGGCAATCCATCTACACTTCAAAAGCCACGTCGGCACGACGTATAAGCGCGCCCTCACACGGAAAAATCCGCGGAGGGACTAGGCTGTGCCAGACTGTCCCGCTCACCTTGCTGCGCATCGGACGGCGCATCCCTATGATGAGCGCATCACCCCATCATGGAGATGCGACATGCGCAAACCACGCGATATCGATTCGGAACTGGAGGCGCTCGAAGCCAAGGCGAAGACCCTCAAGGAACGCCGCGTTCGCCAGCTCGGCGAACTCGTCATTGCCACCGGCGCCGACGCGCTCGATGCCGAGATGCTGACCGGCGCCTTGCTTGGGGCGGTCGCGACGAAAGACACAAATGCGAAGGAGGGCTGGCGCAAAGCGGGCGCGGGTTTCTTTCAGCGTGGCGCACGCAAAGCTACGGCGCGACGTGATCGCGATGCAGCGAATGACGCGGCGCATGACAGCCATGCGGCATCGGCTTGATGCTGTGCAGGCTCGGACCGGTATGCGCGATTGGCAAGTGAAGCGCCGCGAACGAACGCGGCAACTGATCGAGCTGGGCGGCCTCGTCGTGAAGGCGGGACTGGTCGACCTCGCCGACGATGATCGCGCGATGCTCTATGGCGCCTTCCTGTGGATGGCCGACAAGCTGCGCAGCGATGACGGCGCCCATGCATCCGCCCTCTGGAAGCGACGCGGCAAGCGAGAATTTCAAGCGAGCGACTGCCACGAGGTGATGCGTTGAGAGAGTCGGTCATATCAACCCACCTTGCCGACGATACTCTTTGCGGCAGCGTACCAAAGCGCGCGCGACATGGTGCTCCACGGTCTTGGGGCTGAGGCCAAGTTCTTCGGCGATTTGCCGATAGGTCTGATGTCGCAGCCGGCTCATCAAGAAGATACGCCGGGTCCGGCGCGGCATGCCGAGAATAGCCTTTCGCAACGCCTTCCTAAGCGGGGCAGCTTCCAACCCCAGTTCTTGCTCGGGTAGCACAGCAGCGTCGCGCGCTTCGTCGAGCGGATAAAGCATGCAGTGCTTCCGGTGCCACGTCCTCGCCCTTTCGATGAGCAGGTTATGAGCAGTCCGCGTTAGATAGGCTCGCGGGTTTTCGACCCGTTCAAATGCACCGCTGCGAAGCATCCGGGCAAAGGCTTCTTGCACGAGATCGGGCGCGGCCTCGCGGTTAGCCTTCTTCCGGAAGTAATGAAATAGTCGAACATGCTCGGAACGATAGAAGGCGTCGAAGGACGCGGCAGACAGCGGCGCGGTCATGACCGTGCCTCCCGAGTTTCGCGTTCATGAAACGGTGCGTCGCGCGATGCGCGGTAAAGGATGATGCCCGCTTCGATGCGGTCGAGGATGAACGTGTCGCGCTCGGCCTTCGCGACGCGGATGTCGGACTTGGCGTAAATCTCCAATTCGACCGCGCAGCGGTCGCCAAGCTCGCGGCCGATGACGGCGCGGGCGCGTTGCCAGCAGCGCTCGTCGGTGAACAGCGGATGGTTGACGACGATCCAGAACTCGTAATCTGAAAAGTCGATCGTCCGGCTATCTTCGTACCAAGACCGCCGCGCGTAAGGACCGATCAGAATGATGCGTTTGATCTGGCCCGGCCCGGGCGCTTGCACCTGGCTTGGATCGAAGAAGGCGCGCAGGATGCGCGTGATCCGTTCGATCTCGCGCTGCTTGCGGCGGATCAAATGGCCGACGCGCGCCATTACGACTTCGCGCGCGTAAACGTCGTTCGTTGGGGTGCTCATGGTCAGCTCGCACAGTGGCGGCCCGCGCGTTGTCACGCGGATGTGCAAGCGGTGTCCGCTGGGCCACTGGTGCGGCGATCAGCAACTGCCCGACCGAGATGGCCGAACCTACATGATGCCTGGCAGGATTATCCTCGGGATGGCCGCCAGTCACTCCATCCCGTAACGACGAGTATGCCAGAACCCCGAATTTACGCAAGTCGAGAGGCTGGAATAGATGTAACAAAGAGTCATTGCTCGGACCGACTGATTGCAGTTGTTAACGGATGTGCCTCTATCAGGCTCATTTAAGCATCCTTCGGCCGGAGCATGGTTGAAATGAAGAAAATATCGCTTGGCATCCTCGTACTGATGATCGCTGGAAATCTCGTATGGGATAAACCCGCGATAGCTCGCTTGACGCCAGATGATGAAGCCGCTGTGCCTCCAGAAATTTTCAAAGCCTATGCCGATGTGGGTCAGCATAGGATATATGTTTGCCTGAGAAGTTCATTGAAGAAAGCAGATCGTCAGTTTGTCGATCTAAGGGAGAAGATCAGGCTCCGGTATCGTCTGGATTTCGACAGCATGCAGGACGATGAGCAGATTGTCATACCGACTCATTGCCCTTCGCCGGGCGCAATCCCGGATTTCCACAAGCGTGTGAAGGCCTATGCAATAGCGATCAACCAACTCGACGAGGTCGTAAGTCGCTATCCCTCCCCCGTGGACGAGGAGTTGGAGCAGGAAAATGCCGCGACGCGCTTCCTGATTCTCAAGGTCTTGAATCGTATCGAAGCCCGAAGGGTGTTTCCCGTTTGTATAAATGGCGGGTTGCTAGGTATCGACGCCCAAGATTTGGAGAGACTGAAGAGGGAAACCGTGGAGGCGAGCGTCGGTCCGGTGGATGATGATCATCATGCAGAGGTACGCTCGCTTTTTTTCACAAAGAATGCGCCTGGTTTGCCAGCGCGTGAATTTGATCCTACGCGGCTCGCTTGGGGAAAAATGAGAGTCAGGCCAGCTACAGTGGACGAGTGCAGCAGTCACTTAACTTATCGCATCCACCGACCGCTTATCCGGGGCGACCGCGCTGTTCTTTCGGGGATCAACGTGCACCCCAACGGCTCGACGGAGTTCGTGGTTGTTGCGGAAAAATCGGACGGCGAATGGGCGATGAATTATTACCGGCCTTTCGGCGGCTATTCGGAAGGGCGGCCGATAAAGATTCTACAGGGGGTGCCGCTAGGCGGCGCCAACGACCAATTCTATTTGCTTGAGGGCTCTCAACCGTAGGATTGCCAGTCTGACCTATCCGCGCGCGGCCTTTTCAAGTTCCATGATTTTGTCGGTACAAACCTGATGGACGACGCGTCCGAGTTCCTCGACGCGTTCGCCAAGCCAAGTCAGTTCTTCCTCGCTGATCTTGTAATGCTTCGAATAGCGGGCCTTCGTGTATGCTTCTTTAAGCTTCTGGAACATCGCTCGCTCGCCATGAGTGCTCTCCGGCCAGATGCCATGAAGGCGACGATCAAGCCCTTCGGCTAGCGAGCGTAGGAATGCGATGTTGTGATTGTAGGGCGTGTAGAAGGTCAGAGAGAGAAGCAACCCCTGATACAGGCGCTCAGCTGCCTGATGCAGATCGAAGGCAGCCTTTTTCCAATCACCATGCTTGAAGGCGTCGGTATAGCCGCGAAAGAAGCTGGCTGCGCCAGCAGAGTTTTCCTCGAAATACTCTCGCGCAGCATCGAGCGCCTGCTCTGGAGTTTTCGGCTTGGGCGTTGCAAGTTCGCTGCCATCGGCTTCGTAAAGCGCAATTCCATCCTTCGCGACCTCCATGAAGAACACGCGGCCATGCGCCAGCCCGTCATTCACTTCATGCAGGGAATGCACGATGAAATTGACCGGCGTGCGCAGGGTATTCTCGATCGTGTATGCGCGGATCAGCCGTTCCTCGGCCTTCGCCCAATAGGCGGCACGGTCGGTCAGCTCCTTCTGGCTGACGATGACCAGTATGTCGTAGTCGGATTTATACTGGTTCGCCGACAGTGGCGCATCGACCCAATCGCCGCGCGCGTGGCTGCCGAACAGGATGATCTTGAGGATGCGGGCGCCCTTGCGGCGCCCGGTCGCGTTTTCTGTCGCCTGCCCGAACTCATCGAACAGGATTTCGACGATGCGCTCAAGCTCGCGCTGCTTCGCGGCCGGAAGATGATCGAGGTCGGTGCGCATGGTCCCGAGAATCTTCGGGAAGTTCGCCCGCTTTGGCAAGAACAGAATGCCCGGCGCTTTGCACCGGGCCAAAAATTTGGGGGAGCGGGCGATGCCGCTCCCCCAAGGACGATTGCCGAAAGCAATTAGGCCGCTTGGCGCATCTCCGGTTCTTCCGCGACCTCCGCCGAGACGAACAGCGGCGCGATGCGCTCGGACCGCTCGACGCACCCGATGTCGCCGCGCTCTGTATAGCCGGTCGGCGGGAACGCAAACCAGCGGGGAAGCCAGCCTGCAACCTTCTCCCGGCCATTGCTGCCGGTCAGGCAATCAACGAGGATGCCGCGCTGCACCTTCGCCGTGGCCTCGGCATTGGCTTCGGCGACGTCGGCACCTGCGACCTCACAAACGATAGCGGTGAGCAACTGCTTGTCACGGATCAGTTCGGGCAACACCGTGTCGTCCTGCCAGCTCGTCCGCATATCGGTGCCGAGCAGCTGACCAAGCATATCGACCTCGGTGGTGCCGACCGAAAGCGTCTCGCCCATGACAACAGGGAGGATGCTCATGACCGCATCATCCGATAGCGCCAGCAATCGCGTGAACAGGCCCGCAACGCCATGATTACCGTTATAACCGCCAACCACGGTAGGCGCTTCGGGATCGAAGCCGAGCTTGGCGAGCACATTACGGCGCTTCGCATCGAACGCCGCTTCGCTCGCCGACACCTCGACGCTTTCGGCAATGGCATCGCTCGCCGCGCGCTGCCGTTCGACATCGACCCGCCACAGTGGCGAGCCGACGATGGCATGGGCCACCATCATGCGAAGGGCGATCCCCGGTTCGGACAGCAACGACGCGCGCACGGCGGCATGGCGGTGCAGGTCGATATAGTTGCCAAGCGCGGCACTGACTTCGGGGCGCACCGGCTTGGGTGCGTCTGCACCCGGCTCACCCTTGGCGCGCTGCCGCGCTTCCTTCATCGTGATATAGCCCTCGTGGAACGCCACTTCGCCGCGATGGCTGACCGATACGAAGACCTTGCCGCCTTTCTTCTTCGGGCAACGGTCATGCTCCCAAGAATTGAAGTAGGCGCCGCGCTCCATGACGACGACTTCGGACCAGCCCGCCTCGCGATACGCTTCGGCCCGATCCTCGACCGCAATCATCTGTGTCGTCCAGAAGTCTTCCGCACTGGCAAAATAGCGATCCTCGCCGAACAGGTCGGAAATGATCTCGCCCTTGTAATCGGCAAGTTCGAACAGCGCGACCTTGGCCGCAATCGCGCTGCCGCCGAACAGCCAAGCCTTCAACTGCGCTCCGGTCGGTGCGTGCTTCTCGGGACAATCGAGCAATGCCAGCCACTCGCGCTGCTGTGCCTTCGATGCGAGGGTCAGGTGCCGCATGGTGACGACATCGATCTTCTCGGCCCGATAGAGATTGCGGATACGGGGCAGCAAATTACCGATGGCGAGGGTTCGCTTCACCTGCAAGCTGGTCAGCCCGAACGTCAGACCGACCGCCTCGACGCTCCGGCCCTCGCGGACAAGCCGAGTGAAGGCTTCACAGCGGTTGATCTCGTCAGGGTCCAGACGGGCGATGTTTTCGATCAGCGAGGCTTCGAGCGCCGCCGCGTCGTCCCCGGCTTCCATCACCGCACAGGGGAGCGGATCGATGCCGTCCTGTTCTTCGGCGACCGTCAGCGCCGCATGATAGCGCCGTTTGCCCGCGACGATCTCGTAGCTTCCATCTTCCGATCCCGGTCGGACGATCAGCGGCACCAGAATCCCGCGCGCCCGTATCGACGGGAGAATGTTGGTGAGGTCCGGCTTTTTCGCGATACCGCGCATGTTGGCGGACGAAACCGAGAGGTTGGCGATGTCGATATGCTTGAGTTCCATGATGACTTTCTCCTTTGCTCTTTCCAAACCACCGCAGCCCCGGCTGAGCGGGGTGGGCGGCGAGAGCGACCGGAGAGGTCCGCCATGAAGGCAGGGCGCACCGCAGGCCGAAATGCAATGGAGGACCCCGCAGGGGTTGCGCCCTGCCGGGCGGGCCTCAGAGGAGAGCGACGACCACCCCGCACGGCCGGAGGCCAACGCCAGCGCGCACCAGCGCGATGACCTTCGGGCGGGAGCCAGGCTCCGGCCCCGCGTCAGCGATCGTCACGGCGAAGCCGACGAGACGGCGCGCAGCGGCGGCTCGGTGGAGCGCAGCGGAATAGAGCGCGGCCGCCGCAGGCGGGACGCCAAACCCTTCGAGAGACCCTCTCGGATCTCGGGGGCGCCGCGGCGACCTAGCTGCATTGTTTGCGGATCGATTGTTCGACTTGGTGCTGCGATTGCTAGCCGGCGGGGAAAAGCATTCAGCCTTGACTTCATTCTTAAGTCGTGTGGATTGTCACGCAATACCTCGCCGCCCTAAAACATAGGCAAAAGTTGCGCGCAGCATTGGTTTTAAACAAGAAAAGGAGAGCGCCCATGGCACTTAAGCCAGGACCCAAGCCGATAGCAAAATCAACAGGGAAACCCGATCAGCGTCGCCGTGACAACAAAACCACACCAGGTAACACACCGTCCCTCAAACCCAGCAAGTCTAGCAAGCCCCCCAAAAAGAAATGAAAGAGCCGCAGATCGCCCCGCATGGGGATGACCGATTTCGCTGAAACTGGTCATTCTTGGTCAGCGAATACGGGGCCGACGATGACCGCGGATGGCCGAATCCAGACCAGCGGCGTTTAGCCGTGGATCCAATATCGCCGACGTTCGCCACGACTTCGCGCGGTCGACGTGACGCGATCATTTGCTGATGCACACATAATGATGTAACAGTGTCTCATGCAACGCATTTACGCAGCAGTCATCTTATTGTCGTCGCTGCTTTTGTCTTGCGGCGAGCCTCCATCATCTAAGCCAATTTATTGGCGAGTTTCGGTCACTGGAAGCCAGTCTTGCTTGGCGGAGCTATCGCAGAAGTTGGCGGATGACGGCGTAAGCATCGCGCGATTTCCGAAATGGAATGGCAGCGGGGGGGAAATGGATTTTGGTCCAGTCCCCGAGCATGACGTGGCAAGCCTGATTGAGATCGTGCGCTTGTCAGGATGCGCAACGGTGCGACAGCGACTCCCTAGCTGTTCGAGCGACTACTCCGACGTGCGCGTCTGCTAACCACCCCACAGGCGACATCTCGCCGGATTTACTGCCAACCGGAAAGCAACCGCTGGACCTTGCCGGTAGCGGCCCTTCAGCTTTCGGATGAGAATTTGGCGAAAGCTGACGGGATGGAGTATCTGGGAAGCTAACCGGTGGGTTAGTCGCGCGACCGGATGTAATTCGGCAGATGATCTGGCCATCGCGTTGGGTGGCAAACGGGGAGCGAGCAATGGTAGATGTCGTCGCAGCAATTCAAACGTCGATCGAAGTCGTTAAAAAACTCCGTGAACTGTCGAAGAAAGTCGATAGCGCGGAGTTCAAAATGTTGCTTGCTGACTTGTCTAGCGAACTTGGCGACGCAAAGTTGGAGGCTGCAAACCTGAAAGTGGAACTGGCCGAACTGCGATCGAAAAATTCGGAGTTGATTGAAAAACTAGAGGCACGGCAATTAGGGAAGCCGAGCCTAGTTGAGGGCGTGTATGCATTCGCGGATGATCCTGATGGGCGTTTTTGCACGAACTGCTTCGATACCAGGCACCAGCGCGTTCGAGTGGTTCAACAACATCCGCCGTTTAATGTGTTTGGAAAATGGAACTGCCCATCATGTAAAGCGCACTTTGGGTAATGCGGCGGGTAGCCTTAAGAGGGAGAATTGATGGCGACGATCTACTTGTATGAAATGAATGACGGCCAAGCCTATGGATATTTCTCTGGAAAATATCTCTATTCAATGAACGGGGAATGCACGCACTACAGATCGGGGGACGATCAACGCTATCTCTACAAGATTGATGGCGGCGACTGCGAGTTTTACCAGGAAGGAAAATATTTCTACGAAATGGATTGCGGAAACTGTCGATGGTATACGACGGAGCAGACTTAAATCGCAGTCCCTACCTTAATAACTTACTCACACGCTCAGAAATGACGTCCGCTCACCGCTCTATTTCGGCCCTCCGTTATCGATTCCCCTCAGGCTGCTTTTAGATCGCGACCGGCGGAGCGGGGTGGGACGGCGGCGATACAGTCCCCAAGTCGCGAGCGGTCGAAAGTTTCCTCTGATTTTGCCCTGACGGGGATTCGCCCTCTCGCGTCACACTTAGGGCGCCTTCCCACACTAGGTGCTGGATTTGGATCACGTATCGAGCATGTCCCAATCGTCACCGAGCACCCAACGGAGCGCGCTCAATTTCCCGTTCAACATGCCCCACTCGAAATCATTCCACGGGCCGAGCAAGTCTAGTCCCACTTCGTTCTCCGTGCGATCGGCCGCTGCGAGGGCCTGTTTCCAAACAGAATCGAGGGTTTCGTCCTGCTTGTAAGGCGATCGTGAATATTCCGCTTCAGACACCACCCGGTGCCTGCCATCTTCAATGGCGGTACGCAGGCTCCAGTGCCGATTATACCAGATCTGCCTGAAGAGCAGATGTTCCGCCTCAAGGATTTCGGACAATCGCCGCGGCTCTTGATTCCACTCGTACTCGAACTTGAGCTCCTCCATCCATTCGGGCGCGAATTCATTAAGCAACTCGGCAAGGTTGAGAGAATAGATCGAACTCTCGCCGTCGAACAGCGACGCTATGTCCGGATGTGGCAGTCGCTCGTCACCGCTGAGATTGCTGAAGTCGTTTTTGTTGTGGGTGACGAAAGCCAAAACATCTTCGCCGTTGAGCGCAGAGAGCACCTCACTATAGAGTTCAATCAAGATGGCATCGCCGACACTATTTTTGCTTTTATGAAATGGCGCACGCTTTGCGATCGCTCGCTCGGCCGCCCGGAGCTTAATCGAGTCCGATGTGCTGAGGATCGTGGCTGCGGCGAACATGGCTTCGATCTTGTCGATCGAATCATTCACAGCGCTGCCAAGGATCGAAATCTTATGATCAGCATCATCCAGTTGGCTCAGCGTGGCGGTTCTGTCATCCGGGCCGCCCAATGCGGCCAATGCTTCCTTCACCCGTCGGAACGTGCTCGACAGACTTTTGCCGGCATCTGCGATGATTCGATCCTTATTTCGGGAAAACTCGTCGAGGACCTGTTGCGGAACCAATAGCTTTACAGCGCTGCTTTCGATCATTTGCTCTAAGGCGCCAATCGTTGCCCGCTGGCGATAGTCTTTTGCGATATCCAGCCAAACACAGGTGTCCACCAGCAGATGTAGCGTGGCGCTGGCCTCCTGTTCGGTCTTCGGTTCTTTCATCCCTTGAAGTGTCATGGCATTCTCGCGCGATAGCGTTTCCGAACGGTCACGCAGCATCTACAAACTCAAGGCCCTGACCCGTCGATCAGGGGGTCAAATTTCGATCGCGATTTCGGTGGGAACCTGGGGTACGATTTGGGCGCTGACCTCGGAATAGAGATCCACACCCTCAGCAGCGCGAATTGTAGTAATTAGGCTATAGCGCGCACGTTCTCCGACGCGTTCCTGCGCTAGATTTTCGCGCCACCAGCCGCCCGTTGGATAGATAACAATGCTGTTGCGCTCGGCGAGATCGGCGGCGGTACCCTCCCATATATCCCCGTGAAGCGACCCCCGATGGCGAAGCTGTGGGCCGATGGTCCAGCCGGCGTCGCTTCCTTGCCGGGGAGGCGGGCGGGTCCCGACCTCCGAGGTGATCCGGCGCAGGAATAAATCGAGTTTTTCGTCCGCGGGTTTCAGCGCGAAGCGCAAGCCGTGGCTCGCGTAACTGTGGCGGCGCGATTGTCCGCGTTCGCCGGGATTCGGCTCGATAAAATAGCTCAGTGTTATCCGCAGTTGCACAACCTTTCCGCCAAGCTCGAGCAGGCGCTCGCGGGGCCAGACGAGCTCATGAACCATCAGCTCGTCAGTCACCGCTTTGCTGTTCGCGATCTTGTACGGTGACAGGCTGTCTTCGACGACCATCGTCACGTCATTGTCGAGACTACCGATCGCGCGCGCGAGCGACGGTACGCCGAAGCCATAGCGGCGCAGCAATCCCGCTTTGTTGATTTCGCCGAGGTAGCTGGTCATCGCGGGAGTCCACTCGGCCGAGTGAACGATCAGGCCGCGCACCGTCTCGGGCCACAGCGTCGGGCGCTCGGCCAAGATGCGGGCTGCCATTCTTGCGCCTAGCGCGGTGGCGGCGCTGGTATCGCCGGTCGTCGTGAACGGCCGTTCGGCGATATTGCGATAAGTCGTCAGCAGCGCCAGATCATCGACATGATCGCCAAGCCCCGACGCGGGATCGACACCGATATTTCCGCCCTCGAAAACGATGTCGGGCTTTAGCGGCCAGTCACGATGCCAGCTGACCGAGGTGCGGCTACGCGGGGTGATGTCGCCGACCCCGGCCAGCGCGTTCCAGCCCGCATAGGTTGTATCGGCGATCACCGATTTCTCAGTGAAAGCTCCCACGGTGAGCGCATTCCACGCCTGCGCCGGACTCTCGATCGGCATGAGATCGTTGCGCGCGGGGTAGTCCGCGGCGACGATTGGCTCACGGATATTCCCCGCCGCGACCGTCAGCAGACGTGGAATCTCGTCGCGGCCGAACGCGAGCGCGTCGAGCTGTGCCGACCAAGACGACGGGCGCCCGCGCCAGTGATCGCCAGGGCTGGTGATCGCGAGGCAGATCGCGCGCGGCCGATCGGGCGCCACAATCTCGGCGCGAGAGATTGCCTGCGCCGTAATCGCCCCATAAAGATCGGGGTCATTGGCGCCATTGTCGGGCAAGATCTTCACCGACTCGAGCCGATGTTTGACGGTGATCGGTCCCGCGCTCGCCAATATGTCGGTCAAATCGCCGTAGAGCGCGATGCCAGACAGCTGCGTTCCATGCCCGCCATGAACGAGCGCGCTGACGTCCTCGACCGCCCAGCCCGCGTCATAGGCTTGCTGATCGGCCGCGTTGAGCAGAGGTCCTATCAGTTGGTGGCCGAGTGTGGTGCCCGAATCGAGAAGACAGACGGCCGGCGCATCGGCATCACAAGGGTCGAGGCGATCGACAAGATCGGCCGCCCATAGGTGCTGCTCGCCGCCGCCGAGCCCCATGAAGAAGCCCGGCGTGTCGCGCGCCATCCGAAGTTCGGCGATCGTATCGGTATTGGCGATGATCCGGCCCAGATCCTCTGCCGTCGCATGGACGATCACTACTTCGCGTTCGGCAAATTCGAGACTGGCCTCCCGCACCGCGACGTTCAATATCCCGGCGGCAGTCTGGAAGCGCTCGCGCGTGCCCTTGCGCAGCCAAACCTCCCACCAGGCCGCGGCGCCGGCAGCGGGGAAAAGCTCCGCCGAATCGGTGTAGAAGGATCGTGCGACCGCCAACCGGGCGGTTTCGATCGACGCGACTAGGCGCTCGTTCTTGGGCTTGCTGGTTTGCACGACCGAGCCGTCCGGCTGCACCTTTTCGCGGACATTATCCTCGGCCTGATAAGCTTGGACCTTGCCGAGATAATAGTTCCGCTGCGATTCCGGAACGAACACGGTGGCGGCAACGAAATCATTGTCCATGGGCTGGACGGTGACGAGTTCGATCGGAAAATTCTTTGTCTTACGCTCAAGCTTGTCGACCATGCCCGCCTGATCGGCGGGCAGCTGGAATTCGATGTAGAAACCCGGCGTCCCCGCGGCAACCAGCGGGTCGCGGGTCGCGATCAGGGTCTCGCCGGCGACGACAACGTCGGTGAGTGCCTGCGTCAGCTGTGCCGCGTGCACAGCCCGGTCCCGCGGAGGCACCGTCCAACCGCCCCCGCCGGCAGCGTAGGCGGTGTAGCCGAGCGACTTGCCCGAGCCGGGAAGATAGAAATGCGAGTGGGGCCGCGCGGGCTCGTCAGCCATCGTTATCGACGCGCCGCGGCCTTGCGCTCGCCAACCGCCCGAAGAAGATCGGATGCCTCGATCCGCTCGCGATCGGCGAGCAGCGCATATTTCGCGGCTTCATCGGCGATACGGGCAAGGTCGGCTTGGCTCAGCCCCGCAGCGTCCGCCACGACTGATTTCCAATCGACCCCCTTGGTGTCGAAGGTCGACAGGCGGCTCTTTAGAATCGCTCGGGCGACCTCCTGACCGGGCAAGGCATATTCGATCACATCGTCGAAGCGGCGAAACAGCGCGGGATCGAGGAGTTCGGGATGGTTCGTCGCCGCGATGATCAACCCTTCGCTCTCGTCTTCCTCGAGAAATTGCAGGAAGGAGTTGAGGACCCGGCGGATTTCGCCGACGTCGTTGCGTTCGCTGCGCCGTGCGCCAATCGCATCGAATTCGTCGAAGAAATAGACGCCGCGCGTCTCGGTCATCGCCGAGAAAACGGTCCGCAGCTTCGACGCCGTCTCGCCGAGAAATTTGGTGAGCAGGCCGTCGAGCAGCACGGTGAAGAGCGGCATCTTGAGCTCGCCAGCCATCGCGGCGGCGGTCATCGTCTTGCCGGCACCCGGCGGACCGATCAGAAGCAGTTTGCGGCGCGGTTTGAGCCCGTGCTGGCGTAATCGGTGCTGCTGGCGCTGCTCGACCAGGACACGGTGGAGCCGGTCGCGCAAATCCTCGGGCAACACCATGCTCGACATACGCGTGTCGACATATTTGACCGAGACGAGGTTCGCGAGATCGCCCTTGGGCTGGACGAGCGGGACGGCATTGCCGCGCACCGGCGCCTTCTTGCGCGCGCGCGCGTCATCGACGAGATCGCGAAGCTGCTGGGCAAGCTTGCCGTGCCCGCGCCGTGCTTCATTGGCCGCAGCCTGCATCGCGATCGTGTAAAACTGCTCGTCGTCGCCTTCGAAATGGCTCTGGAGCAGGGCAATGAGATGGGTGGCCGTCGTCACGGATAAATCGCACTTGCGGCTGTGCCGACTGACTTCATGATCAACTTCCGTGCTGCCTTGCTACGGTAACGCCCTGAAATTACAGGAAAACCGATCGCCCCCAAATCGCCATGCCGTTCTATAGGCGTTCCACCAAAAAAACAATTGCCGGTTTCTACCTCCTGCTCGCGATTGGCGGGCAACGAACTTGTTCCGTTCCGCCGAGAAGAAAAAAGGTGGTGAGGGGGCTGCACTTCAGGGGTGATCGACCGTCCGCTTTGGAGACCCTCCGACCCCTGATGCTAACGGCGTATATCAGGCGCAAAGCGGAACTCGCCAGAGTGTGACAGACATTGATCGCGACTCTGGTTCGACTGTGTGCCGGAGATTGGCCGCGGCGACTGCGATGCGTCGAACATTTCGGCGCCAGATTCCTCAAAATGCTCTGAAACAACCCAGAGAGCTAGTTTTCTAACCGAGTGCGGCGCTCCATCATTCGGGCGCAACGCGAGCGATCATCGCGCCGGTGGAGAATATCGTGACAGCCAAGGCTCTCTCGCCAACCTGCACGTTCTGGACTGTGCCCGCTTCGATCGGGGACGCGGGTGTGATTCCAGTGATGCGTCCGTAGTCGGTAGGCAGCGAACCGTTTGCGCGGGCTCATGTCCAGGCCACAATTGCCCGAGTCGCATCGTCGCTGGCGCGGCGAACAGAGAGAGGTCGGTGCCAAAGTCTGGCACCAAGCGTGTCTTCGGGACGTCGTGGGAAAAATAATTCGCGACGCCAGTGTACGTCAGGAAACGACAGGGGACGACAGACGCCGACAACGGCCGATGGTGCCATTTTTGGCACTCTTGCGCCGCTTTTCGGCTGTTGCCATCTTTCTCCCAAGGGAGCCCAACCACTGCCAGTCGATGGAATAGAACCTATGCCCGAACCAGAGAAAATCATCCGCCTCCGCACCGTCCTTGCCCGCACCGGATTGTCCCGGTCGACTCTCTATCGCAAGATTGCCGAAGGCACGTTCCCGTCACAGGTCAAGATCAGCATTCACGGTGCGGGCTGGCACGAGTCCGCCGTCGATCGGTGGATCGCCGATCCGCCCGCTTACCGCGCCGATAATGACAATGGCGACGCAAATGGTGGACATGGCCATGCAAGAGGGTGACGCGCGGCCCGAGCCCGGATGCGTTGCGGCAAACGACAATGAGCCTGTCCTGCGCGCCGCCCAGGTCGATGCGGCTCTGACCCGCATCGCACAGGCCATTGGGCGGCACATCGCTCGGGAACATATCCGCGCCCGCGAAGCGGAGAATGACAATGAGCCGTTAGCAAAAAATGCGAGGCCGCCCGAGCGTTGACCCTAAGGTCATCGCGCGCGACACTGTCCAAACCGGCTGAGCGGGCGTTTGTCCCGCCATTGCAAAGGAAGATGTAATGATCCGCGCTGCGCTGTACGCCCGCTATTCCTCCGACCAACAGAATGCGGCATCGATTGGAGATCAGCTCGCTCTCTGCCGCGAACGCGCGGCGCGGGAGGGCTGGGAGATTGCCGCGACCTATCAGGACGCGGCAATCACCGGCGCTAGCCTGATCCTGCGGCCTGGGGTCCAACGGATGGTTGCCGACGCACAGGCGGGCAAGTTAGATATCGTAATTGCAGAGGCGCTCGACCGCGTGTCACGCGACCAAGCCGATGTGGCGACGCTGTTCAAGCATCTCCAGTTTGCGCGCGTCCCGCTGGTCACGCTCGCCGAGGGCGAAATCTCCGAGCTGCATGTCGGGCTCAAGGGGACGATGAACGCCCTGTTCCTGAAAGACCTCGCCAAGAAGACGCATCGCGGCCTGCGCGGGCGGGTCGAGAAGGGATTCTCGGCTGGCGCCGTGGGCTATGGCTACCGGATGGTTCGACGGCTGAGCAGCGAAGGTGACTTGGTACGCGGCGAGCGTGAGATCGATCCGGCGCAGGCGATGATCGTCGATCGCATCTTTCGCGAGTTCGCCGCCGGGAAAAGCCCGCTTGCGATTGCGCGCGACCTCAATGCCGACGGTGTTGCCGGACCTGCGGCAAAGGCGTGGCGCGACACCAGCATTCGTGGCGACGTGCGCCGCGGAACGGGCATCCTCAACAACGAACTTTATGTCGGCGTCCGCGTCTGGAACCACAAACACAGCGTGAAAGACCCCAGCACTGGCAAGGAAGTCATGCGCCTCAATCCTGAGTCCGAGTGGATCCGCAATGCGGCGCCGGAACTGCGCATCGTCAGTGACGAACTTTGGGCTGCGGTGAAGCGCCAGCAGGAGATCGTTGCCGACCGCTATGTCGGCATCAAGCAAGCAGCACAGACCCGTTCGCTGCATCAGGCGCGGCGTCCGGCCTATCTGCTCTCCGGCTTGCTGGAATGCGGCGTCTGCGGCGGGACATATGCGCTTGTCGTCGGAGACCGTTACGGCTGTGTTGGTCGCTATCGCAGCCGCTCATGCACAAATGGTCGCACAATACGGCGTGCGGAGTTGGAACGCCGGGCGCTGGCCGGTATCGCCGATCGCCTTGTGTCGGCGGACAAGATCGACGCAGCGGTGGCGGCCTATGCGGCGCATATCAATGGCCAGAACCGTGAGCGTCGCATTCAGGCCGATGCCGACGTCCGTGCGCTGGCGAAGATCGACCGCGCGGTCGCGGGCATCATGGCGGCGATTGAGGATGGTCTCTACCAACCCAACATGAAGGCCCGCATGGCTGAACTCGAACGCGAAAAGCAGGAGATCACCGCACGGCTCGCCGACACCCCGCAGCATATTCCCGACATTCATCCGGGCATTGCTGAAATCTACAAGGCCAAGGTGGCCCGGCTCACCGAAACGCTCGAAGACCCGGAAACTCAGCTCGATGCTTCGAGCGACATTCGCTCGCTTGTCGGCAAGATCGTTCTACATCCCGGCGCCAAGCGCGGCGAGGTTCACGCCACCCTCCACGGGTCGCTGATGGGCATTCTTGACTTTGTGAACGACAACCAACAACCGGGCGCCAACAGAGTTATAACGTCAGTGGCCTCGGGTTCGCCGGGATGACGATACTATAGATCCTCCCCGTCGCGCAGCGATGGGGAGGGGGACCGTCCGCGAAGCGGATGGTGGAGGGGCGGCAACGGTAGCGCCATAGCCCCTCCGTCAGCGCTTCGCGCTGCCACCTCCCCATGGCTGCGCCACAGGGAGGATCGGCGTCAGCTTCTAGTCGCCAGCTGCCATTGATGCCGCTCGCCGGTCGGTGACGAGCCAACAGCGCGGAATTATTCCCCGCTGCCCGCTAAGCAATTGCATATCGCGCGCGCCGCGCTAAACCGGCGCGCATCGACCGAACAGAGTCAGGAACGGGGCTGATATGGCTGGAAACGAACCGAGCGCGCGTCCGCAGGCGCCGCATTTGCAGGTGTATAAATGGGGACCGCATATGGCGGTTTCGATCCTGCACCGTGCCAGCGGCGACGGCCTGGCGATCGTCGGCGCGGGACTGTTTCTGTGGTGGCTGGGCGCGATCGCCGCGGGGCCGGACGCCTATGCGGCATTCGTTGCGTGCATCTGGCATGACCCCAGCCCGGAAATCAGCCTGTTCCACCAGATCACCAACATATTGGGCAAGGTCGTCCTCGTCGGGCTGACCTGGGCGTTTTTCCAGCACCTGTTTTCGGGCCTGCGCCATTTCGTGCTCGACACCGGCGCGGGCTATGAACTCAAATCGAACAAGCTGTGGTCGACCGTCGTGATCGCCGCGGGCGTGTTCGCGACCGCCGCGACCTGGCTCTATATCATGGCGGAGGCACTCTGATGGGCAATGGCACGCATCTGGGCAAAGTCCGCGGCCTCGGTTCGTCGGGGCATGGCTCGCAGCATTGGCTGCAACAGCGGCTGACCGCGCTCGGCAATATCCTCCTCGTCGGCTTTCTGTTCGTGTCGCTGATCCGGCTGCCGCTGGGCGATCATTCCGCGGTGCTGCGCTGGGCGTCGGACCCGATGGTGGCGCTGGCGCTGATCCTGATGGTGGTCAGCGTCTTCTGGCATCTGCGGCTGGGCCTGACCGTGCTGCTCGAGGACTATGTCCACGGGCCGATGCTGCTGCTCGCCACCGTTTTGCTCAATTTCTACGCCATCGGCGGCGCCGCCTACGGGATCTTCACGATCGTCCGCATCGCGCTGGCACCCGCTGTGGCCGGCCCGGGGGGCATGTGACATGACCGACGCTTACAAGATCATCGACCATATCTATGACACCGTCGTCGTCGGCGCCGGCGGCTCCGGGCTGCGCGCGACGATGGGCAGCGCCGAAGCCGGGCTGAAGACCGCGTGCATCACCAAGGTGTTTCCGACGCGTAGCCACACGGTGGCGGCGCAGGGCGGCATCGCCGCCTCGCTCGGCAACAATTCGCCCGACCATTGGCAATGGCACATGTACGACACGGTCAAGGGGTCCGACTGGCTCGGCGATCAGGACGCGATCGAATATATGGTCCGCGAGGCGCCTGCGGCGGTGTACGAGCTGGAACATGCCGGGGTGCCGTTTTCGCGCAACGCCGACGGCACGATCTACCAGCGCCCGTTCGGCGGCCATATGCAGAATATGGGCGAAGGCCCGCCGGTGCAGCGCACCGCCGCCGCCGCCGACCGCACCGGCCATGCGATGCTGCACGCGCTGTACCAGCAGTCGCTGAAGTATGACGCGGACTTCTTCATCGAATATTTCGCGCTCGACCTGATCATGGAAGACGGCCCTGACGGAAAGGTGTGCCGCGGCGTCATCGCGCTGTGCATGGACGACGGCAGCATCCACCGTTTCCGCTCGCAGGCGGTTGTCCTCGCGACCGGCGGCTATGGCCGCAGCTATTTCACCGCGACCTCGGCGCACACCTGCACCGGCGATGGTGGCGGCATGGTGCTGCGCGCCGGACTGCCTTTGCAGGACATGGAGTTCGTCCAGTTCCACCCGACCGGCATCTACGGCGCCGGCGTGCTGATTACCGAAGGCGCACGCGGCGAGGGCGGATACCTCACCAACTCCGAGGGCGAGCGATTCATGGAACGCTATGCCCCGTCGGCGAAGGATCTGGCGTCGCGCGACGTCGTGTCGCGCTCGATGGCGCTCGAAATCCGCGAAGGCCGCGGCGTCGGCCCGGACGGCGACCATATCTTCCTGCACCTCGACCATATCGATCCCGCGGTGCTCGCCGAGCGGCTGCCCGGGATCACCGAAAGCGGCAAGGTGTTCGCGGGCGTCGACCTGACGCGCCAGCCGCTGCCGGTCGTGCCGACGGTCCATTATAATATGGGCGGGATTCCGTGTAATTATCATGGCGAAGTGGTCACGCTCGGCAAGGACGGCCCCGACACCGTGGTCCCCGGCCTGTTCGCGGTCGGCGAAGCGGCTTGCGTGTCGGTGCATGGCGCGAACCGCCTTGGCTCGAACAGCCTGATCGACCTCGTCGTGTTCGGCCGCGCCACGGGGCATCGCCTCCGCGACATCATCAAGCCGGGCGCGGCGCAGCAGCCGCTGCCGACCGACAGCGCCGACCTTGCGCTCGGCCGCCTCGACCATTTCCGCCGCGCCAAGGGCGGGTCGCCGACCGCCGAGATCCGCACCGAAATGCAGCGCGCGATGTCGGCGCATGCCGCGGTATTCCGCACCGATGAGCTGATGGCCGAGGGCAAGGAAAAGCTGACCAAAACCTATCAGCGGATGAACGACATCGGCGTCACCGACCGCAGCCTGATCTGGAACACCGATTTGGTCGAAACGCTCGAGCTCGACAATCTGATCAGCCAGGCGACGGTGACGATGCATTCGGCGCACAACCGCAAGGAAAGCCGCGGCGCTCACGCGCACGAAGATTTCCCGAACCGCGACGACGCGAATTGGATGAAGCACACCGTGGCGTGGTTCGACGGTTGGGGCGGCAAGGGCGGCGGTGTGCGGCTCGATTACCGTCCGGTGCACGAATACACGCTGTCGGACGATGTCGAGTATATCAAGCCGAAGGCGCGGGTTTATTGATGGTTTATATCGACCTGACAAAACCGGGCGGCGCAACATTTCAAGAGGTTAGAAAACTCTTGGAGAGCAAGGATGACTCTGAGCATCGGCAATTGCGGGTAACCTCTGCAGGCATAGCGTTTTTGTCCGACGACGTTGGCGCAGAAAATATTGATGACGTTTGCTTTCGCTTCGAAACTTGGACTGCCGGAAACGGTTATTGCGGTGAGGTAGCGGCAGCAGACGACAAGTACGTGGCTTCGGTTCAGGCAGATCTAAATGACAATTGGCCGGATCCAAAAGACAGCTATATCGACTGGTAATTCAGAGAATCTAATTTAGTCGGTAGCGAGACGTAACCAGCGCTTCAGACAGCGTTTGGGTTTCCGTGTGGAGCCTTCATCTCGGTAATGAATTCATCCCAGTCGAACGGTCGGGCAGGGCCGCTGTCGATGCCCTTTTGAATCTCGCGCCGAAGTGCCTCTACGCGATCGTCATAGGCAATATACCGCCGCATCGCTTCGCGCACGACTTCGCTCGCCGTCGCGAACTCGCCCGATTCGACTTTGCGGCGCGCAAATTGGATGAAGGGTTCGCCGAGGGCGACCGAGGTGTTCTTGATGGCCATTTCGCGAGATTACCAAAATTTGGTAATATGGTCTAGAACCACTCTTCGATCGGATTGAGATCCGAGAAGGGGCGATCGACGTCCTGCCCCATCACCCACAGTTTCTGACACGCGATGGCGAAAAAGATCAGCGCGACGGTCCATACGATGAAGGTCTTGCGAATCTGCCAGAGCCGTTCGGCCTCGGCGGCCTTCGCGCGCGCCTTGTAGTCGATGCCCAGCTCGCCCTCGAACTCGGCGACGAGCTGCGCGCGGCGGGTGCGCGAAATATTCGCGATGCTCGCGTTACTTTCGTCAGCCTTTGCGCGGCGAGTCGCCATGGTTGTGCCCTGACCAGATAGTCCTGCCATCGGTCATAAGGCACAGCCCCTGCCAAAGCGTTAACTCGGCCACATCAATCGGCCGCGACGGCGATGAGTTTGATCCGTGCGGTCGCGCCGCGCAGCAGGGTGAGGTCGCGGCGCGGACGGCCCAGCGCTGCCGCGAGCAGGCGAAGCACCGCCTCGTTCGCGGCGCCGTCGGCGGGCGGCGCCGTGACGCGCAGGTGTACGATCGACCCGTCGATCGCCACATCGTCGCGTCCGGCGCCGGGCGTCACCCGCACTTCGAGCCGTCCCGTCGGCGCCGCGAGACGGTGCAGCGCCGCCGTCAGCGACGAATCGGGCCGATATTTCAGACGGTAACGACCAGCTTGCCGACCGCGCTGCGATCGCCCAGCTTGGCGATCGCCCGGCCGCCGTCGGCGAGGGCGTAGGTGCCGGTGACGCGCGGCTTGATCTTGCCCTGTTCCCACAGCTGGAACAGGCGCGCGACATGTGCCCGGTTGCGTTCGGGTTCGCGCGCGACAAACGCGCCCCAGAACACGCCGGCGACATCGCAGCTTTTCAGCAGCGTCAGGTTGAGCGGCAGGCGCGGGATGCCGGCAGGAAAACCGACGACGAGATAGCGGCCTTCCCATGCGATCGAGCGCAGCGCGGGTTCGGCATAATCGCCGCCGACGGCGTCATAGATGACGTTGGCGCCGCCGGGGCCGACCGCTTCCTTGAACCGGTTCGCGAGCTCTTTCGACTGGTCCTTGTCGAACGGTTGACGGCCATAGACGACGACTTCGTCGGCGCCCGCCTGACGGGCGATGTCGGCCTTTTCTTCGCTCGACACCCCCGCGACGACGCGCGCACCGAATGCCTTGCCCAGTTCGACCGCGGCGATGCCGACGCCGCCCGACGCGCCGAGCACGAGCAAGGTGTCGCCCTCCTGGATATGGCCGCGATCGACCAGCGCGTGGATGCTGGTGCCATAGGTCATCAGCAGCGACGCGCCCTCGGCGAAATGATGGCCTTCGGGCAGGTGATAGACATTGTGGACGCCGACCGCGACGGCTTCGGCCATGCCGCCGTTGCCGCAGCCCGCGATGACCCGGTCGCCGACCTTGAATCCGGTCACGCCTTCGCCGACCTCGGCCACCAGCCCGGCGACTTCGCCGCCCGGGGCAAAGGGGCGCGCGGGTTTGAACTGATATTTATCCTCGATAATCAGCGTGTCGGGAAAATTGACCGCGCAGGCCTTGATATCGATGACGATCTGGCCCGGACCAGCAGTCGGCCGCGGCAATTCGCCCAGCGTCAGCGTTTCGGGGCCGCCGGTGGCGGTCGACAAGAGAGCCTTCATCATCTTCTCCTTATGCCAGCGTCGGCGTGAGCCAGGGCTGCGTCGTTGCAATCTTCTCTTCATGCGCCGCGATCGCCGCGGCGCTTTTTTCGGTCAGCGAAATCTCGTCGAGGCCGTTCAGCAGGCACATCTTGCGGAATGGGTCGATGTCGAACGTGAAGCGGTCCTGAAACGGCGTCGTCACCGTCTGGGTGTCGAGATCGACGTGGATCGGGTCGGTCGCCGCGACCTCCATCAGCCGGTCGATCGCCGCTTGGGGCAGGACAACCGGCAAGATGCCGTTCTTGACGGCATTGCCCGAGAAAATGTCCGAATAGCTGGGCGCGATGACGACGCGGATGCCCAGATCGCCGAGCGCCCAGGCGGCATGTTCGCGGCTCGACCCGCAACCGAAATTGTCGCCCGCGATCAGGATCGGCGCGCCCGCAAATTCGGGGTTGTCGAACAGATTGTCGTGGTCGGCGCGCAGCGTCTCGAACGCGCCCCGGCCCAGCCCTTCGCGGCTGATCGTCTTCAGCCATTTGGCCGGGATGATGACGTCGGTGTCGATATTCTTCAGCCCGAACGGAATCGCGCGGCCTTCGACTTTCTCGATGGGCGTCATATCATTCGGCCGCCTTCGGGAACGCAGGCAGCTTGGCGACATCGCGCGGTTCGTGCTGGATGATCACCGTCGCCTTCAGATTTTTGGCCAGCGCCTTGAAGCGATCGAACGAGGCCAGCGTGTCGGCGCGGTTGGTGTTGAAGGTCGGCACGCCATTGCTGTCGTAATTTTCCTGAAAATGCGCCTGGTCGCCGGTCAGCAACACCGGCCCCATGCCCGCCAGCGTTACCAGCAAGCTGTGGTGGCCCGGGGTATGACCGGGCATGTCGAGCATCACGACGCTACCGTCGCCAAAAATATCCTGATCGCGCGCCACCGGCTCGACCTTGCCGCCGCCGCTGATCCAGGGCGTGAAAGGCGCCGGATCGACGAACGCGGGCGGGGGGCTCTGGGTCAGCAGGTCCCAGTCGCTCTTGCCAATATAGAGCTTTGCAGTCGGGAAATCGGGGAGCTGGGCGATGTGGTCGAAATGAAAATGGCTGATCCCCACGACGTCGATGTCGCCCGGTTTGATGCCAAGTTCGGCGAGCTGTTCGACGAGCGTGCGGCTGACCGAGGCCGACATATCCCCGCTGGTGGTGAATGCGGCGCCCTTCAGCGCTGACGGCAGGCCCAAATCCCACAGCATCAACTGGTCGCCGTGGCGGATCAGATAGCAGCCGACGGTCAGATCGCGGCTCTGTCCGGGATAGGCCTGGGTGTCTGAAAAGGCGTTAAGCCGGTTGACGCGCACCGTGCCGCAATCGAGGCGGGTCAGGCCGACCTTTGCCGCCGGAGCGGGCTTGTCCTGCGCGAGCACCGGGGTGGCGAGGGCCAGGGCCGCTGCGGCCGATGCGATAGCTTTCCAGATCATGCCATTCCGCTCCTCTTCGCGATGCTCAATCGATCAATTCCCGCACGTCGGTCAGCTTGCCGGTCACCGCCGCCGCCGCCGCCATCGCGGGCGACACCAGATGGGTGCGGCTGCCCGGTCCTTGGCGCCCAACGAAATTGCGGTTGCTGGTGCTGGCGCAGCGCTCGCCCGCGGGCACTTTGTCGGGGTTCATGCCGAGGCACGCCGAACAGCCGGGTTCGCGCCACTCGAGCCCCGCGTCGGTGAAGATGCGGTCGAGCCCTTCGGCTTCGGCCTGCGCCTTTACCAGCCCCGATCCGGGGACGACGATCGCCCATTTGACGTTCGCCGCCTTGTGCCGACCTTTCAATACCGCGGCGGCGGCGCGCAAATCTTCGATGCGGCTGTTGGTGCAGCTGCCGATAAAGATATTCTCGATCGCCACATCCTGCATCCGGGTGCCGGGTTCGAGGCCCATGTAAGCAAGCGATTTCGCCGCTGCGGTCTGTTTCGACGGGTCCGCAAAGCTGTCGGGCGCTGGAACGGTGCCGGTGATCGGCACGACATCCTCGGGGCTGGTCCCCCAGGTGACGCTGGGCGCGATGTCGGCGGCGTCGATGACGACGGTCTTGTCATAGGCCGCGCCGGGATCGGTCGCGAGGCTGGTCCAGTAAGCGACCGCGGCGTCCCAATCGGCGCCCTTGGGAGCATAGGGACGGCCCTTCAGATAGGCAAAGGTCACGTCGTCCGGCGCGATCAGTCCGGCGCGGGCGCCGCCCTCGATCGCCATGTTGCTGACCGTCAAACGTCCCTCGACCGACAAGGCACGGATCGCACTGCCGGTATATTCGATGACATGCCCGGTGCCGCCTGCGGCGCCGATGACGCCGGTGATGTGCAGGATGATGTCCTTCGCGGTGACGCCGGAGCCGACGTTGCCCTCGACGCGCACTTCCATCGTCTTTGACGGCTGGAGCAACAGCGTCTGCGTCGCCAGCACATGCTCGACCTCGCTGGTGCCGATCCCGAACGCCAGCGCGCCGATGCCGCCATGGCACGCGGTGTGGCTGTCGCCGCAGACGATCGTCGTGCCGGGCAGCGAGAAGCCCTGCTCGGGGCCGACGACATGGACGATGCCCTGTTCGGCGGCGACCGCATCGATGTAGCGGATGCCGAAATCGGGGGCGTTCCTGGCGAGCGCGGCCAGCTGCGCGGCGCTTTCGACGTCGGCGATCGGCAGACGGTTGCCCGCCGCATCGGTGCGCGCTGTCGTGGGCAGATTGTGATCGGGGACCGCCAGCGTCAGGTCGGGGCGGCGCACCGTGCGCCCGCTCGCGCGTAGCCCGGCGAACGCCTGCGGGCTGGTGACTTCATGGACGAGATGGCGGTCGATGAAGATCAGGCAGGTACCGTCGGGGCGCTGTTCGACGACATGCGCGTCCCAGATTTTCTCATACAGGGTGCGAGGGCGAGTCATGCCGTTGCCTTAGATCAGCGGCACAACTTTGCAAGCTGGTGGCGATAAGAAACGCAATTTTCGGTCGCGAGGCTCGCCGTCTATCCTCGGCCTCACTTACTATCGTCATCCCCGCCACCGCCCGGATGACGGGGGAGGGAGTGG